>JACPWH010000035.1 GCA_016197185.1 Ignavibacteriota bacterium
ACTTGCCAAATTGGAAACCCTAATTTTAGACTATAATTTGATTAAAGCGGTTGATACGAGCTCATTTAGTGGTTTGACCAATTTGGTTGCTGTATCCCCGCAAACTCCCGCAAGTAATCTTGCGAAATATCAACTCCCAAACGGTGAATAATAGTTTCGAACACACCGTCCTTCAGGATAAACATTGAAAATCTGCTGACTAATGTTTGCCCCATCAGCCGATAGGAAAACAATTTGATAATCTGCTCACGTGAAAGGAGCGTACTGAATTCCCTGCTCATTTCGAACATGGCTGTAACGAGTTGGTTGCGCTGTTCTATTTGCGTTTTGGAACGCAGCAAGGATTGAATTGACCGTGCATTTTGGAGGGCATTCGCTGCAACTACACTTACGAGAGCAGCATAATGCTGCTCTTCGTCCGAGAAATCCAAGCCAAACGGTTTACCTAAGCATATTGCAGCCAAGAGTGATGTTTGGTTACGCAGTGGCATTACGTAATGATAATTATTTTCACGGAGTATGCGCTCACCTGCGCAATCACCCAGTTCACGAAGTGTAAGGACAGAAAAAAACTCTAACGTTGAGATCGGCGTTCGCCCCTTGGCAATCGCTACGGTAAATTCTGTTTGTTCAGGATTGGGCAGTATTACATTTGCTCTAAGGATACGAAGTTTCCCCATCAATGTCAGAAGCGCAGAATTAAGAATAAATTCTTCGTCGCTTGATTCATTGAGACGTGCACTGAGTTCGAGAAGTGACTCGAGATTAATGAGAGATGATGACATTAACTGCAAGTTCGGATATAGAACAAATTATAATGGCAATTTACGGAAAATTTATGGGTTAACTGTCGCTCAGATTAGCAATAAATATGATTATAATTAAATCTGTCCATACTGTATGACACCTCTTTCGGTCATACAGTTGGGACAGCCAATACTTTTGCGAGCTTTGTGTAACCTTTGTGAACTTTGTGTTTAATTCTTTTCAACCACTAAAGACACAAAGATTTACATAAGGACACAATAGTACTTATTTAAAATACTTATAATATCTACCGTCTTAACATAAATCAATGAGTAAGTAGGATAAAGCACTATCCATCTCGTAAGACAAACAAGAAAAAAGCCGTGTCTGTTTATCATTTACTTGTTTCTTCGTAAATTGAACTCTGTTTTCATGGAATGGAGTCCCTTGCAATATTTTTTCATTTGCCAACGAATATTTTTTACCGCTTTCGTTTTTTCAATTCAATGACAACGTGTGCACTGATTACAAAGATTTTCATTGCTTTAACTGTATTACTTTTATGCAGTAGTATAGCGTTTACCCAAGAATCCGGTATTACTTTTCACGGAGTTGCCTACCTTTCGGTGGACGGATACACGTCTTCAAGTCAAGACTCATCATGGAAACCACGTATGCCTCCACTTTCTGCACGCGGAATATTTAAAGCAAATATTTCACTTTATGATAAGGTGGAAATTCCCTTTGAAATTTATGCTGCTACCAGCGGACTTGGTTTTCAGCAACCCTTCAATCAATTCGGAATGAGCCCCCGTTTCGGTTGGCTGACTGTTCATGCAGGATATTTTTCTACCAAATATTCAGAACTTTCGTTTGGTGATGTTCGTATGCTTGGCGGAGGTTTCGAGGCAAATCCGGGTAAGTTTAGAATAGCCGGCTTATATGGCATCGCCCGGCAAGCCAGAGCTAAGGATACAACGGTAGGTTTCCTCGGTGAATTCAAACGTACCCTTGCAGCTATTAAACTCGGCTATGGGGATGAGAACGAATATTTCGTGCATTTTAATGCAATTCAAGCAGTTGATGACGCTTCTTCTTTATCGGTTGATTCCACGTCGCCTCTACCTACCCAAAACCTTGCAGCAACCTTAAACTTCGGACTTCCCTTTTCAGGAATCGTATCCATGAACGGCGAGGTGGGTGTATCTGCCTTTTCCAACGATATTCATTCACCCGAACTGACGGGAGATAATATTCCAAAAGTTCCGAGCTTTCTTTTTACGCCTCGATACTCTTCCCAAATTGACGGTGCGGCTAAACTCTCAATTCTTATCTCCCCCTCTTCATTTTGGAATGTGAGGTTAAATTCTCAATGGATAGGTCCCGGGTATATTTCGCTTGGATATGTTCAACTTCAAAATGATATTCTCGAAGGGACAATAGCACCTTCAGTCCGTTTATTCGAGAGTAAACTCCTGTTGCGCGGTTCGTTCGGCATACGGTATAATAATCTTAGGAATACACGACTTTCATCCACTCGCAGGGTTATAGGCTCTTTCTTAACATCCGCTCAGATTTTGGATAATCTGGGTCTGGATATACAGTATTCCAATTACGGCTTGCGTTCTACTCATCTGAATGATACGATGAGGGTGCAGAACATTTTTCAGATGTTATCTGTATCTCCCAGATGGAATTTTACAGGGTGGGGAGCAAATCATGCTCTTTCAGCTTCATTTGCATATCAAAGCATGGATGATAAGAATATCTTTACATCAGTCAGCACAAACAGCAATACATCCCTTTGGTCGCTTGTGCATACACTTTCGCTTGAACCCATGCTCAGTTTTACCTCCAGTGTATTTTATACTGCAATTTATACCACATTCCTTAACACCAAAGCACTGAATCTTTCGGAAACAGTCAGTAACAGCTATTTGGAGAATAAGTTGACGGTGTCGCTTACAGGAGGGTATAGTTTTGTACAAACAATCGGGCAGGACAATCAGGTAATCGGGCGTTTATCGGCAGCATATCAACTTACGGCATCATCGCAGTTGATTTTTACAGTCAATTCCAATAATTACGATTATGCCCAGGCAGTTTCGGGGAATCCATCTTTTCGGGAGTATCAAGCGAGTTTGCAGTATCAGTTGACGTTTTAAGCGATAGCATCCTCTACTGCGACCTAACCGTAAACAACAGCAATACAGTAACTGCAGCAGCAGCTACAAACAATATAGGCTCAGCCACTTCACCAAAGAACCCTTTGGGCTGCTCGGGTATTAGTGATTTTGTAAATGGATATGCAGGTGTTTCTACAATCCCTATATCACCCCGTGCGATTGTATCCCTGATAATTGCCGAAAACTGTGGAACATTAATAAGTTTCCCACCTTTATGAAGAACACCCTTGGTAATTACCTGCCCCTCGCGAATAAGAGAATCCGACGAATCATTATAGAGAAAATAACGAACGGCACAATCGTCCACCTGAACCTCCACTCTCAGCTGCTGAGAAGGATTACCTTCGTAAAAATTCACTTTCCTTAATGATACAAACTCTTGCTGAAAAAGCCATGCAGCAGGATGGGCAGATATAGTAAGTCCACAGGAATCTATGGAGTATTTATATAAAAATGAGGTGAGATTCTGCCCTGCAGAGCGAGTGAGAGAATCAAGGATGGAGTAGTTAGATTGAGGTTTACCTGCATATCCCGAATATGACATCATAATATACATCACTCCGATCAGAATCGGCTGGAAGCATAATCGGTGACGGGTATCTATCATAAATATAGGGTTGAAAAAGTAAACAGGTTCGTGCGAGGGCTAATTTTTATTCTTTCTATTAGCTTAATCTTCACTTACAAATTTACCGTACTTTATCTTCATAAAAAAACCGCTGTTCAAAAGCAACAGCGGTTTTCAGTTATAATAAAATTTTGATTAATGTGTAAACATGAGCGATTGGATTGAATTACCTGCTTGGATTCTTACAAAATATGCCCCCCTTGATAAATCATAAGCAGAAAATGGTACTTCATGCTGACCAGCCGAGTATTCCCCGCCGGAAATTGTACGAATTTTACGTCCGTCGTAACCATACAGTGACATCGTAATCATTTGGCGTTTTTCCAATTGGAATTGTATTACCGCAGCATCTTTTACAATATTAGGAGCAATGCTGTATGACTGAACTACAGGCTCGCCCAGCTGAATATTACCGGCTGAGGTTGCAGTTGCCCAACGGTTAATTATTCCTTTTTCGCAACTCGTCAGACTAAGACCATTGAAAGGCATCGGTTTACAATATGAAGCATGTATAGCGGTACAAAGAATCAAATCCTTTGTATCTTCAATCATTTGGTCAGTCGAGAAATCAATACCTGCGAATGCCGATGCCCCGTTATGGCAACCCAAACAATTATTTACGATAATTGATTTGACTGTGCTGAATGTTACATTGACCGAATCACAATTCGTTACTTCGCACGTAGTATTTTTTGCACCCTGGTCAATCCATGTTTGAACCAATGTTTTTTGAGCTGCAGTGAGCTTGGTATATGGAGCTTCGGGCATTTTATTATTTGCAATCTGTTTATAAATTCCACTTGTTGCCGAACTTCCCGGCTTTACTCCCTTTACGATTCCTGCATACGATGTAAGTATAAGTCCTTCTTTATGACTTATAGCATCATGGCAGTTGGACATTGCACAATTAGAGTTTAACATAGGTAATATATCCCGTGAGAAGCAAACGGAATCCACCTGGATTGTAGGACTTGTGCCACCGTCATTACCGAAACTTTGCAAACCGAACAGACACACAATTGCAAGAACACTTAATGTAACCAATTTATTCCAAGTACCCGAACACTTCGACTAAGCTCAGTACGATGTAAGTGTTTGTAAACGAATAATAACAGTTCCTTCATGCCGGGCGGAGTAGAAGCATCGGATGCTTGCCGAATTGCATAGGTAAGGTAGGCTTCATACAATTGTTTTTTGGAAATTCTTTAAGACTTTGAGTTACCCCTACTACTTAAATCACAACATCCAAAATCAATACATAAAATATACTTTTGCACAGAAGAATGAGAGCTAAGTCCCTTCGTCCTCAATGCTTCCCGTAGGTCTTGAATACTCTGTCTTATCTACGGGATGTTCACGTTTTATCACCACAACCGTAGAATCATCCGAATAAATTGCTTCCGTGCTGAAAATCTGGGTAGCTTCTAAAATCCTATATGCTAATGTTTTTGCATCTTCTGTTCTATGTTCTTTGAGTAAATCGGCAAGGCGTTGATAACCGAATAAATTGCCGTCTTTGTCTTGTGCTTCGAGAATACCGTCGGTAAACAGGAGCAGAATATCTCCGAAATTCATATTGATATTCTCGACCCTGAATTTTTGCTCAGGGATAATTCCCAAAATTCCCCCGGTAGGGTTAAGCAATTGAGATTCCCCTGTTAATGCAGAAAAATGCAATGGCGAGCAATGTCCGGCATTGGCAAAAAGTACAAGTCCGTTCTGTGAACTTGTGAGTTCGCAGTAGAATAAGGTAACGAACCGCTCAAAAGGAAATGTTTCGTAGAGTAATTTATTAAGGTGCGAAATTAATGACGAAATTTTAGTGTGGTAGCCTGCCCCCATACGAATTGCACCTGAAACAAAAAGAGCTTGAATTGCTGCCGGAAGACCTTTGCTTGCTGCATCACTTATCACCACACTTACCCGTTCATCATCCTCCGGTGAGCGCAGATAGTCGAAATAATCACCACCCACGATATTATCAGGCAATGAAATTCCGAACACATGGTAATCATAGAATGTAAGGGTATGGTCAGGTAATAGTCCCCGTTGAATTTCGGATGCTTTATCCAGATCACGCTTTAATTTTTCCTGTTCGGCATGGCGGGTGAGATTCCGCAAGGCTGTAGTAGCAGCACTCCCGATTACACTCAAAATATCAAAAAATTCCTGATTGAGATGTACTCCGTTGAAAGCCAAGGCATAACTGTAAAATTTCCCGCTTTCACGCTTTACCATTTCTCCTACACCTGTAGCAGAATAGAGATGTATCCCCTTTTCCAATAACAACGTGTCTGTTTCGTAATTTATGACGGTTCGCCGTGCTGAGAGTTGGTCAAAAACAGGCTGCTCGGCAATTTTGATGGAATAATCATCAGGAATGACATCCACTTCACCGAATTGATACCGCAAAGAATATACATCTTCGGATGAATCCAGCTCCCAAACCCGCCCACCTATGATGTTAAGCTCTTTACGTCCCACAAAATAACGCACTAAAGCGCACAATAAATCCAATTCGTTCTCGAATTGGTACGAAAAAAGCCGTTCTACAAGTTTATAAATCTCGCGTTGTGTCATTATGTCGTAAAAAAAGATGCTGAAAACTGTTCCTGATTAAACTTTTGACAGATTAGTATGTCTTAGCTGTTAAAATCTGTGAAATTTTATCAGTTTACATCAAAAGGCATAATAATTGCCTAATATAAGCGTATTGTGTACCATTAGAATGTGTGGCACAATCATTGATTCGAGTATTTGAAATGCAAATTACGGCTTTTTAGAAGGATTTTCTACACAATAGTAGGCATTTATTAATATTCATTGTATATTTGAAGTATCACAATACTCTTTTCGGTTTTGTTTTGAAAGAAGATGACCGATATTATCACTTAAATTTGTAAAATAATTTGTCCAAAAGGTTACTATATGAGCAAATTTATCCTCAAGTATGTATTTTTTCTGACAGTTTTTATATCTTGCTTCCTCTCTGTTTATTCAGAGAGTATGAGTTTCGAGACCAAATTTGGATATAATTCCAAATCAGGCACTACACTTTTGGCATTTTCCAAAAAAATGTCCGGTATCAATTATGTACAGCGTTACGACACTGTATCCTCATTATCCCGCAAGCAGGCTGCTGATACAATTCAAACAAAGATCAATAAAATTTTTCCGGTTGGAAATGATGTTTACCGTGTAGAAATCGACCTTGCGCAGGACCAGCAAAATCTTACCATTGCAGCATATAATTTATTGGGTAAGAAGGTGCTTGACATTCATCAGGGTGGTGACAAAGCGGGTGAGAAGAAGACCTATGATATGAATACAACCTCCATTCCGAGCGGTATTTATATTTGTGTAGTTCAGGGCGATAATTTCCGGTTCGCCGAGAAATTTTATCTATCCAAATAACACATGAATACACTCCGCGCCATACTGTTTACTTTTGTTGCAGCTGCTTTGTGCGGTACGGGTATTGTATTTGCCCAATCAACAGGTTCGGGGTTGGCTGGGGCATATCTCCTACGTCCTGTGGGAGCACGGGCGATAGGGCTGGGCGGTGCATATACAGCCATCGCAAATGAACCGACGGGACTATTCTACAATCCCGCCTTTTCTGCTTTTCTGCCTGATCGTCCCCAAATTTCACTGATGACTTCTCCACTCGAATTCGGCAGAACACACGCGTCTGTCGTCTATGCCCAGTCGATTGGCAGTCAATGGGGTATTTCCGCCGGGATGAATTCCTTCTACAACGGTTCATTTCAAGCTACGAATGCTCAGGGCAGTTCACTCGGTAATTTCTCTAATCAGCAATACGACATAGTACTTGGCGGTTCGTGGCGCAATGATTTTTTTGCTGTAGGGGCTAATGCAAAATACCTGATTGATGCTCTAACCGGGTCAGGTTCAACGGGAAAAACATTCGCTTTTGATTTTGGTGCAAAAGTTAATCTTATTGATATTCTTACCTTCGGAATGGCTATCCAAAATATCGGCGGACGATATGATTGGAATTCTATAACAGGCAGCAAGGATATTATCCCGTTTACCATTCGTGCAGGTGTTGCTACCGAAATAGGAATTAATCAAGAAGAGTATGTAGTTCGCTCTACTATTCGCGGAGAACCCGAGACAATCCAATTACCATCTACACAATATGTGCTTCTTGGGCTTGATGCTGTCTATAATCAACACGATAAATCGCCAACTTTGGTTCTCGGTGCGGAATATTCGCCAATGGCACTCTTGGCAGTTCGCGTTGGAGGGGCTGTTTTTGGTGAGAAGTCAGGTCAGAATAAATTCCTTCCTCTTACCCAGTGGGGTGGCGGTTTGTCGGTAAAACCGACTATCGAAGCAATCCCATTCCTCTTTAGTGTCGAATATGCCATTTCGGGTGATGCCGTTTCAGGTAGCGGAGTGGCGCACCATATCTCGCTCATCATGCAGTTTTAGAACGAAAGTATCAGTTACAATTCTATAAGCCCTTCAAGATTTCAGAAAACCTTGAAGGTTTTTTGGGTTTCCTTCGTCTGATTTCCAAACAGTCGCTTGCGGTCACCCTTGCCGTCCGGGCAGCGTTTTCAGAAATAATATAAATTTTCTTTTTTGAATGTAGATAAATTCGTAAGTTGAATTTAGAAAAATATCGTTGCGTTTGCTTTGTAAATTCCTAAGAGTTGAAACTGGCACTTTCTAGAGAAGGACATTTACAAGATTACGCCCTGCGAGAGCGGGGCGCATTTCTTGTCGTCTATCTCTATGGTATGCCAGTACCTTACTCAAGGGCGTTTGAAATTGCGCCCTTTTTTTGTACCCAAAAATGACCGCAATTTTCTCGCAAAAGCCACACTTTCCAAAATATTTTCAATTATCCCTAAAATTGAGTAATAAATGAGTAACGGATGAATGCAAATACTTTGTAATTTCGTAAAAACAAATTTGTTATACCCCTTTTATCATAGGTGTACCATGCGTCTTATACTGATTTTCATACTTTTTTTCATTGTAAGCTTAGCTTCACTACAAGCCCAAACCAAAACTTATGACATTAAGTACAACAGCATTTATACTGATGACCCAAGTGGCTTTGGAAATTTCCAACAGATTTCTTCTACTCGTATTATTTCCGGTGCGCATAGTGGAGGTGGGTGGGCATTCCTCCTTACCATTGATAATGATGGAATGATAGTCAACAGATGGAAGTCAAGTTTTAAGGAAAGCTCACAGCAAAGTATTTACAGATACGATAAAAACTCCAATACTCTTGTCTATATAGCAACAGAACTTACACCTGATTATACATATCAACTTCGCCTTGTGCTGTTGGATTCCAATCTTACTGAAAAGAGTAATACAGTATTGGATTCTTCGGTAACAGGTATGTCAAGTATATTTAATAACCGTACTAAATTTACGGGTATAATACTCAGGGATTCAACCATATTGTGGATGTCGTATTTTCTGACTACACAATATATAAAAGGGTTGGAACAAACTGTTCTTCACTTGTCAAAAGATGGAAAAATTCTCAGTAGAACTACTATTGCCGATACAAATCGATATAATGGTACTATTCCAGTGCTTCAAATGCCATCGGGTAAAATTCTCTACAGAAGTGCAGAATATGACCCTACAA
>JACPWH010000036.1 GCA_016197185.1 Ignavibacteriota bacterium
ACCTGGCAGCGTTAACATGTCTCTCCTTTAATCAATCGGAGGCATTTCGTTAAAAGAGTAGGGTTGAAATTTTTCTCCACGTAGATCTTTACCCCTCGGCACTCAATGACAATGCCGGTTTGGGGCTCTTCACTTTTTAACTCTGTAAAATGATTACGAGCTAAACAGAGTTTTGCTTTAGGTTTTTTCTTCCTTGTCCAACAGAAAAATATGGTTTTAGGAATACGGCGCTCTCGGCACCACTCAGCCATCGTCTTACCACTTTCTTTCCACTGCTTGACCATAGCTTCTCTTTCTTCAGGTGCTTTCTTGAGCATAAACTTTCCCCTAGTTTAGTTGTTTTTACGTGGAAGTTAAGCTAGCTTGGTATTTCAAAGAAAAAAAGATGGGTAAAATAGACGGTTACCCATAACAAGCGTATTCCAAGAAACAAAGTTTTTTCTGGTTGGGCAAAAAGAGGAAAAACAACAGCTGGTTGGTTCTATGGGTTCAAACTCCACCTAATTATCAACGAACTAGGAGAAATCCTAGCTTTTCAGTTAACTCCTGGGAATACGTCTGATATATCGGTCCTTGAAAAATTGTCCAAAGGGATCTTTGGAAAACTATTTGGTGATAAAGGATATATTTCTGTGGAGATGGCAAAGAAGCTTTTTCAGCAGGGGCTGCAATTGTTTACTACACTAAGGGCCAACATGAAAAATAAGTTTGTATCTTTGAAAGACAAAGCGTTACTTAGAAAACGGGTATTAGTTGAAACCGTGAATGATCAACTCAAAAATATTTCACAACTGGAACATACAAGGCATAGGTTGATCTGGAACTTTTTCATCAATGTTTTTGCTGCAATTGCGGCCTATATTCGTCAGCCTAAAAAGCCTCACCTTAATTTAAAGAAAGAACAGGAAGCTGGGTTGATATTGAGTTTTTGAACCCAAAACTCAGGTTAAAAGGATAACTAAAAATTAAAGTTTAAAACACCCTCTTATTATGAACTTAAGGGAACTACTAAAGCCACTCGGTTTTGTCAGGTTCTATCAAACTCTTAGACAGGGTAGGTTTGAAGGAGAAATTGCACATAATATGAATTAAGTTTTTAGCAGGATTGAAGCTGAGCTACTTAATTTAAGCTATTGGGAAGAACAAGGCTTCTTTTTTATTCAAACGCAAATTTTAACTATAAACCTCTTTTCTATTTCCTATTTCTAAGATAAGAATAATGAGGTTTTCGTCTTTAACAGTATATACCATTCGATAGTCACCATAGCGAATACGATATAGTGCGACTTTAGAAGATCCTTTTAGTTTTATGTATCCAGTAGGACGGGAATCCTCTTTTAGAGATTCTATTTTCTCGATAATTTTGCTTCGGTCTCTTTTAGGAATTTTGGCTAAAGATTTTTCTGCGCTTTCAGCAATCTGTATTTTATATTTACTCACATCACTCGCTTTTTCACTTTATCAAAGTCGTGAACTTTTTCTTTTCCTGCTTCAATTTTTTCCAAAATATCTTGGGCTTTTTGAGCAAGCCACTCATCTTCGATCTCTTCCATTTTTTCAAATACAGCAGCAAGTATAAAGTCTCTCATACTTACGCCAAGCTTAGCGCTGGCCATCTTTAAACACATATGTTCTTCAGAGGACATATCTACTGTTAGACGGGCCTCGTGTTTCATCTAATTATCTCCTTTATTATTCATTATACAGAAATAAGTATTTCTGTGCAAGGAGTGATTTAATTAGCTAAGTATAGGCCTGATATGGAGCAGGCTTATAAGAAAAGAATAAATTTTGCTCCATTTTCCACATATAGAGTCCAAAATTCCCTTATTTTGTTTGTCTTGGCTAATTTTCAAGGAGATGAAAAAGGCCCAAACAAAAACAATTTTTGTACAATTTTATATAACATGTTAATTTTTAACGACATAACCAACATAAGAAAGATTATAGGACGTTCTTAGAAAGAGGCGGAGAGTGACTCTTTGCAGTTTTTTGCCATTAACTTTCTTTATCGATTGCAAGATTGCTAAGCTGGTTGTATATGTATTTGAAGCCCGCAGATGTCTAATAAAGCTCGCAAACTTATCAACGTTGGATTCCCTTTTTTTGACAACGTCCGATAAAGAGTTTCTCTACTAAGGTGAGCTTCCTGAGCAACTTGTGTCATTCCACCATTGGCTTGAGCAATATCTCTTAAAGCGATCAAGAACACTCCAGAGTCTTCATCCTCAAGAGCGGCATTTAAATAAGCTGCAGCTTCTTCAGGGTCTTTTAATCGCTCTGTTAGAAAACTTTCGTAAGGCTTAGATTTTTTCATAAGTTGGCCTCCTTTAATCGCCTAATAAATAGTGTTTCCAAAATGATTGTACTTTAAGGATATCACTATCCTGGCTCTTCTTTTTACCACCAAGCAAGATCAAAATAATTTTCCGACCCACAATTCCGTAATAAATCCTATACCCTGGGTTCATATGAATGCGCAGGTTCATATAGCCCTTTAGTTCTTTTACCTTTAATTGGTTTGCAATCGCCGAAATTGCCCTGTCGAAGACGAGCTAGCCGGGTTAATACAATAGCTCTTTCTTTTACTGACAATGTGTTTTCTCAGTCAATAAAAGGGAAGGAACTGTTGTTATGTTGGTAAACTTCTATCTGGAATTCCTCTGTCATATCTTTATTGTAGCATAAAGGCTACGAACTTGACAAGGGTAAAGGTGCATTGTGAAAAATTAGTTTAAAGAGCACTTCCCTCTTTTTGCTCTAATTCTTTGCTACTTCCTTTGAAAGGTTTTTTCCAAAAGAAATTAAGTGATCTATAATCTATCCTATGTTGTTAATAATCTGAAAATCAAAGAATTATATAAGGAAACTTTTGTAAAATATCCTTATAGAATAGATGATCAGGTGTTGTGGTTTGGCTTTGAAACTAATTCCTAACGATAACTGATCGCCCCTAAGAGTAGGTCATGTAGCCAATGTTTCTCAGACTTCACGTCCAGCTTCTTAAGAGCTGTTCTACGACCTTATAACTACGAGGAGTATCAGTTTAGCTAAGGAACTTATCGAAAAAAGACTAATTTCATAAGTTGCTTATAAAGAAACAATTAAAAAAAACGGTGGTTTTTTATATATATGTATGTACAAAGTACGGTTAATATGTTATTATTAAAGTAAAAGACAGACCTGGTGATTTAGATGAAAGATACACGAATTGAGTTTCGCTCTTCTCCTCAAGAAAAAGACCTTGTAGCCCTTGCAGCTCAATTAGCGGGAATAAATGTAAGCGCTTTTTTAAGAGAAGCTGCACTACAGGCTGCTAACGAAATCATTCGACAGCATGAGCAGTTAAAACTTTCAAAGTCTGATCAGGATCTTTTTTTAAAAGCGCTAGATAGCCCTCCTGAACCATCTCCTCGACTGAAAAAATCAATGAAGAAGTATAGAAAGCAGAGATTAAACTAAATATCCATGGAAATTGAAGCAATCTCAAAACTTAAACCCTCACAGATTGCACATTTTGATTGTGGGGTGGAAGAGCTTAACTTTTACCTAAAAAGATTTGCAAAAAAAAATGATAGGCTTGGCATAGGAAGGACTTATGTGCTTCTCGACCAAGTGAAAGCTATAGGTTATTATACTGTCAGCATGGCCCAGATCGAATTTGAGTCTCTAAGTCACAACTTTCAGCAAAGTCTTCCTAAATACCCTCTTCCAGCTGTCCGCATTGGAAGGTTAGCTATTGATAAAAATTTTCAAGGAAAAGGGCTTGGAGAGCACCTTCTAATGGATAGCTTAGAACGTTGTGAGCGTGTTTCAAAAGAGATTGCAGTTTTTGCAGTAATTGTTGATGCTAAGAATAATAAAGCTAAGGATTTTTACATTCGGTATGGGTTTATCCCTTTTATAGATCGAAACCTTTCTTTATTCCTTCCAATGTCTACAATTAACCAAATATAACCCAAGGTGCAACTTTACGCGATTAAACCCCCAAATTTAGTAAAGGGTCTGCCTGCTTGCTTATTTAAAAACACTCCCATTGTGTGAGCCAATAGTTTCTCACTTAAACGCGCTATAGCATGCTATGCATCGTAACTTTCCCTACGTGAAATATCCCAAGGAATTGTCCAATAAATGCTGGGTTTCGACTATCTTTCACATTTTTCTTTAATTTTGCAATAACCTCTTTTTAACGCCGGTTTAACGTAAGGTGAGTAACTAAATTTTTTTTAAATGTCGACAGAGCATCTCTCGACTAATGCCAAAATCACGGGCAACATCACTTTCTCCTTCACCACTTGCTACCATGGCTCTTAAGTCTTTAATTTGGTTGACGGTTAGATGCTTTCTTCCCTTAATTAACTTTTTCCCAATAATTGTCTTACCGTAAACGACGGTCTTATCAATACTATTGTAGTAAAAAATGGGAACATCATTATGGCTTCCATCCTGTATAAGTGCAGAAGTGATTTGGTTTTTCTTATGTAAAAATAAATCAAATCCGTGGTCTTTAAGTTTTTCTTGTAAAGACTCAACAAAACGGTCTCCTGCTTGATTACTATCAGGTGAATCAATATAGGGCAGAATACCTCTTTTTAACTCATCAGTGTTTATCACTACAATACGCCCTATGTCTTCTGAAAGGCTATCTCTTATAGCTTTAATTCTATGGTTTAATCCTTCCATAACTGCCATTTGTATACGCGTCTGAGTACGAATTTGATCAATGTCAACCCCTATTTCACTAAGTGTTTCTCTATCCATACCGTATTCAAATTCTTCTCGCCTCTGAAAATGTGGGCTAAAATCTAGTTTATTTTTCCCCCTATAAGCTTCTACCGTTCCATGTGTCATGTCAAAAACACTAGCAGCTCCACTTCCTACATCGAAAATTCCAGATTCAGTGCCTGAAGGAGCAAGAAATACTTCTGCATCTATAATGTATGGAATGTTGTTTATTACTATGATGTTTAGATAGTGCAGGTCAGAAAGCCCTAGTTTGTCCGCAACATAGTCTAGAGCAGACATCTTCCCTATATGTTCTCTAAGGTCACCAATATTGTGAATGGTATTACAGCCTGGGGTATATTCAAGGAACTCGGCGTATCCATAATGCTCGCCTCTCTCTTGACAACATAGAACTTTATAAGTTCCCCATCCCATGACTTCCATGACACTATTGGTTCTGCCTACAATTAAAGATTCAGGTCGCATGGAACGTGGCTTATAAACAATTCTCCTTCCACTCTTAAAGACGATAAGAAGAGGAATTTTCCCCTGGTTATGAGTTTCATCTCCAAGGGGTTTAATTGTTCTGACAGAATCTGTTACACTTATTTCAAAATAACCAAGGTCCTCTTCGAGGTCTTTGTTTATTCTCCTTTCTGCATCAGAAAAAAGAGAAATGAAATCATTTAAAACGTTTTGAACTACTTTTTTCTTAAAAACTTTACTGACCCTTGTATACTCAGCGATTGCTAATATTTTCTTTTTTAAGAAATCACGCACTTCTGGCGCATTTCGCGTAGCAGGAGTTAATTTAATTTTTAAATCAATTGAGTGAAGGTAACCATCAACAAAGTTTCTAACTTGAACTGCCTGTTGCCTAGCCTGGTCTTCCCGAAAGCTTATTAACTTCTGAATGGAAGAAATTAATAGATAATGATTGGCTGCTTTTCTTCCTACTACGGCTACTACTACACAACCGCCCATGACGGAGGGTCGGGAAATTGTGTGCTGAGCTGTACTGAATATATAAGTAGCAGCATTTATTGTTGTTTTTATAATAGGACCGAAAGACAGAGGGCGCGGTATCTGCCAATGATCATGTAAACGACGTGGATTTCTTACTTCCTGAACCGACATGTTACTTCTTTTTCACCTCTAGAGTATAATTATGTAATTCCACTAAGCGAAATTTGAGCTAGCAGAAAGATATGCCTTTTGACTAAACTGCTTAGTTTACGCAGAGCTAGCCCTAGTTTTTCCTTTAAAAACAAGCTCAATGCGTAAAGATAAGGAAACAACTATACCTTTCTGTCTTACTTTAGTCAATAAGAACTTAAAAGAGAGTTATAGAAAAACCTGTATTTATCCTTGGGCTGCAAAGACAATGTTTTGCTTTAAATAAAGATCAGCCCCAAAAATAATACAAAAATATCTCGTTCTTATGTTAAGATCATATTTACTTAAAGTAGACCGCGTTTATATGAAAGCAAGTATTTTTTAATTAAAAAGTAAGGAGGATTTATGAGTTCCGAGATTAATCTAAGAGTTAAGCTTATTTCTACTTATGTAGATCCTAGTTTAGAGAAAGAATTTGTAACATCTAAAGCTAAGGAGCTTTTTGGTCATGAAGAGCCAAAATCTGAAAAAGAGCTTGGTAGCTTATATGACGCCCTTTTTCAGCACATTGTCAATGAAGCAAACGAATACTTAAAAACTTCTGGGGCTCAAAAACTATATAAGTACGCTCCTATGCTGGATGCACGATCTAGCTATTCTTCTACTATCCGTGAAAAAATTGATGACGGACTAGAAAAAATCTACCATCTTTCTACTAGGAAGCTTTCTTCAGTTGAAACATCCCCATCCCAACCAGTATCAAAACAAGTAGACTCTCGCATCCCCCAAGATCAGGTAGACCATGTACGTTTGATTTCTTGTGTTGCATTAAGCCTACTATTAATAGGTGCTAAGCTCTTTGTTAGAAAATAAAAACTAAGAGCAATTCTAGATCTGTCGAATTGTTTCTTCAATTGCTGTATAGAGGTACTATAGCAATGGAAATAAGCAAACAGAATAGTTTAAAAAAGGATAATAAAGAGGGCGTAACAAATGCCATTCCGCTTCGGCGTTTTCCGTTTTTACATAAGGAATGTTGAAGGAGGAAACGCAAAGGAACGAAAAAAGTAGAAGAATAAAAGCTCTTTTAGGTCGGGGAAAGTAAATAATCGCTGCACGATGATGCGTATACTGTGATTGTTAATTTACCGTACGTAAGTAGTGTATAGCACATACTGGTTTGGGTAAACTTTGTGTGTAAGCGTTTTTTTTTATAGGCTTAGGGTATGAAAAAAGTTGATGGGTTCAAAAACAGGACTTATATAGGAAAATTGGAACGGTATCTATGAATCGCAATAAATCTTGCCATTGATCCTTAACGGTTTCTCAGTTTTTCGTTGTGAACACCAGTATTACCTTCCTTCTTTACTTGTTCTTCTCGATTTTTATAAAATTTCTTCCGTCCCTAATTTAGCAGCAAAAAGCAAATTAGCGATTTGCTGCTCGATTTTTTATAATTAAAAACGAGCAGCAAATCGCTAATTTGCTTTTTGCTGCTTGATTTTTCCTCCTATTGCGAGTATGTTCTTGTCATAAATGTAAGGACTAAAATGAAGCCATCTCGGTTTATAGGACGCGAAGCTGAAATGAGTAGGCTTAAAGGGCTGTTAGAGAAGAGAAGCGCTAGCCTTATTGTTGTGAGGGGTAGAAGACGTATTGGGAAGAGTAGGCTTCTTGTAGAGTTTGGAAAAGAAATGAAGAGCTTCTTCTTTTCTGGAAATCCTCCTGTTCGTAAGACAACGGCTCAAACTCAGCGCGACAATTTTGCGCTTCAGCTTGAAAGAGCTGGTATTCGTGGTGTCAAGCCAGACGATTGGAGTAACCTCTTTTGGCGTCTTTCGGAAAAAACTAAAAGAGGTCGGGTCCTTATTGTCCTCGATGAAATTTCTGGGCTCGGAGGAAAAGACCCGCAATTTTTAGGCCACTTGAAAACTGCTTGGGATATGTATTTTAGTAAAAATCCCCATCTGATTATTGCGCTTTGTGGTTCCGTTTCCTCGTGGATTGAAAAAAATATCCTAAGTAGCACAGGATTTCTGGGAAGAATTACCTCAGATCTTGTGCTTGACGAACTTCCGTTGGAAGTTTGCAATGCGTTTTGGCATCCAAAAGAAAAGCGCATTACCCCTTATGAAAAATTCAAACTTTTGTCTGTGACAGGAGGCATTCCACTCTATCTAGAGCAAATCAAACCAAATCTTTCTGCCGAGAGAAATATCCAAGATCTTTGTTTTACTAAAGGTGGTCTGCTGGTACGAGAATTTGATGAGATATTTTCTGACCTTTTTTCTCGTACTAAAGCTAGACACAAAGAAATTGTCCTCTCTCTTGCCAATGGATCAAAAGAACTTATACAGATTTGCAAGGAATTAGGAAAAAGCATGGGGGGAATATTCAGTAAGCATTTAGATGAATTGGTCAAAGCAGGCTTTGTAAAAAGAGACTTTACTTGGAATCTAAAAAGCGGAAAAGAGCAGAAATTGAGCCGTTATCGTTTAAGTGATAATTACTTGTGCTTTTATTTGAAGTATATAGCTCCACATCGTTCTACCATAGAAAAAGAGAGTTTTTCCACTTTAATAACCCAACTTCCTGGGTGGGAAAGTATCATGGGGTTACAGTTCGAGAACCTCGTTGTTCATAATCGAAAAACTCTCTGGAAGATATTAGGAATTGCTCCAGAAGAGATAGTGATGGAAGGTCCATTTTTCCAAAGTCCTACTATCAAACGCGAACTCTGGATTAGCCGATAGAGAAAAAGATTGAAAAATTTTGGGCGATAAAAGACCCTGTTGTTCTTGTAATCACACAACAAACAACAGGATCCAAAATGTTCGAAAACCTTTTGATATCATTATTTTGTTCAATCGACGATTTTATCTCCACATTTGAATCAGAATTCAACCAAATTTTATTGCCCAACCGTGGATATGTCACTAGGACTCCTAGGCTGCGTCTTAGTGAAATCATGACAATTCTTGTCGCCTTCCATTACTCTAAGATGCGAACTTTTAAAGACTTTTATTGTTCCCAAGATATCAATCTTCAAAAATATTTCCCTACTTTGGTGAGCTATCATCGTTTTATTGAGCTGATACCACGGACTATTTTTCCTTTGTTCTGCTACCTGCTCTCGTAAGCGTCTATTTTACCCATGTTGTCAAGAATTCCCAGAAACGTTTAACCCAGTAGATTTTTGCCGGTTTAGTTGCCATTGATCAGGAAGGAGTTCTTGCAACTTTTGAGCATTATGACTCATCAGCCTTCCGAAGATA
>JACPWH010000037.1 GCA_016197185.1 Ignavibacteriota bacterium
GTGCCCAAGGCGCAGATGGACGCGATCCTCGCCGATCCCGTGCGCGGCCCGCGGATCGCCGCGATCGACTTTCACCACTGGTTCTACCGGCCCGATGGCTCGCTCTACACGATCGAGGGTGGCATCAACGAGGCGCCGCGCGAGCAGGGTGTGCGCATCTTGCCCGAGGCGCAGGTGGCGGCGTTGCGCGCGCAGTCGACCTACCCCGGCAACATCGTGAACTCGCCCGAGTTCATCCGCGCCGCGCAAGCCGTGCGCACCGGCACGCCGGCGATGCGTTACCGCGCGCTGCGCGAGTATCGCGACGCGTTTCCCGATCTCGTGATCCTGCGGCGCGGTGAGGATCCGTTTCCGGGGCTTACGGCCGCGATTGAGAAAGCGATTCATCACAGTTTCCGCGTGGGGATGCGGCCCGCGGCTCGCGTGCGGACTCCGCAAGCCACCGCATGGTGCATGGCGAGACTCAACCAGAATGCGGAGCTGCTCGTTTATTCGATGACGGGCGATGCGTTGGAACTCGATCTCACGAGTGTCCCAGGAACGTTTGCCGTCACGTGGGTGGACGAGTCGACCCAAGGTTTGGGGAACGTAGTCACCGGACTTAAGGGCGGCGGTGTTGCAACCTTGTCGCGGCCTGATGCGGTAGCGAAAGGTCCGTGGGTAGCCTGGCTACAACAGACTGTCACCGATCTTATTCCATGAAATCCCTCGTTCCTCTGTTATTGCTTACCGCTGCCGCCATGTCCTCCGCCGATTCATCCAAGGCCCCCGCTGCCAAGCTGTCATCCAAGGTCTACGATTGGCAGCAGCTCGTGCCGACGCCCACGGCCAACGGCGTGCGCCGCGATGTGTTCGACGGGCCGACCCTGACGCTCGACAAGATGCACTGCCACATCACGACGCTGAATCCGGGGAAGGATTCCGGCGAGCCGCGCAAGCACCTGCAGGAAGAGGTGCTCATCGTGAAGGAAGGCCTCGTCGAGGCGCACATCGACGGCAATTTAACCAAACTCAAACAATTAACAATTGAGATTGAACATGAACAATCATGTGACTTCATAATTCCACCAAATGTGAAACATTTATATTTGAATTTTTACCAATTCACACATTATACACTGGGTGTTCAATGGTCTAATGGCGATTCATCCAATCTCATCTCATTGAGGATTGACAATAGATGTAGTGGTTTTAATTATTTTGACATAATTAACGTCAATATATTTGAAGGTTTGGGAAGTTTGTGTAGATTAGAAATCGGCAAAACTGAAATACCATGGCGCAGTTTTAAACACTTGACGAGTTTGACCCATTTTAAATGTGTGAATTGGGAAGGCATGCCCGATTACGATGCTTTCAAGTCTCTAGTCAATTTGAAAACGTTATATTTGAACAGATGTCATCTAAAAGAATTGCCTGCAAACATATTCGTCCATCAGAAACAACTCGAGACGCTTATATTAGAAGACAACTGGCTTAATGACTTGAATCGCAAGGCCTTCAATGGTCTTGAGAGTTTGAAAGTGTTAAATGTGAAGTCGAATGATTTGAGTGAGTTCAATTTGATCAAATTGAATGGGATTCTGTAAATGACGCCGTCTCTAGAGGAGTTTTATTTTTCTGAACTCGAGATAGAAGATTACAGATTGATTTTAGATGAACTTAATGAATTGAACATTCAGCTTTTAAATGATGAACAATATATGTAAAATATTTTTCTTTATTTCTCTTTAAAACAATAAATATTTATTTTTATAATTAAAAAAATTTCTAAATGACGAGATCGCTATTGAAATTACAATAAATATTTTTTTTTAATTGAGATTAATAAATAAAAATATTCTTTTACTATAATATAAATTTTTTTTCTTTGTTTACAGTCAACAACAACAAAAAAAATCCGCACAATGTCTTTGGTCTTTTCTAAAAAAAATCTCTAATTATATTATTTTCTTCTGTTAAAAAATAAATAAATTTCTAGTTATAAAATTAGTATTTAAATAAATGATTATCAATACCACTATTTATTTAACAATTATAATCTTTATTAACTCAAAAAATATGAAAAATGGGTTTTGTGTTTAAAATCGAGTTGTCATTGTTATGAATCCATAAAAAAGGTTTTAATTTTCTTTGAAAAATAAATAAATATTTTTTTATTAAAATAATCGATTTTAAAATAAATCTTAAACATTTAAAATATTACTATTAAACGATCGTAAAGCTCATTTGAACTCATTCGATTTTTCCAGTCTTTATTAAACAATCTTTTGACGATAATAAATATTTTAATAGTATTTTTTTTTTGTACATTAAAGAAAATAAATTAATACTTTTCGAGAAGGTTTATAAAAATTAAGGAATTTCCAAGGTCAGGACGTGGGGTTGCAATAAAGCAACCCTTTGGAAAAGCGAATTTTAAAAACAACAATTCGTAGATAACACATCCCAATGACCTTAGTTTTATTTAAAAAAAATAAACAAATTATATATAATTCACACAAATAATGTGTTAAACAGGAGAGCTTAGAATGAATGACGAACCAATTATCCGTTGTAAACGTATATTCACCTTCCCATACTTCTGGACTTGTATATTTTAAAGATGCCTGGAAAATATCATTATCATTAGAAGTGTTGGCTTTAGGAAATGATGACTCATCAACGTCCACTTCCATTGGTTCTTCATCTCTTATATTTCTCGATGTACTTGCTTCGGTCAGACTTATATATTATTGATTTTTAAATAAATATAATTTTTCCGAAAATCATGTTATAATCGGGTCTATATTTTTTTTACCGAATTCGTTTGTAATTTCGACGATTTTTTGATTTTTCCGATGATTTGTCAGCCTTTAGCACTTGCAACCACTTGGGACCTCCCAAATCACCCAATTTAATCTCGTCACGTTCCGTTAGAAATATATTACTTCATGAAAATTGAAGATATGAGAGATTTGAAAGCTTAGAAATGAGTATTTATTAAAATATGCTGTTATTTAATACCTAGGTCTGATGTCTCGATGAATTATATTGATGGAGTGAAGGTGTTTAAGGCCTTGAGTTGCCTGAATGGCCCAATCCAAAATAAAATTTTCTTGAAATGTTTTCGACTCCATTTTTGTATTTTCGATTCTTTTGGCCAAACTTCCATTCTTTAAAAAAATTTCATTAAAGTTTTACCTATTATTTTTTTTTAAATGAAAACTTAGA
>JACPWH010000078.1 GCA_016197185.1 Ignavibacteriota bacterium
GGCGCTGGTGGTCGCCGCAGTCTCCCTCCATCTGCTCTGGCTGGTGATCCGCCAGGTCCGTCGCGGCACTCTGGAATGGCCCCAATTGTAATGCAGCATAACTGCGCCCCAAACGGAATGCGAGCTGTTCAGGCGGAAGGTGGTACTCCCCTGCAATTTGGGCAAGTCCATTGGCAGACTGCACTGAGAATTCCATTGCCTCGTAGCTTTCGATTGCTTCAGCATAACGTCCGAGTGCAGAGTATGATTCACCAAGAATGAAATGCGCCATTACTTGCTGTGGAATTATAGCAAGTGACTGCTTTGCCAGTTCAATGGCACGGTCATAATTAGATAATTGAAATGCAATAATAGCACCATAACATAAGGACTGAGGACGGACAATACTTTGCTCGCCTGAATACTTTATTGCACTTTGTATATCCTTCTCCGCTGCCATTATATTACCCAAAGCAAGTTGTGTTTTGCCACGGTTAAAATATGCATAAGCATGAGTTGGACGCAGTTCAATAGCTTTATCCAAAAGAGTAAGATTACGTTTTTGTTTGGTGAGCATTGCATCAGGAGAGAGATTATATCCTTCGTGATAAAACTTGACAGGTGAATGTTCTACCTCTAAACCAAGTTGCATAATCGATTCCAAAACCTGCTCGTGAATAATACCCTCAAAACGAATTTTAGGGTGATTTCTGAACAATCGTAAAAGTTTGGAGGAATAACTGTCGATTGCTCCGTCAGTGCGGGCAGCATCCGAACGTACATCTACTAAGAATCCACCAGTTGAAGCCTTACTTGCAGCAAGTGTCCAAACAACATCTTTTGGATTTAGTAGCCGCTCATCACAGTCTATACTTAAAATCCACTCACATTTTGCAGCATCTAGAGCTATATTTCGTGCTTCGGCGAAGTTATTATTCCATGTATAATGCAGAATACGGCAACCGTAACTTTCAGCAATCTTTATTGTAGCATCGGTTGAGCCGGTATCCACAACAATAATTTCATTTGCTATCGAAGCAACAGACTCAAGGCATTCAGTAAGCAGCTTTTCTTCATCTCTGGCAATGATACATACGGAAAGAAAGTTCTCATTCATAGTTAATATTCTGTTTTACGCATAAAAGAAAGCATTTCGGTTCAAATACTCACCAAAATTACCCAACATCCTGACAATAAAAAAACTGCACCGGAATTTCTGATGCAGTTTTTCGTTTTATTCTCATGAGGCTCTATTTCCCGCCTACAAATTCAATAATATTACCTGATGGATCGACCGCTTCAAACCAATAATTATCACCTCCCATATCTAAAGGTACTTCGCATAAACATTCTACATTTGCCTTTTGAAGTTTTTCCAACATTGCCGTCGTAGATGGTACTTCAAAACACAATGTGGTTCTGATTTCAGTTTTTGGTCTGGGGGCGCGAGCACGTCTCCCAATCAAATACAATCCACGTTTGTCGGGCAGACGAAAATAACAGGCGAAATCTCCCATCGGGGAATAATCTGCTATTCCGAGTAACCCATTATAAAATGCAAACGATGCTGTATAGTCTTCGGCATAAATGCTGCCCATATCAATACCCATGACAGTTGTTTTACTTTCCATCGAATTTTCCTTTTGTCCAAGTTGATAAAAATTGAATTTACAGCAAAAATATAAAATTTATTGACAACTATATGTAAGTTGATAAATAAAGGTATTAAAGAATACTCGATACGGCATTTGAACATTATTTTTTCAACATTTTCAAAAAAGAAGGAACTTTTTGCTTCATGACGAAGTTTAGATAAAAGTAATAGTACAGTTATGCGGTAATTACCACAAAATTTTGTACTTTGCTACTAATAAAGCTTACTCAATTCCCGTGAATAATTTGATGAATCGTATTTTAATTCTTTTTATAGCACTTTTACTAAGTATTTCCGCAGCGCAAGGGCAGATAGGAATTACTGTTGTAACCCGCTCACCAATGCCCGCAAAGATTTCCGAATGGCAGCGCGACCGCTCGTTATTTCAGATTGTTATTACAAATCCGGCAGGAAGCAAAGAATTCCGCAACGCTCGTATTTCTTATATAATAAAGGAGTTCGGCACAAGCCATGTTATTGCACAATCACTGGATGACAGTCCGTTTATTCCACGTTTTACTATTCCGGCAGGTTTTTCGGTAACTCCACGTTTTGGCGGAGATATCATCTCCGAAAATGCAACAAGGGTTGATCCTAACCTCCAAAAGGTAATATCTACTACCAATAGTATTCCCGAAGGAAGTTATGAATTTTGTGTCAGGCTGTTCGATGGTGAAGGCAATGAACTTGGCTCTACAGGTTCTACAGAAGGTATTTGCAGGTTGTTCAATGTGGTTATCGGCGACCCGCCCTCACTGATTTTACCGGAAGATAAATCGGTTCTTAAAACCGATCAAATGCCTATTTTCGTTTGGACGGGCGTTCAAACCGCCGGAAATATTGTTCGCTACAAACTCCGTGTCACTCCAGTTTTTAAAGGGCAGAGCCAACGGTTTGCCATTGATTATAATCCTGTGATGTACGAGAAAATCACAAATGCAACTTCAATCAGATACGGACAAGACGGGTTGCCTTTTTCCTATTACCCGCTTGCCGTAGGCTTCGCATGGCAAGTACAAGCAATCGACGAACGTAACCAACCGGCTACTCGCAACGATGGTAAAAGCGAAATATTTACATTTGGTTTTACCAAAAAATCCGGTAACAATAACGACTCCTCCTCTGATACCTCATTTTCGGGAAATGGAACAGGAGGTGGTACACTTGGAGGCGGTAAACTAAACAATAATGATTCCTCCAATTCAGGTGGTGGGAATTCTCGAGCCAACAGCATCAGAAGAATCCACGTTGGAGAATTTTGGCTTACCCTTGATTCTCCGCAACTGTGCGTGGGTGAGTGTTCACTAAGCGGTGCTGGTAAAATTTATGTAGCAATTTTTAATGATTCTATTCCTGTTCGGTTTTCAGGAGTTAGTGTTGACCGTAAGCAGAATGAATTTGTTGCTACTAATGTAGGTAGTATTACTTCGGAGCTTGTCACTCCCAAAACATTTAGTTTTGCTGCAGTAAAATGGACAGGTACAACACTTGAATGGACTCTCGATAATGCGACAGTTAACGGATGGGTTGATATTAATTGGTCAGCGGCATTGATTGGTAACGGGACTTCACGTGTGTCTTTTACTGGGGTTGAATTTGCTCCGAATGCTGTCAAAACAACCGCCTTACCAATTTCCTTACGCCAAAACGGTGGTGATGTGGGCTTTGGTTCATGTCTTGATATTCATTATGATACACTCTCAATTGGCATAGCTCTCCAATTCACCGACCCTGCACTCAAGGCATTTCTCGCCGGGGAAGCAAAAATTCCATGTTTGCAATCAAACAGTCAAACTGTTTCAGGACGTTTCCGTCTGCCGATTGACAGAATAAGCAGTGACAATTTACTCGTTTCACTCCCTGTAAAAATGCACGATGTACATATTGGAACTCTGCCTCTTGCGCTTTCAGCGGAAACTTTACTGCTTGACCTCTCATCCGAGGCAAATTACCCTGCAATCACACCATCAACATCATGCCTCTATAGCCCGAGTTGGTCTAATCCACTATGGCGGGGGATGATAATTCCGACTGCAACGGTTACACTCTTGATGCCAAGCGGAGAATTTACTTTTGAATCACAAAATTTACTTTTGGAACCGATTTCTAACGATTTGAAACTCAGTGTAAAGGGACATGACGGTAAAAACAAAACATTCAAGTATGGCGGTTTTTCAATACTTTTAGATTCACTTTCACTTGACCTTTGCCAAAGCACGGTTCAGCAACTTTCTGCCGAAGGAACACTTGTATTCCCTGCTGCACATACCAAAGAGTGGAATATTCTCGACTCTCTAAAAATTTCTTTGAATGCCGATGCAAATTGGAAATGGCATGCTACCATCACAAACAACAAACCTCTCAATCTTCCTTTCGGTCATACAGCCTTAGTTCGATTACAGAACGGCTCGATTACCGAAACATCATCCGGCGAGGGATTTCTTGCATGGTCACAAACCACACTTTCCACTCCTGAAGAAAATCCTACCGGTTCAGCTCAATTTCCTGTAAAGTTCTTTGTGTCGCAAGGAAAGATGCTTGACAATTCATCTTATGTTTCATTGCAATCTTTACCTAATTTCATTATCAATTCAATCCCTTTTCTTGCAAAAGAAGCCGGTTTTGGTATCGAAAACGGTAAATGGTGGTGCGGATTCAGCGGAACAAATACCCTACCTGATGTAAGCGGACTAAGTGGGATGGAATTAAAACATTTACGCATTATTGCCGAAAGCCCCGTAGAAATAACAAGTGATGAAACACCTGTATCATTAAAAATAGGGAACACCGTTTCTTTGACCGGAAATATCCGTTGGGGTTTAGTTTCCGGCACTCAAAACATACAAGGAATTACCGGTAAATTATCGGCAACAGTCCATGCACTTTCCGATTTCCAATTACCAATGGATTTCGCTCTTTCAGGTATTTCACAAAACAATCCAAAGTCATCTTTTGAAAAACCATCATCTCTATATTGGTATGCCCGTGGAGGTGATATACGTGCCGAAGGTGTTCGCTTTGTTCCTGAATGTCATCTTTTAGGTGGAGTAATTGGAATGGGGTGGAATATCCGCCTTGCAGGATTTGATTCAAGTGCGGTTAATATTGATTTGAATGGTGGAGCAATTTCCATCCCGACAATTCAACCAAAAGATAATTCTCCCCTCCAATGGAATGCCGGACTTTTATTTACATCAAGCAATCATCATCTTTACCGTTATGCGGCTACTGCACGTTTGGAAAGCGGAAACGGTTCATTCGGTTCGATTATGTCCTTGAATGGTGACTTTACAGTTTTGCCTGCTCTTGGTCTATCTCGCGGAAAAGTTTCAGGGCAAATTTCTACAGCTGCTGGTGAGCAAAAATCTATTTCTTTATCCGGCTCGGGACGTACTTCAATAATGGGTACTACCTTCGAGAATACAGAAATACATGCTGATTTTACATCATCCGAATCTCAGATTCTTTTAGGCGGACTGACAAAACGCTGGACAATACTTGATCTCCCTGAAGAAAGCGGACGTACTGAAAAAGGAAGTGAAATTTCAGGTGCAATATTGCCTGAACTCGACAATGCTACTCTCCGTATCACTCCTGAAACTATTGAATTCACAAAGAACATCTCCTCCACTGTTCGCACTCGAGGGAAATTTTCAGTTCAGTCAATATCCTCAAATTCCTTCGGTTGGGTTGAGATGATTGCCCCTTTCTGCACAAAATTTTCATATACACTTGGCTCTAGTAATGCTTCTATGAATTTTTGGGGAGCAACTGACCAAACAAACACAGCAAAGGTATGGTTAAATAATTTTGCTGTATTGGGCGAGAAATCTGTACTTTCCGTACAATCCCATAGCAGAGCGTCTGTAGCAATTGAACATAGTTTTAGAACCCGTGAAATTTCCGTTCGGGTGGGTGATTCGCAAAATTCGATAATCCTTGACGGCTTTGCAGAGAAATCTGAAGAAAAATCCCCTGAAGGTTTTGTATATGCAAACTGTTTGGGTAATGAATGGCATAAAGAGAGCGGCAGTTCATCTATTCAGACTTGTGAAGATATTTCCAAAATAACCGGTCAGAATTCAGAAACCGCTCCAATGAATATAGGAGTTTATTTCGATAAGAATCATACTTGTTTCCTTCGTAATTTATCAACCACTACTATAACTCAAGGTACAAAATTCGAGGCGACGTTCACAATTAAAAAACGCTCCGACGCAGGTGATGTTTTAAGTTCAGCTAAAAAAATAATAGAGCTTTTATCGTCTCTTGCTCCGAATACTTCATTTGAATTGACTGATTCTCCTCAGCTTACATCGAGTGATATAGTTGGGGCAAGAGTATCGATTGTTTCAATTTCAAATCAGTTCAAAGAAGAAGATACAACTAATAACTGTGCTGCCTTCGGTAGCATGGAATGTCCTTAAATGTTTAGCAATTAACAATGCGCCTATCCTTTTTGGCATTGATATTTCTTGCAAGCGTTTCGGCGACATTTTCCCAAACGCTTCTAAAGCCCCGTCTGTGGATTGAATCTGCTGATGGTACTGTTATGTTGCGCTGGACATTTCCTAATGACAACCCATTACCCAAAGAAGGGTTTACAGTGCTTCGTAAGAAACACGGATCACTTGTTCAATTCCAGCCGATAGCCACTGTCAAGCTATCACTTGAATCAATGATAAATAGCCCTGAACGTGATACTCTTTCACGTCTAATAGGCATTCTTAGCAATCAGAACAGTTCTACCTCAGAAAAAGTATCTCTGGGTCTTACTCTTAATCTGCTATTATTTTCCAAACCGAATATCTTCTTCCCTGCACTGGGTTTGCAGTATATAGATACATCGGCACGTCTTGCCAATAATTATGATTATTCGATTGCAGTCGGTAATGAGCCGATTGTCACAGTTGAAAATTTTCTTCCTTCTGCTTCCCAAACTATTACTCCACCAGAACAGTTTACAGCAAAACCTGTCAACTACGGCTCACGTTTATCATGGAAGATTACCGGAAGTTCCGCTCGAGGTATAGCAGGGTGGAAGGTATATAGGCGCGATGAAACAAACGGTGTGTTTCATGCTGTTAATCGTCAGGTACTGGCTTTATTTTTTGATGAAGGGTATCCGGCTTCTTATTTATTTGAAGATGATAATCTTATCAATGGCAAGCAATATGAATATTCGGTTACCGCATATACTGTTTTCGGTCGTGAAAGCGAACGTAGCCAGCCCGTTCAGCTTATACCCAATGCCAATGCTCCTCTGATGCCTCCGAGTGTAGTAGCGGCTCTTGCAGCAGCCGACAGTGTGCTTATATCCTGGGCTACATCTGCGGACAAGCGGATTCGAGGCTTTCATGTTTATCGCGGTTTACCCCGAAAACCTCCTGTTCGACTGACCGACAAACAATTATCGGAAAAAGCTAAACAATATACAGACCGACCGCGGGCAATTCCCTCACCGACTGTTGCATATTCGCTTACCTCGCTCGACAGCGCAGGTAACGAGAGCGAACGTTCTTTTGAACATTCCGTACCCGTACCGGATAATATGCCCCCTGATGCACCGCAGTTTTTTGTAGCTCAGGGCGAAAGAGGGCGTATTATACTATCGTGGTCACGCAGCCAAGCAATTGATATTGAAGGGTATCAAATTGGGCGCAGCTTAAAAGCGGGAGGCGAATATTCCTTGATAACAGGTGTAATCATTGATTCGTTATTTGCAGATTCCGTCCCGGCTTCTTCGGGAAAAACAGCATTTTGGTATAAGTTGAGAGCAGTGGATTTACATGGGAACAGAAGCAATTGGACTGCTGCTACGTTGGGCAAGATACCGGATATTATTGCCCCGCCTGCCCCTGCAATCAGTTCCATTAAAAACGGGGACCGTCTTATTACTCTCGAATGGCAGGCAATTCTTTGATCATCAGTTCAGGAGGTATTACAGTTACGTGGAGTTGGGGTGGTAAGCCGCAAGCACAATTTGAACTTGTAGTAGAGAGAAGCCGTGATAACAAACGGTTTGTACAGGTAAGCCCTTTAATTGACACTTCCGTTTCACGTTTTACCGATCTTTCGGCGCGAGATAACGACCAATATTATTATAGACTCAGAATCAGAAATCAATATGGAAATTGGAGTGAGCCGTCGGATGTGAAAATGTGCAAATTAGATAGGTAGGTTTTCTTCAGTCTCTTCAGCATTTTCCACCTCATCGTTTCTTTTGATATTATAAACAATATCTTTTGCAATTCTGTCTTTTGTCTCACCATCTGCTAATACTTCCACAAGAGTCAGTGCAAATTCAATTGCAGTACCCGCCCCCCGATCGAGTACATCATCAAATAGAACATCAGGAATAATCTTCACACCTCGTGAACAGGTAACAATCTCGTTTTCACCTGCAACCCGTACAGAGACCCCTGCGCGCCTCAGAATATCAATGATTATTACCGTTTCCATTTCTTCTGCGCCATACGCCATCAGAAGAAGCGTTTCGTTTGTTCGTTCTCTTGGTTTGGGTTTGCGGGGCATGTTTGATGTATGAGCTATTAAAGATAAACGAGAATTTACTAAGGAAATTTAAGACTGTATTATATAGCTTCTCTTTACCACAAAGGGTACAAAGATTTACACAAAGTTCACTAAGACTGTTACAGTGAGGTTCAATTTCATTCAAGAGACAAATATAATATTCTCTCTTACGAAACCCACCACCGGGAATTTGGATACACAGTATCCAAAATTAGTCTTTCGCCAATAAGTGGGGTAGTAACTGTTACTTCAAGTTCTTTAGCCTTTGCTAAAACACGTTCAATCGGTTCTGTCCACGGATGGAGAGCAAGGGTGAACTTTCCCCAATGCACCGGCAGCATGACTTTTCCCTTCAAGTCAACACTGGCTTGAACAGCTTCTTCGGGCATAGAATGGATGTTAGCCCATTGAACATTATACTGTCCTGTTTCCATTATGACAAGATCGAATGGTCCGAACTTCTCGCCGATTTTCTTAAAATGTTCACCATAGCCTGAATCACCGCCGATAAATATACGATGATTAGGTGTAGTAAGCACAAATGATGACCATAATGTTTGGTTGCGATTCGTAAGCCGTCTTCCCGAGAAATGACGTGCAGGCGTAGCAGTCAATTGAATATCAGATGTTACCGTTTGAGTATCCCACCAATCGAATTCATGAATTTTACTTGCTTCAATTCCCCAATGCTCAAGGTGCGAACCAACACCGAGCGATGTATATATCTTCTTAACTTTTGGATTCAGGTCAACTACCGTTTGGTAATCCAAGTGATCGTAATGATCATGAGTGAGTAACAAGCAGTCTAGTTCGGGAATATCACTTGATGAGTAAATTCGAGTTCCCGGATAGCTTTTTGTTCCTGCAAATTGAACGGGTGAAATTCTCTCGCTCAAAACAGGATCAACCAACATCTTAAAATCATTTACTTGTAAAAAATAGGATGAATGTCCGAACCACACAAGTGAAGTTTCATTCATGGGTAATGTTTTCAAATCAGTTTTTATAGTCGGCAATGGTGAATTTGGTTGTTTATTAGGGTCTTTTTTCAGAAATTGCTTCATAACTGAGAAATAATTTCCTGCCCCTGACATAAGTTCCGTTTTTACAGGATAATGAAACACTCCGTTTCTATAATTAGGCGATTGCAGAACCCGTGCCAAACGCTCACCTTTCAATTCTCCACCAAAAGACTTGAGACGAAAAAAAAGGATAATGGACACTACAATTACGACAATTGCAAAAAGAAAATAAATCATAATGAGAAATCGAGGATTCCAAAGGTGATAATGAGCCAAACAATAAAATTTTATGGTGAATTACGAAAATACTTCAAGTTAATTTTAATTATTCCTCTATCAGAACCTTTGAATTCTTAAGTGAATATTTCTATTTTGCATACATATTTCATACTTAGTGTTTTACAACAAACGGTAATGAACCTGAAAAAGACCCGTCCTTAAATTGTACAAAATACAAACCCGAAGGGAGAGTACGAGTCTCAAGTAACAGTGCATTATCTACATTTAGAGTAAGATTCAAATGTGTCATTTCATTGCCAAGCATATCTTTTACCGATACTTCCGGTTGATTATCAGAATTAAAACAACAAAGTTGAATCCACATATCCGCAGGGTTCGGGTACATCGAAATCAATTCCTTACCCGGAATCGCTTCCTTCACTCCTATGGTCGTTTTCCCCTCACCTGTCAGAATAAATGTTGCCGGTGAACCTATTAAATTATAATAGCAAATCATTTTTCCAACTGCCTTTCCTGTTAATTTCGGAGAGTATCTCAATGTTATTTTATGGATTTCATTCGGAGCAATGCTTGTAATGCCCCCACCCGAGATAAGCTGGAAATCTGTGTTTCCTACCGGTAAATCAATGCTCGAAATTGTAACAGTTGTGTTTGAAATATTCTGTACGAGTGCCATAAGTGTATCTTTTTGTTCGCCTACCAAATGTGTTCCAAAACCTATAGTATCTGCAGTAAATTCCAATAGATTGGTAATGCCTTCTCCTACTAGTGAAATAGGGAATACTACGCCTGAAACAAATACATTCAACGTTGCTGTACGTTTGCCCGAGCCGGTGGGGCGGAAACGCAGATTAATATCCTTGGTTGCTTCTGATAATAATAGAAGTGAAGTGTCTTGATCTAGAATTCTAAAATCCTTGCTGTTTTCACCGGAAACTCTCATACTGTCTATCATATACGGACGGATGCTTGTATTTTTAATCAATGTCACCATCAGAGAATCCTTGGATTTATTGACGAACTGCTTACCATAATCAATATCACGGCTTGCTAATAGAGGGGCAACTATTGTCCAGGTCGTATCCGATATTGCCGATGGCATTGCCGCTGAATCTATATCCCAAATTCGAATGGTGGGATCCGAGCTTTTGGTAATGATTTGCCTGTCGTCAGGACTATATTCTACGGAGGTAATGCTATTCTTACTTCCAATGAAATTCCTTATCAATTGACCCGATTCTATATCCCAGAGATGAGCTGCCGTATCAGTGCCAATTGCAACAAGTGTATCGCCATCTTTATTAAAAATTATTGACTTCGGGATTCCATCGTAATCAATATTTCTCTTTAACGACCCATTTGCTGAATACCATATTTTAATCGTATGGTCATTACTCCCAGTAGCGAGTAGTTGGTCCTTTGGATTCCATTTCAAACAATTTACGATACCCGTATGCCCAATACACCTGCTAAAAACATCCATACTTGTTTTCCAAACTATTGGAATCGAATCATTACCGCAGGAAGCGATTAGAATTCCGGAATTACTCCATGCTGCATCGTTAAAATGTCCGTTGTGCCCACCATTCTGACCAAGAAAATTACCGTAGAAAAATGAAGGATCTTTCTCGAAGACTTGCATAGTATCGTACTTTAAGCCATTTTTTTGGTTGATTATGGTGTTAATATTAAAAATTATGTTTTTTACGGGGTTGAGCTTCGAATTAACACCCCCCTGAGGATATGTGTATATATAACGGGAATAAAAGTCTAGAACATGCCCGTCTCTGATAAACACAGCTTTCCCATTCCGTTCAACTCTATCAAAACCATATTTCCAGGTTATCATCTTTTTACGGGTTGTGTCATTCCAAAAGATGGTAGTTTTTTTATCAAATTCAGTTGCTACATAACCGCTGTCGGGGTGCCAGCAGATATTAGTTAATGCCAAGCCTTTTGTGTAAATTGAATACTGCACCTGCCCTGTTGCGGCGTAATAGATTTTTGCTGCACTGTCAGGGTCAGTTGTCATTGTAAGAAGCCGTTTCCCATCCTTGCTCCAAGAATACGCCAAACATTTAGGCATTACTACAACCTCCGGGGTATAGCTATTAGGTCGTATCTGCGTAACACGAATAGATAATGAAGTACCCGCAACAGGAGGAATACGCCAGGGATAATGAAGATTTGTAGCAGTATCTGTAATAAATTTCCATGTAGCACTGTGGTCATTACTATATTCCAAACGCATAGTATCTTGTGGCAATGCACCTTCCCATTTAATATCTATTGTTTCACCGAAACCAAAGGTTTCTCCTCCATTGGGATATGCTACTTGCAAGGTTTTGGTATATGGCCGGACGCTAATATGCCCACCGGCTACAGGAATAGTCAGGCGTGTATTACATCCGTTATGAACAATTGTAATCTCAGAATGAGAGAATCCTGAATCAGCAGGAGTAAATCTTATAACCAACACTCTGGATGAGCCGGTCGGCATTTCAAACGGCGGTGGTGTACCTCCAAAATCTACTACGGAAAATCTTGGATCGCTGCTTAAAATTTTTGACACTGTCACGGGATAATTTGGTGCCATTATCGTAAATACTTCATCCTTCTTTTCTCCATAATCCAATTTGCCAAATGCTATACTGTCTTTTTGGAATTCAAGAGAACGAACAGAACTTTCAGGAGCTTCGTATATTCCGTTCCCTGTAATTGGAATGGAAGGTACTGATATTAGCATTTCCCTGTTTGTAACACAAGAGGAATCACTTTGCCATGTAATTTCACAGGGCTTACCTCCCTGCATTTTTTCCTGTATTTTGGCAGCCAGTTTATAGGCATCATTTTCATTAAAAACATTGGTTATTATTTCGCCATTTGTTGCTGCGGTGATTCCAATCAGTGATTGTGTAATTGCATTTGGCGTGGCAATGGATGCACTTAGAAGAATCACGATCAAGTTAATACTATTTTTTTTCAAACTGTCAATACAACGAATCGAGTCTGCAGTTTTTAATTTTTCACCTTGACCATCGGTCACAAAAACGATATACCGTTTGTATCTTCCCCGTTTTGCTATTGCTATTGCGCCTGTTTGGGGATTCAATAAATGGTCTGTAAAGTTATTACCGCCACCAAGTGTCATTTTTGAAATGCCTTGTGCAATAGAATCTCTATTCTTTGTAAAATTGATTTTAAGATACGAGAATGTATCACCGAACTGCAAGGCAATTTCTGACGGAGGGGCATCTATTGCTTTTGCAAGGGTCATTCCGAAAGCCTTCTGCAATACACGGGGAACGTCCGACAATTGATCTCCTGCGTCCATCGAACCTGAATCATCCAAGCTAAGGGTAAGAGAAACCGGCAATACATTCGGAACATTACAAACAACACTATCCACAGTACGCACAATTCCGTTTTCCATAACTACGAACTGCTCTTTGGCAATGGATGTATAGGATGTCGCATCCGATTTGGATACGTAGAATTTTGCTCTCATTGTCGGGAAATATGAATTATCTATTTCCTCAATTCTCAGCAGCTGAGAAAAACTATTCAGGGTACATAGGAGAAAAGCAATGAAAACTATCGAAATGCGCATGGTTACACTCATTGGTATGTTGGTATATGAAAAAAATCGTGAAAATTAACAACTATAAACACTAACGGCAAATAGAAGTAGTATTTACAAAAATACGGAGAGTGGAGGAAAATTGAGGTGTAAAACTTAAAAAATAAAATATTGTTTGGTTAACAAAGTCTTTTATCGTAATTTTACGATAAACAAACAAGACACGATGCAAAAGAAGGAAATTTGAACTATGAATAATGAACAATTTGATGTAAGAACAGTACAACTTTCCAATCTTGCCAAAGCAATTGCACATCCTGCGAGGATTGAAATCCTGAGGAAAATTGCGAATCACGGTACATGTATTTGCGGTGAAATTGTGGAATCACTTCCTCTTGCCCAAGCAACAGTTTCACAGCACCTAAAGGCACTCAAAGAAGCCGGCTTAATTTGTGGTGAAATCGAAGGTTCTAAATCATGTTACTGCATTGATTATAAACAACTTTCCGAATTAAAATTCCTTTTGGACAGTTTTTTTACTGGTGTGGAAAGTGCACGACAGAAATGCAATTGTTAATCGCATAAAATATTAGAAACGCTCTTGTGAGCAAAAACCATTATTATCATTATTGAAGGAGTTATTCTATGAATACTGCAGAAGAAATCAAGCAGCTTGTCCGTGAAAAATACGGTGAAATAGCTGAACAATCCAAGGAAATGAATGCAGCATCTTGCTGCGGTGCAGGAGGATGTTCTACCGTAGATTATACGATTATGAGTGAAGATTATTCGGCAACAGACGGTTATGTAGCTGAAGCGGACCTTGGTCTCGGGTGCGGAATCCCGACAGAATTTGCACAAATAAAAAAGGGTGATGTTGTTTTGGATTTGGGTTCGGGAGCAGGTAACGATGCTTTTGTTGCTCGTGCATTAGTAGGGAGCAAGGGAAAGGTAATTGGGGTAGATATGACGGAACCCATGATTGATAAAGCACGAATAAATAATGATATTTTGGGATTTAACAATGTGGAGTTTCGTCTTGGTGAAATAGAGAAATTGCCCGTTGGTGGAGGAATAATAGATGTAGTTATCAGCAATTGCGTGCTAAATTTAGTGCCTGACAAGAAAAAAGCGTTCACTGAAATGTATCGAGTTATCAAACCCGGCGGACATTTCAGTGTATCGGATATAGTACTCAAAGGTAATCTTCCCGAAGGTATCCGAACTGCTGCCGAAATGTATGCCGGATGTGTTTCGGGAGCGATTGAACTTGATGAATATTTGTCGATTATCAAGGACGCAGGTTTTGTAAATGTTTCCGTTCCAAAAGACCGAGCGATTAGAATTCCCGATGATATTCTGCTGAATTATCTTTCTGCTGATGAAATTGCAGAATTCAATGCTTCGGGTAATCAAATCACCAGTGTTACAGTCTATGGTGAAAAACCGGCAGATGGAAATATGCCGAAAAAAGCACTTGCTGAAGAAGCATGTTGCGGGGATGGATGCTGCTCGTAATAAATATATAAGGAAATCACAAATGACACTGTTTTTTTGAAATAGGACAGTGTCGTTTGTATTTTATATTACAATGATAAATATTTCAAATAATCACGTTAAACTCCTCAGGATATCCCACCCTTTCCAGCACAAGTCCTTCAGGCGGAGCAAGCGGACTGATGAATCTCCTGTCCTGCAAATCCAATGATGAACGTACCTCCTCCAATGTTCGCTTATTGCGTGCTATATCCATCATCACCCCTACAAGAGAACGTACCATCCCATACACAAACCGGTCTGCTTTTATTTTCAATCTTGCGCCATGCTCAAACTCAGTCCACGAACATTCACTTACATTACATACATAGTTCTTAGTATCGTGGTTAATCTTGGAAAATGTTGTAAAATTATGAACACCAAGGAATATACGGGCTGCATCATGTAAGCGATGCACATCAAACGGGAAACGAACTTGCCAGCAGAAATTACGAAAAAAAACAGATTCTTGAGTGGAAATGGAATATGAATATTCACGAGAAATTGCATCGAACCGAGCTTGCACCTCCCGCTCGGTCATTTGAACAGCAGTAATACGAATATCTTTGGGTAGTCTTGAATTGAAGGCAATAGCGATTTTATGTTCAGGAATTCTAAAATCATCAGGTAATCTTATATGTGCTATTTGCCCTCGACCGTGAACACCTGCATCTGTTCGCCCTGCACCGAAAACGCCTGTTTGTACTCCCGTGAGTTTATACCAGGCACGTTCAAGCTCTTGTTGAATAGAAGGTGCATTTAGCTGAGTTTGCCAACCTGAATAGTTGGTGCCGTCATATTCAACACGGATAAGCAGGGTCATAATTACCAATCAAACAGATTAATTTAGAATAAGATAGAATAGTACTCAGGTGTATTTTGAGTGACCGTTTGTTGATTTTCCAAAAGTGTGCCTGCCATTACTTCTCCTTGAATTTCTTCCAATCGTATTGACATTGGAACTTGAAGAAGTGAAGGAGGTGCAGAAAATTCAACCCTTACATAATTTTCCGTCCAAGCAATCCACAGTTTTGTTTCATGGTAGTAGAATTCAGGAATAATCGTATGTACCGTCCCTATTTGTGAACGGTAGAATTCATTTTTCTTTTTGGCTGAAAGTACTCTGAGTCGATTTGTACGTTCCTTACGAACAACGGGTAGTACTTTTGGCATATATTCGGCAGCCGGAGTATTTTCACGTTCAGAATACGTAAAAACATGAAGATAGGATATTGGAAGCTCATATAAGAAATTAAATGTTTCCTCGAAATGTGTGTCTGTTTCTCCGGGAAAGCCGACTATTATATCAACGCCAATGCAGCAGTCTGGAATTTTTGATCTGATTTCAGTAATAAGAGAACTATAATACCCTGCTTTATAGCGACGTCGCATCTTCTTTAATATATCGGGTGATCCGCTTTGCAAAGGAATATGGAAATGAGGTACAATGACATCTGAACTTGCAACTAGATCAATAATTTCAGGAGTGAGCAAGTTTGGTTCAATTGATGAAATACGAAAACGTGCTTCAGGTGAACACGAATTAATCAACCTGAGAACATCAATAAACTTTTCGCTAGTAGGAGCAGTGTAATCTCCCAGATTGATACCGGAAAGCACTATTTCGCGAAATCCTGCTTTTATAAGCCCATTGATGCGAGGCATTATATCAGTAAATTTCATGCTTCTGCTCCCTCCACGGGCAAGTGGAATAGTACAGAAAGAACAATTGTAATTACAACCGTCTTGGAGCTTTAGGAAAGCGCGGTTTCTGCTGTCATTATCGGACGAAGAGGATTCAACAAATTCTACTTCCTCAAGGTCGGATACATGAATTTGCGGAGTTTCTAATTTGTGAAATTCTTTGAATAATTGAGGGATAGAGAATTTTTCTTTGCTTCCGAAAACAGCATCTACTCCTTCAATCGATGCTATTTCCTCCGGTTGAAGTTGGGCATAACACCCTGTTACACCTACAAAAGCATTGGGCGAAGTTCTCAGAGTTCTACGAATTATTTTCCTGCATTCAGCATCGGCATTTTCGGTAACTGTACATGTATTGATAATCACCGCATCGGTCGGCTCACCAAACTCTACAATGGAATGTCCGGCTTTTTCAAATTGCTCCCGAAGGGTTGAAGTTTCGGCATAATTGAGCTTACACCCAAGAGTAAAAAAAGAAATATTCATGGTGGAGATAATCCGAGTTTACCGTAAATTTATGACTCTATAAGGAAATGTTATACAAAAATAATCAATTTTAGAGTGGAATTACCATGAAACCCGGAGTAGCGACCGCACGATACGAATTTGAGACCCCTGTTACTGAAGAAATGACAGCTACTCTAAACGGACGATTACTGCATCCTGTCTATTCAACTTTTTGGATGGCATATCACTCAGAAGTGGCAGCACGTCTTGCTATTGAACCGTACTTTCAAGAAGGGGAAAATGCAGTAGGGGGTGTAGTAGAAGTCAAACACGAAGCAATGGCGGCGATTGGAGATACCGTAAGAATTTGCGCTCAAGTTACAGAAATCAAAGGAAGGAAAATTGTGTGCGAAATCGAAGTGTTTTCAAAGTCACGTCGAATCGGGACAGGGCGGCAGGTACAGATTACAATGGCAAATGAAGAGATAGAACGGTTGGTAGCGGATGCCCAAGCAAGAGTTGCAAATGACATTTAAAAATCGTTTTCAGCCAAAACAATAATTTTATCTTCTTCAAAAAACGTGATTAACTTTGATTTCTCGGGATTAACAATTACGCCCTGTTCAAGCGCATCCTCATCAAAACGTGAAAGTAACCGGCAACCAAGTGCAATTTCCCCCCGGCGGCGCGCAGCCTCGATAACGGAATAAAAATTAATAGGCTTACGGAGTTCTACATAATCCGAAGCAGGTTTTAGGTATATTTCAGAGCCCTCAGAACGGAACAAATCTTCAAAAACATTCGCAATATCTTTATTCTCTGAAATTTGCGAAACCATAAGTGAATTAAGCTTATCACTTACTACAAAATCATCGGCACGGGTAATATTAACAAGTTCACGGTTACGTACATCCAGTACCTGACTCACCATCGTAAACGGATGTCCGGTTTTATCTGCCAAATCTCGTAAATGAAGTAATGTAAATATTGTGCGTGCATCCGCTTCTTGAATCTTACGGTTTTGGGAATAGCTGAGAATAATAATATGGTCGTATGTATGGCAATTAAGCACATCAAGTGTTCGACGACTGCTTGAATCGGCTTTTTTGAAAGTCACAATAAGGTTTTCAAGCCCTATACATTCTTCAGCTATCGTCTGTTCTACTTCTGATGAGTCTGCTACAATATGAACCTGTGAACCCTTTGCAACATAATTATTGAGTTCATGGATAATGGTAATGGCTTGCCTGTTCCATCCAAGAATCAATGTTCTTTCAGGATTACGTTCTTTTTTAGAAGATTCGCGGATTACTGTTGCATCAATATATTGTTCCGGTTGAGCTATAATTGTGAGTTTGGCCTCGTCTTCCGCACACAATATAAGTACATCGCCTCGTTCGATACGAGTTTCAAGGGGAGGATTAAGTTGACTGCGTCCATCAGCAAATCGGATTCCTAACGGCATTGCTTGTTTGAACGCAAAAAGTGCTTTTGAGAATGGTTTACCTACAAGTGAATTTTCTTCGTGGAAATAGAGTTTATTCCGTTGGAAATCCAACAATTCATTGAATACGACCGAAAGCCCCGGCTGACGACAGGTTTGGGCAATAATTTTGGCAATTACATCTTCAACCAAAATAATAGAAACTTCATTTTTACCAACAAGATGAGCAACTTCAAGGTTATTAGGGTCTCTGATTCCGGCAACTATATGATAACGCTCTTGCCGGCGATGCGGATTATTGGTAATCGCAAGAATCATTTTAATCATTTGCGAGTCTGAGTCATCAGCTTCCGGTGGCAGAATGATGATGGATTTTGCTGTATGAGGATTGATAATTTCCAAATCTGAAAGGTCGATTGGGTTTCCGCGCCTGCATACAATTTTAGTTTTGCCGGTATCCCCAAGTTTCATACGGATTTCCTCTTCCATATCCACTTTATCTTTTTCGGCAAGAATAGAAATACAGGAATACTTTTTTCCGATATTAGCCGTAATCAATTCTGCAATAATATAGAATATCTGAGGCGACCAGCCGAGAACAATGGTGTGATTTTCTTCTATGACAAGTGAGTGTCCTCGCCTGAGTTCATCCAATTTTTTGGAGATGCCGCTATTGAGAACACCTATAAGAATACTAAGCAAAATCATACCACCCACTGTAGCAATTAGCATCAAAACAATGTACTGCCATGTACCTGTTTGAACACTGATTACCCCACCGTCAAGCGAATGGGTAAGAGTTGCCCAGAATAAATCAAAGAAATGGTCATGATGAAGGTCATTGCCTACCCCCACGTTAAGGAGAGTGGCAATAAGTGCAATAGCAGTTACAAAGAGGACGGACAAGCAGAAAAGACCGACAACCAACGTTACCACGCCACGAGACATGATATTATCGAATTTATAGCGGATATACGTTTTCCAATTTATCATGGACATACGTATTCCCTAGCTTTTAATTCATGAAACCGGTAAATTTGGAATATACAAAAAACCATGTTTTATTGATTGGGAGATTCCGCGTTGATAGGTGTGGGCTTCGGCTCGATTACATTTCCGTATATATCATGAAAAAGATCTTCGTAACGTAAATTTCTTTTGCGTTTACGAATTGGCTCATTTTCTGTAGCAGAGGCAGAAATCGTATCTTTAGATGGCACAACTTTTTGAGATATGGTCTTTACCAAGTGTTTAGGCTCGGGGCTGCTCAGCTTATAAGAAGCAACACCTATCACTGCCGACGCAATTACCGAAGAAGCAAGTGACCAAATTCCAATTTTACCGGGTATATTTACAACCGTAGCACCGATAGATTTGGCTGTCGCTATACCTGAAACAGACTTGCTTGCCGCAACAGCAGTTGTACTTGTTGCCGCTACAACTGCACTTGCAGCAAGGCCAGCCATTAAAAAAGCATAAGTTCCGGAATGGTCAATTTTATCAAGTTCTTGTTTGTCGGATATAACAGATTGCTTAATAATACGCTCTGCTTCAACTAAACGCTGTAAATCTTCATCAGATTCAAGCCGATCAAGAAATTTCTTCTTCTCTCCTTTTTCCAACTTGCCTGCAAGATACTCGTCGAGCATAAGATGATTGCGAGTGTTCATAGTGGACTAGAAAGTTTTGTGATAATGTCACGTAATTTTGCTCTTGCACGCGATGCACGGGTCCAGACTGCTCCGGGAGAAAGTTCTAGGATAGCAGCAATTTCATCGAATTTATAGCCACAATACATATTTAGAACCAACAATTCCCTGTCTTCGAATCGAAGCGCATCTAATGCGGAGAGCACCAGTTCTTCGGCGGATGTCATCCCAGGCATAATTGATGATGGCAAACTTTGCTCTGATATGCTGTCTAACCGGACTGTTCTTTTGCGAGATTGCAATTGATTAAAGCACAAGTTTCGGGTGATTGTAAACACAAACCCTCCCGGATTTACCAATTGCTTGGGTTTGGATCGGAGTGCAATAATCCGCTCCCAAACCTCTTGGCAAATATCTTCCGCTTGTTCTGTACTGTTTAGGATTTTAGCTGCATAAAGAAAAATCGAACGATTAAACTTTTTAAACATTATGATTGCGGCAGAATCATCCCCCTGCATAAACCTCTGAAAGAGAGCGACATCTTCTGCATGATTAAGCGTAGAGTTGCTCTCTTGCGGCGATTCACGGAGAAGACCATACTCCGAAGAAGAAGGAGCTTCGGAGGATGTATAAGCTATGTTAGACATACGATAATTTGACTTGTGAAGTCGGTGTAAGGACAAACAATAGATTCCTAACCTTACATCTCCTTCAAAAATAAAAAAAAAATAACAATTACAAACTATTGATTATCAATTTGTGCTTTTTGCAAGCGTCCTGAATAATCAACATATACTGTTTTCCATTCTGTAAAGATTTCAAAAGCAGTCCAACCTCCCTCACGGTGACCGTTTCCTGTGCCTTTTATCCCCCCGAAAGGCCGACACGCTTGAAGCCAGCCACACCGCCTTGCTGTCACCTTTCGACCCCGTGGTGTGGGACCGTGAGCGCGCTTCCACACTGTTTGATTTTGACTAC
>JACPWH010000079.1 GCA_016197185.1 Ignavibacteriota bacterium
CCCGATCATGACCGCAAAGTTCAAGGTTGAGAACCTCTGGCCGAAAGCCCAGAGTCCATGCCACATGGGCTCGTCTCTCAACTACCATCTGAGCTACATCAGCAGAAACCCTAATCGTTTCCCGATGAGCGGGAAACGGGATTCGAACCCGCGACATTCAGCTTGGGAAGCTGACGCTCTACCAACTGAGCTATTCCCGCAGTGAACTCTGCTCTTACATTTAGATGAGCGGGAGACGAGACTCGAACTCGCGACCAACAGCTTGGAAGGCTGTGACTCTACCAACTGAGTTACTCCCGCTAACGTTGTAAATGTGGGCAGGGAAGGATTTGAACCTCCGTAACGCGAAGCGTGACAGATTTACAGTCTGTTGCCATTAACCACTCGGCCACCTGCCCATATTTGAGTACTCAAACATTAGAGCTTACAAAAATACAAAATCAAACTATTTTACCAATGAAAAAATTTTATAAAATATTTTTTTTATTCGATTTTTTGCAAATACTTCCACTGATTAAACTTAAAAATTCTGTTTAACTATCTAATTTTACAATACACTATGTGTTTTTGTGTGCTCTTGGGAATTTTTTGGCTGTTTTAGAAGTTTTTGAAAATTCGTGACCTTTCATTTGAATTATCGACCTAACATCCCAACCGGATTTACACGTTGTCTGCCGCGCCACACCTCGAAATGGAGAAATTCTCCATCGACAGACTCACCTGTTTTGCCCAGTGAAGCTCCCTGTTTTACTTCCTGTCCCTGCCGAACCTGAGTGGTTGAGAGATTGGCATATACCGTCCGGTAATTATTCCCGTGGTCAATAATCACAAGTGAACTATACCCCGGAAGCCAGTGGACAAGCGACACTACGCCGTCAGCTGCCGCATTTGCCGAACTACCTTCCGCAGCTTGAATATCAATTCCGGGATTATCCATAATTGAATTTGAAAGCGGATTGCGATATTGCCCGAAAGCACGGAGGATTTTTCGCCCGTTTGACAGAGGCCATTGAAACTTTCCTGCAAAATTGCTTTTGGGTAACTCGGCTTCTTCTTCCGCAACAGATTTTTCATGGGGAGTCAATGCTCTTTTAGGTTGATTCTTTTTAGCTCTAAGTTCCGCTTCTTTTTTTGCTATCGAGGAACGCTGACGCTCTCTGGCACGCTGGGCAGCTTGATCAATCAATCGTGAAATCATCTGAGTGACTTCCCGTGCGGCTTGTTCTTTCTTTGCCAATTCCTTTTGAAGCTGTGTTTTATCTGCGCGAATCTTTTGGAGTTCTTTTTTTCGTGCTGAAATCGTAGCTCCAAGCTCTATTTGTTGATTTTCCTTTAGATGTAATAAATTTTCGCGGACATGGCTGGTTTGAGCAGTTTGATTTTTTTGCTGAATAATGCTGTCCTGCATTTTTTTGATTGAATTGGCTGTATTTGCCATATCAGCAGTCAGGCGTTTGAGATACACTTTACTTTCTTCGCTCGGAGCAGGTGAATTCCCTGCCAAAGGAACACCGGTATTTTCGGTTTCAGCTTGTCGCTTCTGAATTTCCCGAGAAATTTTAGAATATGAATCCTGTAGTTCTTTCAGCCGCCTTTCGAGCCGCGCTTGCTTGGATTCCATCGTAGCAATGGAATCTTTCAGTTCGTGTATTTCTTCACCAAGGAGCGTAACGTGCTGAGAAATTTGTGAGCTTTGTTTTTGATAGAGAGTGAGTGTCTTTTGAGTAGAAACTTCTTTAGTGGAAAGTTGTTTCACTTGCTGGCGCGTTTGAGCAATTGCTGATTGCAGTTTTTTTAGTTCTTTCTGCCGTGCTTGTACAGCAACAGTTGGCTTTATAGTTGTTTTTTTTCCTTTTGAGTGTTTTTTTCGAGAACGTGCCTCTGCACTGCCAACTACAATTGTCAGCATGAAAATAGAATATAGTATAGTTTTTATAATAAGGCGAATGGGCATTTATCACTTTCTTTTAATTTGATTATTACCATACCCTCATCCAAGTCTTCCAATATAGGGAAGGAGAAAGAAAGAATGAGCTACCATAGGTAATGTTCTCAACAAACTTATCTACTTTTCTTGAAACAGATGGTTGATATATTCCCTATGTTTCCTAATGTGCCTATGTGTTTAAAACTTCCATAAAAAAGTTTTTATTCACCTTATATTGCAATTCCTGCTTGACTACACACCCATTCCCCTCTCGAAGAAGGGAATTAGTTTTATACCTGCTCAATCGAAAGCATATTCGTTCGTGAACGTGCCACAAGCGGACGACCAATCGTAATAACAATTCTTGCACCTACTGCCAAAAAACCGCGCTCAACCAATTCTTTTTTAATAGATTCAATCGTTTCATCAGTTGCACTTACTTTATTTAGTAAAAACCCTGATACTCCCCAAAATAAACCTACTCGACGTGCAATATGCGGATGTTCCGTTATCGCTATAATCGGCGCAATAGGACGGCGGTGAGAAATGAGCAAAGCTGTTTCACCTGAAAGCGACAGTACAAATCATACGCATATAAGAAACAGTTTCAACAGGATACGCACCTACTGAAGTTTCCGCACTTAACATCACTACATCCGTCCCGTCCATCACTGCATTTGCCACATCACTTGCTTCAGCCCGGGTTGGGCGTGGGTTCTGCACCATTGATTCCAGCATCTGAGTAGCTGTAATAACCGGTTTACCAAAACGGTTACACATCGATATAATTCTTTTTTGAACCGTAGGTACTTGTGCCGCCGGAATTTCTACTCCTAAATCGCCACGGGCAACCATTACAGCATCCGATACTTTTACAATCTCTTCTAAAGTAAGTAATGCTTCAGGTTTTTCAATTTTTGAGATAATCCACATTTCGCTTTTAAGCTGCAGGAGGAGCTTACGGAGTTGAAGAATATCCTCAGCCTTCCTCACGAACGAAAGTGCCACGTAATCACATTGCTGCTCAATTGCAAAACGGACATCTTGTTTGTCTTTAGTTGAAAGTGCGGGCTGGCTGACTTTTATATTCGGCAGGTTCAAACCTTTGCGGGATTTCAACAATCCGCCGTTTGCAACCAAAACACGCACCATTATTCCGTCGCTATCCAATACTTGGACTTTTAAAAGACCATCGTCAAACAGGATTACGTCGCCTTTTTTAACATCCTTCGCAACAGTCGGGTATTCTACAGGAATGACATTTGGAGGTACAGGAATTTTCTTGGCACGGAAAACTCCGCTATCAGCCAATAACATTTCCCGTCCGTTTACCAAGCTGATTACACCTTCGGCAAGTTCTGCTACACGCAATTTAGGTCCCTGTAGGTCGGCGATGATAGGAACGTGAATACCAAGTTTTTCCTCGGCAGAACGAATTATCTTTACATATTCCGCATGATGTTTATACGCGCCGTGCGACATATTCAACCGAAATGCACTTGCACCCGCTTGAATGAGTTGGATGATCTTCTCTTCTGTAGCAATAGCAGGACCCATGGTACAGAGAATTTTAGTTTTGAAGTTTAACTGAGGATCAAGTTTCATAGGTTTTTTTGTGGGTGTGAAGAAATAGATTCTTGAATGTAGTTCAAGTGCTACATTAATATATCAGTTGTTTCTGATATTTCAATTGTAGAATTTATTGTTTCTGCTTCAAAGCTAATGATTTCATTTTGGAAAACGATGTTTCCATTTTCATCTTCCAATGTTGCTACAATTTTTTCTGACCAAATCAATGCTTCTTCTTGTGAGTTGCATTCAACTCTAAGAGTTGCTGTTATTGGCTTTACTATTTCAAATAAGGGCATCGGCTTATACAGTAAGGTTTTGAGAGTTTGCTTTTTCAAATCGTCTTTCATTCAAAAAATTTTCTATGCTTGTAATGACATCGGATAAATACTGATAAGCATCATCTTTAAATTCTATTAATTCTTGAGATGTATGATTTCTACCTACTTCAGTAAACGAATATTCTCCATGCGATAAAAAGTTTCTCTTCTCTTTGATTGTAACCAAGTGTCTTCCATTACTTGATTCTTCAAAGCCAATTTTGTTAGCTATTATTCTAATCTCTTGAGCATCTATATTGCCGCTAATTCTTACACATTTTAGCTCTAATAGACTTACTTCATTATCAATTACATTACTAACAATTTCATTCAATGTTTCATTAATTTTAGCCGAATTAATAGAATCAATTCCTTGGTTTAAAGGCAATGTTTTTTGGCTAATCCATAATTTTTTAAGCTTGTCGGATAGCATCGAAAATGTCAATTCATTTCTATAAATCTCATTAAAGATGGCATTAATTGAATGGGTAATAATAGCTTCAACAAGATTATAGAGCAAAAGAAAGCCATTAGCTTTAAGTATTTTTGTAAGCTCTGTGTCTATAGATTGTTTTATTTCACTTCCATCTATTTTCTTACAACTCAAAGTACAATTTCCAATATCTAAAGAACTCAGAAGTTTAAAGTACTTATCTATCTCGGCTTTTCTTTTAGTAAATTCAATCTTTGTAGTATTCATATTTCAAGCTATTTTTATCTTTTATATTTAACAAACAATCCCTAACAAATTCTACTCTTTGCTTTAACTTCCCTTGATTATTACTCGCATCTGATCTTGTGTAGTCTTTAAACTCATCGGATTCTAGCCAATCCATATATTGTGGAACAAGGTCAGGTTTTTTTTGTAATGCTAAATGAATACCTACTGAAATTGCCTCAAATCTAACTCTAGGGGTAGCATTATCTCTTCCCTTACGTGCAAAGTATGGAGGTTGAAAATAATTTTCAACAAATTCCATAACTTGGATTAATTTTGCTTTTAGAGCAACTTTATCAAAGTTACGCTTAGAAGTTTGCCTAACATAATCATCAAGGAAAGGAGCTACCTCATGTTTGAAATCTAAATATTTCTCAGAATAGGCAAAAAAGCGTAATATTAGTTCTTCATATTCTCCTCTATCAGCCCTAGCTTGTGGTATGGGACATAATTTTTGGAATTTTTCAATTTTTGCACATTCTAAAACAAAATCATAAAATTTACCTTGCAATGAACCTTTTCGAATCTCACTTGGACTTAATGGCTTGGAACTAGTATTAAGTCTATCAAAAATATCAGCTCTAACCTCCAAATTTGCCTTTTCAGTAACAATGTGCAGCCTGATTCCTCTTAACTTGAATCTATTTCTTAAAAAAGGTGATAAGTCACTAAAAATAGTATCGTTTAATTTAGTAATTTTCTGCAAGTTTTTAATTACTAAATTATCATTCATATAACTTACAAGTGTTCTGATTCTTTGAGACCCATCTATAATTTCTAATTCAGCTTCATCACCAGATATAGATACAAATATTGGTAAAATCGGCACACCAAGGAAAAGTGATTCAATAAAACGTGATTGCCGTTTTGTATCCCATACAAATTTTCGTTGGTAATGAGGAACAAAAATTTCTTCTTTTCTGTACTTTTCTACTAACACTTCTAGAGGGTATTCTCGTGTATCGTAATCATATGGAATACTTTCTTGTCTTATCTGAGAATCAATTTCACTAATAAGTTTGTCGGATATCTTTGGTTTCTTTGCCATAATCAAATTATATTATGTTGTTGTAAATGAGCTTTTATACTTTTAGCTATTACTTGTCCCAACAGAGGCGGAACAGCATTACCAATATGCCGAGAAATCATTGCTATATTATAATTTTTATCATCACCAATGAATTTATAGCTCATTGGAAAAGTTTGAAATAAAGATGCTTCCCGAAGACTTATAGCCCTATTTTGCTCAGGATGCCCAAACCTACCATTACCAAGTCCAGTACAATGAGTCGTCATAGTAGGGTCATTTTCATCAGTTTCCCCTGCTTCTACTGGTGGCAAGCTCGATATTGTTTGACGCACAGTAACATAATTCTTAGAAGTATGAGTTTTTTCAATCAATTTTATTTCTCCTAAGAGTGAAGCAAGTAATACTAAACGTTTTCTACGCTGCGGGACTCCATAATCTGGACAAAAAACTTCATAGGGCTTAATAGAATATCCTATTGATTTTAGTTTCTCGCAGAAATGTTCGAAGACTGGAGGATTTTTGAACTGTAAAAGTTGACTAACATTTTCCATAGAAACAATTGTTGGTTTTGTTTCTTTTATCAACCGTGCAAATGAGTAAAGTAATCCCCATTTGTTTTCATCTTTGTCCTTTTGTTTGTAACTATATGAAGAAAAAGGTTGACAAGGTGCACAACCAACTAAGATTTTTAACTTATCTCCAAATAGTTTGTTAAGTTCATCCCCTTCTAGAGTTTGAACATCCTTTAATATAAACTCAGATTTATTATTTATTTCATACGCATATTTGCATTTGGGGTCATTGTCAAATCCCGCAACAACATCAAAATCCTCAAGCATAAACCCATGCGTAAGGCCACCTATACCGCAAAATAAGTCAATAACAGCTATATCTTTCAGAACTTTCATATTAAATTTCAATAAAACATCAAATCAACTAAACTATAACATAATTTTTTCTATCTCCCCGCCATCGGGATTTCGCGTGCATTGAACAAATCAACAATCGTTTGCTCAAGAGGCAAGCGTTCCTTTGCTGAAGGAGAAACAGTATGTTCAATCTGTTGTTCTGCGCCATTCGGATTGTCACCTTGTGCTGACGCAGGAATAGGTTTGTCATCTTCAAAACCTGTATTACTCTTCGGTGTCGCTATATTTCCTCCGGCAACCCGCAGTACAACTTCGGCTCCAAAATACTTTGTAAGTTCCTTAGAAATATCATTTTTTTTTGCTTCAATCGAACCCTTTATGAAATCATCCGAAACATAGAGCAGTATTTCGCCATTATAAAATTGAGGTTTTATAAGATCTTGTAAACCCAAAGTAGCTTTCATTCCTGCTATAGGTATTTTTTCTACAAATTGCGACCAACCCGCTTTCAAATGTTCTATTCCAGCAACCTGCCCATGAGTTTGCGGCTGACTTTGAATTTGAGCTTGAGTAACTGCATTTGATGGTGCAGTTGGTGTTTGAGGTGGAAATTGAGTTCCTATATTCGGTTGAGTCTGTGTTGGGGGATTCGGACGTTGAGGAGATTGAGGACGCTGTTGTTGCATTGGGGGCATTCCCCCGCCTGCTTGTTTCAATGCCCGTAATTCTGTTAACAACTCTGTAATGTCTACAGTTGAATCAAGTGTAGCCATCTGTGTGAGCGAAAGTTCGAATCTGATTCTCGGTTGCGGGCTGAACTTTAACGCTTGCTCGGTTGATGTAATGATATTCATCAGCCGCAAGACTTCGCTTTGGGTAAAATGAGCCGCTTCCTTTTCGTACCGTTCCAGAAATAAGGTTGATGTTTCAATCAGTTTGGAATTGCCTGTTGCCAAAATCGTGAGGATATTCCTGAAATGCTCCAAAAGTCCCTGCAAACATTCATGGACTTCATAACCCTTTGTCATTACTTCACGGGCTATTTCGAACATCGCAGCTACATTATGCTCGCGGATTGACTTGCTTATCGTAAAAAAGAAATCGGCATCAATCAAATGGAGTGCATTCGTAACATCAGAATAATGAATGTCGTTCCCGCAGAATGCGAGTACCTGATCGAATATACTTTGTGAATCACGCATAGAGCCGTCGGCTTTTTTGGCAATGGCAATCAGGGATTCATCATCAATCGTTACATTTTCTTTGGATGCGATGAACTTTAGTTGCCCAACAATACTTTCAATTTCCATTCTGCGGAAATCGAAACGTTGGCAACGGCTGAGAATTGTAGCCGGAACTTTATGTATTTCCGTAGTGGCAAACACAAACACCAGATGCGGGGGCGGCTCTTCGAGTGTTTTCAGAAGTGCATTGAACGCCGAGGTGGAAAGCATGTGCACTTCATCAATGATGTACATTTTGTACTTTCCGTTTACCGGAGGGTATTTTGCGTTTTCGCGGAGCTTCCGAACATCTTCTACCGAGTTGTTGGATGCACCGTCGATTTCAATCACATCGATTGAACGTCCGCTTACAATATCGAGGCATGAGGCACACTCGCCGCACGGTTCTGCATTTTCCTGCGGGTTCTGGCAGTTGAGTGCTTTTGCTAATATTCTGGCTGAGGTTGTTTTACCTACTCCGCGGGGTCCGGTAAATAAATAGGCATGGTGCACACGCTTCGAGAGGATTGCATTACGGAGCGTGGTAGAAATATGATCCTGCCCCACAACCGACGCGAAGTTCATCGGTCGCCATTTGCGGGCGGTAACTACAAAAGTATCTGATGTGTCGCTTGTTGCCATAATAAACAGGTTGATTCGTTCGAAGAAACAAGTTTCGTTTTTTGTACTATCTTCAATTTCCTGGTGATTCCAAAAACAGCTTTTACCCCGAAAAGCACAAAAGCCACCCTTATCAGGCAGCTTTATTTTGTGGGTGCGGAAGGCGGGACTTGAACCCGCATGCCCTTGCGAGCGCCACCCCCTCAAGATGGTGCGTCTGCCAATTTCGCCACTTCCGCGTTGACTCCGTCTTATTTTGACGTTATCGAATTACAAAAATACAACCGTTTGGCAAATTGGCAAAAGGAAAAGTGGAAAAGGGTAATTATGTAAAACTTAGAATGGTGTTTATATACTTGTTTTCACAGCTGATTTGAGAATTAATACTGCAAAGTTCTTTTAGATTATGTTAAAGAATCTAAAGAATTGTTTATTTGACAACAATCTATCACTAACATTTTTCGTGAGATTTGAAGTGTGTCGGGTTATTTCAGGACAATTCAGGATTCATTTAATAGATATTCGACAAAGTCTTCAAGATTCAATTTACCCCTTCCCTATCCCCTCTTTCAACAATGCCCTCAGCCCCCCAAAATCCCCGTTACTAAGCAGCACAATCACATCACCCTCCCGCACATTCTTTTCTAAAAACGAATAAATATCCTTTCCCCACTGAGAGTTACTTCCCTCTTCCGATGATATGATTTGCACCGTTTTTCCTTCTGAGCGCAGAGTTTCCGCTATTAACGTCGTATTGAGACGTTCAGATTCTCCGTACCGTTCGGGACGGTTCAATGCACCGAAACAGACAATATCTGCATTTTGGAAGGAGTCGGGTAGTTCTTTTTGGAAAATATTCCGTGTGGTAGTATTCGATCGCGGCTCGAAACAGGCAACAATTCGTGAACCTTTGTATTTTTGGCGGAGTGTTTTGAGTGTTTCGGCGATTGCTGTCGGATGGTGTGCAAAATCGTCGATAATAGTACATCCGTTCCAAATCCCTATGGTTTCCAAACGGCGTTTGGGTAATTTGTAGGTGTTCAATCCATGCTGAATATCATGTATGGAAATTCCTACATTCATTGCAACTGATATGGCAGCAAGAGTGTTTCTCAGGTTATGTTCACCTGAGAGTAAGGTAGAAAACCTGCCTACATTTTCTCCATTTTTCACAAGAGCAAAGTTCGTCCCTGTTTCAGAATATTCAATATCGATTGCACGCCAAAAAGCATCCTCACCAAGACCAAATGTTTCCACTTTTGAAAGTGCTGCTGCTGCAATTTCCCGTACATTTGCATCTTCATTAGCAGCAAGCAGTAATCCGTTTCTCGGGATTAACCGTGCAAAAAGTCGAAACGACTTTTTAATGTCATCAAGAGAACTGAAAATATCTGCGTGGTCAAATTCAAGGTTGTTAATAACTGCGATTGTGGGCTTATAGAGCAAGAACTTACTTCGTTTATCAAAAAAAGCGGTGTCGTATTCATCACCTTCACTTACGAAATATCCATTATCAGCTTTTGGTGCTGGACGGCATCCCTGTTTATAGTTTCCGGGTATTCCTCCAATGAGGAAACCGAGATTCAGTCCTGCTGAATCGAGCAGCCAGGCAGTTAATGAGGATGTGGTGGTTTTACCGTGAGTGCCCGAAATAACTATTGAGGTATTTTTTGCAATCAGATAATCCCGTATAATTTCAGGCATCGAGACGAGTGTCATCCGTTCGTCCAACGCATATTCAAGTTCAGGGTTTCCCCTACTTACAGAGTTACCTACTACAATCATATCAGGATTTGCATCAATAATATTATTTGTGCTAAATCCTTCATAATACAGGATTCCGCTTTCACGCAGGAAATCACTCATTGGAGGATAAATATTTGCATCCGACCCGCATACTTCAAATCCCAACTGACTGCAAGCAAGTGCGACAGCCCCCATCGCAGTACCGCCGATACCTATAAAGTAAAGTTTATTCAAAATTATACCCCTGAAAATGAATCAATGTCAATTGTAATTTTTACTGCCGATGTAGCGTGTTTATGTTGATAAGAAGCGTAAGCAGTTGATAAGGCACTACGCAATTTTTCTCCGTTTGAATCAAGATGTTTCATGCTTTTTAGGATAAGTATCCTGCGATAATGTGAACGCAAGCGTGAAATTGTGGGGATGGAAGGTCCTACACGAAGAACTGCAGGATTATGAGACGGCAGAAATCCTGCAAAATAATGCGAATGTTCATGAACCTGCTGTTCATATAATCCCGAAAATTCTATCATCACAAATCTTGTAAACGGCGGGTAATGTGCATCTTTACGAAGCTGGAGTTCGTCATTATAGAGCAGTTCATAGCGTCCGGCAAGGGTTGCTATAATCGCTTGGTGGTCGGGATGCGCCGTTTGGATAATGACTTCTCCTGCATATTCGCTGCTACGCCCTGCCCTACCCGAAACTTGGGTAAGCAGTTGGAATGTACGCTCAGCTGCACGGAAATCAGGCATGAAGAGTTGCAGGTCGGCATTTACCACACCAACAAGTGTAACACGACTGAAATCAAGTCCTTTTGCAACCATCTGGGTTCCAACAAGTATATCTATTGCACCCGATGAAAATTCTTGAAGAATACGACGATGTGAACCTTTTTGG
>JACPWH010000080.1 GCA_016197185.1 Ignavibacteriota bacterium
GGCTTTGCTCTTGCAAAGTGATAAAAGCAGATTGGAAGAAACTATTGAGTTATTGCAAACGGCTGGATTACAAAATGAGCAGTCTTTCCGCAGAATAGAGCAATTGGAACGCGAAAAGAATGAATTGAATGAACGGTTAGAGGAAATCCAAGAGTTTGAGCAAAACCGCGAAATGATTCAAAAGGAGCTTGCCCGCAGAAATATTGAAGTCAATTCTAGAATAAATGAAGCTCAGCAATATAAAAATGAAATAGCTGAAATAGAAGGTAAACTATTTGAAATACCAAAACTACGTGAAGAAATACTTGCCTTAAATGCTACTCTTGAAACAATTACTGATGAGCGTGACCGACTACTTACTACCCATAATGATGCTGCCGAATTCTTAGGTAATTACGAAAATTTGCAATCTGAGCTAAAGCAGTCATCTAAACAAGTTCTTGAATTTCAACAACGAAAAGAAGCAGATGATGCATTAATTGCAGAAGCAACTGCGAGTATTGCCGACCTTGAGCTTAAGCTCACAACAGAGCGTTCAGGACAAGAAAGGCTCCATGTAGAGCTACGGGCAGCCAGAGATTATGAAGAGCAAATTGCACGTCATCTTGGAGCTTTAGATGAGTATTCATCTCAAATAATTGATTTAAAACGTCAGAAAACACAAAGTGAATTATTATTTACCGAGGTTCAATCTGCAATGCTCGCAGCGCAAGCGGCTTATGATGCAGAAAAATCGAATAACGCCGATTTGTCTGAAAAACATCAAACATTAACCGCTCAATTAGTTACGGCAACAGAAGAACTTGATACCTTACTGACGAGATATGGTGCACTCGAAGAAGCCAAGCGAATTGCGGACGAAAAGAATAAGGAGCTTAACGATATGCTTACAGAAGTTAAAGCAGATTGTAGAGCTGCAGTATCTTCAAAAGAACTTACTGAACTTTCCCTACATAAGGAGGTAAGTCTTCGAAATACCTTAGAAACCTCTAATCAAACATTAACAGGTCAAATACAGCAATCAAAAGTTACAATTATCGGTTTGCATGAAGAGCTTGAAAAATTAGCATTGGCAAAAGCTGACAGCGATGAGAAATTAAGGGAAGAAATAAAGAATCACAACTCCTTGAAAGTAAATGTAGAGGTTATTAACAAAGAACTAAATGCAGCAAAAAAAGAAACTACAGTTTTGCAAGATGAACTGGAAAAATTAGCATTGGCAAAAGCAGATGCAGAAGAAAAACTACAAAAAGGAATGGAAATAGTCGTATCTGCCGAAACAAAAGCCGAAATTTCTAATAAACAGATAATAGCGGCTAAAAAACAAATTGATGTTTTGCAAGATGAACTGGAAAAATTAGCATTAGCAAAAGCAGACGCTGAAGAAAAATCTTATGAAGAAGCTGAACGTCGGCGTGAGATTACACAACAATTAGAATTGGAAATTAGAGAAAAATCTTCTCTCTCCAAAGAACTGCAAGTAAAAATTGAAATGGAAGAAATAGGTGCAAATGAACTTTCGTTAGAAAATTCCAGAGGTAAAGAGGAAATAAAATTATTGAGGAAAAAAATCTCGACTTTTGAAGAAGAAAAAGCCGAGTATCTAAGAATAATAGAGCAATCTAATGAAGAGCAGGAAGCATCCAAGCAACTTTTAACTATCAATAAATCACTTGAAAAGGAACGGGAAGAACTGTCTTTAGAACTAATCAAATTACAACAGACACTGAATAATTCTGAAGAGCAAATTCGGAAGACTGAAAATGAGTTTTTAATTCGCATCAATAGTATAACAAAAGAGTTAGAGTCTGCAAAAGCGGAGAATATATTATTAAAAACAAATCCGACAGAACCAAAAAAAGGTATATCTTCCGTTAAGGATTCCATTGAACCAGAACAAAATATACTTGCAGATAAACGAGCAAATGTCGTTAATAAAATCGGTGATATTTTGGCAAGATTAGAGGGTGCCTTGCAGGAATCTGAAGAGTGAACCCATATTGAAAACTGTAAAGTATTTAGAAAAGAATTTTAAGCAACAAAAAAAACTGTAACTTTTTATTAGTGTGTTGTGTCTGTAGATTTGAATGCCGAAACCTAACTAACTATTTCTTGGAGAAATGCCATGTCGCTGTCAGTCCGAAAGCCGAGTGAAGACGAATTGCGTGCAGCTGCGGACGAATTACGTTCGGGAAGCGCGGCGGCATTTCAAGTTCTTTACAAACAGTATTCACCGAGTGTTTATAGGTTCTGTTTAAGAATGTTAGGTGAATCTTCAACGGCTCAAGATGCGTTTCAAGAAACTTTTATGAAAGTATTCGAGCATCATTCTGAATTTAGAGGGGATCATTTTCCTGCGTGGCTCTTTACTATTGCCCGGAGAGTGTGCCTTAACCATATTCGTTCTATGAAAGAACATGATATGTTTGATGAGGAAGCACACAGTTCGGCTCCAATGATTACTTCGACTGATATTGGGATGCAGATGTGTGTAAACAATGCACTGATGCATCTCCCGTTACAGCTTAGAGAAGCAGCTATTCTCCGTGAATACGAAGGGTATTCATATCAAGAGATAGCCTCAATTGTCGGTATTGACATCTCACTGGCAAAGGTTCGCGTTCATCGCGCACGTTTGCTTCTTCGGAAATTATTAGCACCTGTTATGCAGGAATGGTATGAATCTTAATCTTCTTATATCGAAATACGTGGACGGCGACCTCACAGTAGAGGAAGACCAAGTCTTGCGCCGTTTATTGAGCGAGCAACCCGCTGCAAAGGAAGCATTCGATGTGGCTACAGTGTTACATTTTTCAATGCTTGAAGATGCTGATTCTATTGTAATTCCAAATGATTTTCTTTTGGAAACCGAATCAAGAATTACAATGAAATTTGAAGCTCAGGAAGCGATTGCCAAAGCTAAATTACGTGAACAAAGAGTAAAAGCATTCAAAAGCAATATGACCAGATTAAGCTCTTTTGTGGTTGCTTTGCTGGTTGTTTGTACCGTACCGTTTAGTGATATGTTCATCGGTAGAAAATCTATTTTTGCCTCAAATATTGAGAATCAAACATCCAACTCCCAGTTTGAAACTATATTACCGTCGTCAGATAAAGAATATAGAGCAAAGCATACACATCGCTCAAGGTTTACTACGGTAAGTACTGAATTTGCATCTTTAATTTCAACTGACGAGGTTGTAGCAGTTAATAGAGAAACATCAATTTCTGCGCCTTTGTATGATGGAGCAAGGGAAAAACCAGAACTTAATGCAAGCACTTCACTATCCTTGCCGATAGCTTCACAAAACAGCTTCTCGGTTCAGGCTGAACCAAGCAGTACCTTTGCTTCAAAAGAAAATACTTTCCTGACTTCTGCATTCCCGAGTAGAAAGAATTCAACAGAACCGACTATTGCAGAAATAGCTGAAACAACAGCAGAGAAGACCGAAATTCAAGTTAGTACCTTTGTGGCAAATAATGTTGCAAGCAACCGTGAAAATTCAGTTGCTTCAATGGCAATTTCACAAAGTGTTGCTTATTCATTAGGAGAAAACAGCAGAATTGGAGTTGAAATCGGTTATAAGGGAATAAAACAATTTTTTTAGCTTTTCTTTTGGATCTATTTTTCTATTTTCTGCCTTTTCTTCGTTGCCGTTGTCGCGGTCAACGTTTTGCAAAGAGGCGGACTGATGCAACGTTAAAGCCGTCGTGTTGTTACTGTAAAAGGAGTTGCTCTTACACTTGGTGCCGAAGCGAATGCTTTTATGGTTAATACGCCTATGGTGCAAGGGAAGCAAAGTGAAGTAAATTCAGGTGTCTTATTGGTCTATGGAATGCAAATTAAATTTTAAAACATATAACGAAGCCGAAAAATCTATTAAGATTTATTGTGTGGAAAATTAAAGTTTGGCAACATTCGGTAAATCTTCTTATTTTCGTTGATGTTTATTAGTGTATTTTTTGTTTTATTGGAGTTCTTATGAAAAATTCGTTTCTTCTTTCTATTGTTACTGTCGGTTTTCTTTTGGGGAATGTTGGGCTAAGTACTGCTCAACAAATGAAGATAATACCCGGTCAGAATGTAGCACCTGTAGCTGAGAGATCTGTGAGTGCTGCAAAAGTATATCTTCCTAACTCCCCTGATGAAAGCACACCTATTGCTCCTTTTTCTAAAAAAGAAATTAAAAGTCTCCTGAAAAAAAACAAGAATAGCAATGTTTTGGGTGGCGATAAAAAAATTACCGCCAATATGCCGGGTATAAAGATTGGTTATACGTATTATGATTTCCAAACAAATAATGCAATGCCGGAAAGAATAGCATATTATGATGACCAGACTAATAAATTTACCCAGATGTTTTGGATGGCTGCCAAAGATTCATCAAGGGGAAATTCAGGGGTTTCCGGTCAATTAGATGCACCCGGTTTTAACAGTTCACGCGGCGCACATTATGCTTTTATAGATGTTACAAACCCTGATTCTCCTGTTAATCAATATGACACATGGGAGAAAATGGAAGCGGAAAAAATCGGTGGACAGCCTGAGAGACGTGGATGGCCTTCAATCGTTCAATTTAATGACGGTAGTGTAGGAACACCTTCCCATACACCTGTAGATTTCTTTAAATCAAGTGATTATGGTGATAATACTTTTACCCGTACATCCGTAGATAAAACCACTTCAACATGGCCTCGAGCAGCAGTTGACGGTAAAGATATTGTCCATGTCATATATAATACGAATGCATCTTCAACAGGTACCGACCAAACATCAAATTTACTATGTTACAGACGTTCTACGGATAAGGGAAAAACTTGGGAGCCTGAAAAAATATTTACTAATAATGCTTTCGATGCAACAAACGGTAATTTTCCTTATGGAGCAGGTGGTGATTCTTATGCAATAGCAGCTCGTGGAAATAATGTTGTGGTCTTATATGGTAGATTTCCAAATTCTGATGCTTTCTATCGCAAATCAACAGATAACGGGGAGACATGGACATTACCTACTTATGCTTTCCGTGCGAATTATACAGGTGTGGATACTTCGTTCTATGATGCGGATAGTGCTCGAATCCTAACTGATACTGTAGCAGCAAGCGGTGATCAATTGGATGTTGTTTTGGATTCTGAAGGAAAAGCACATTTCGTTTTTAATTTAGCTCAAAGTTATGTAATCATGACAGGTACACATCAAACTATCAACGGGAAAGATAGCGTTAGAGTCGGCTTAAACACTTATGGCAATTTAGATGAACTTAGTGACTATCAAGATGCAAATTTAGGGTTTGGATATTATAAAGAAGGTGATAATTTTATATATTATATTGCTCGACCTTCAACTCTTGGTTGGAATGGTACAGGGTCTATAATAAGTCGTCGTGCTGCATCAGGTCTTTGTCGTTATCCTCAATTGGGTCTTGATGAGCAAAATAATGTTTATTTGACTTTTACATCAATTAAAAATGACGATTTAAAGTCTGTAGCAATTGATACTACAATACCATCCAGAGATGGTATTGCTGATGTTCAAGTGGATGGATTAATGGGGCATATTTATGTTACTCACCGCCTTGGAGGAGATGCAAACCCTAATTGGTCTAACCCAAAAGATATTACTCCTGAGGGTGTTGATTGCCTTTTCGGAACTCTCTGTAATAAGGTAATCAACGGAAGAATGTATATTGGTTATTCTGCTGATGCAACTCCCGGTGATCGCGTTACAAATGTAGAGCTTCCGATCGAACAAACTGAAATTTATATGTACCCTTTCCCTACATCTAGTCTGAATTCAATTCCGCCTGTTGGTGTAGAGGAAGAAGCTGCTGCAAACGAAGGGCTCGCATTAACTTCCCAGCCTAATCCCACAAGCGGTGTTACAGTATTTGGATTTACTGCTCCTCAATCAGGGAATGCAACGGTTACAATTACAAACGCACTCGGGATGAACGTGGCAACATTGTATAATGGTATGCTTACTGCCGGAGCAACACACAGTGTTAATTTCGACGCACAAAACCTTTCATCAGGTGCATATTATGCAACACTTGAAATTAACGGTCGTAAAGTTACCAAGATGGTAACAATTGTGAAATAAATATCTTCATAATATAGGACAGTCGTTAGCCGAAACAAACGGCTGTCCGGTATTTCTGACTCCAACGCATAAAAGTTCACGCCTGATGGTTTTAACTGCATGATTTATTGAAAATTACAAAGTCCCAACAAAGCACATATCTTTGTTGAGAAGTACCGAGTATGTGTAGTATATAACAATTGGATAGTGTTTTTAAATTTGAAAATCAACGAATATTATAATTTTTATACATTTTTTAGGGAGAACGGTATGAAACGTAATCTACTTCTTCTGGTTATCGTGATGATAACGATGCCGATAGTCGCTTCTGCGGGTATCACGGGTATTTTATCGGGTAAGGTGGTAGATGAAAAAGGGAAGCCTGTTGGCGGAGCTTCGATTCGTGTGAAAGGTACTACACGTGGCGGTAATGCCAAGCTCAACGGAACTTTTAATATTTCCAATATTAACTCGGGTACTTATGAAATTTTGGTGAAGGCGGTAAACTACAAAGATTACACAACTTCTGTAAGAATTTCTGCTGATCAAACTACAGAAATTACGATTAAGATGGTAGAATCTGTTGTACAAACGAAAGAAGTTACCATAACTGCAGAATCTGAAAAAAAATTGGTAAATAAAGATAAAATTGGAACTAATCGTACTGCAAATGGAGAAGACAATACAAAAATTGCGCGTGAAACTGTACAAGGTGTAGTTGCTCTTACAGCAGGTGTTCAGTCAACCGGTGCCGGTTTTGAAGTTAGAGGCAGTAGAGCTGAGGAAACCCAAATACGTGTAGATGGTTTAGATGTTGGTGACCAATTTACAGGATCATTCGGAAATGGTGGTGCAGCATATAGCCCGACTGTTAGTAGTTTTGCTGTAGAAGAAGTTCAAGTATTGACAGGGTCTTTTTCAGCTGAGTATGGCAATGCATTAGGCGGAATTGTAAATACAGTTGTCAAGAGCGGTAGGGTTGACAAATATGAAGGTTTTGCACGTTGGAGAACAGATGCGCCTTCATTATTCGGTAAAGGTGGCAACGGTATTCAATTTATGGGAAAAGATCAAAACACCTATGAGTTCGGTGCAGGCGGACCTATTCCACTTTTAGAGGGTTCTACTTTTTTTGTAACCGGTAAATATGCTCACGAACAATTTGTAAATCAAAATAATCATTTAAGCGTAATTGATCCATTAGGAAATAACTTGGGACGGCTACCATTCAATCAGTCATGGGTCCAGAACGTTACAGGTCGTCTTAAGTTTTCGTTTAGTGACATCAGTTTAAGTGTTGGGGGGCAATATGGAATATCGTCACGTGAGCGTGGCCAGTGGGCATGGTTGTATGCAAATGAATTTGGTGTGACCAATATTCGTACTGAGGGTGGGAGAACATTTGGCGATACTAATTTTATTCCTGAATCACAAGCAAAGCCGGCTGTTGTTAATAACAATGTTAATAATTTGTTTGTTTCTATCAACCATGTACTTGGTCCCAGTACTTATTATGAATTTAGAGTATCAACAAATATAACAAATACAGATGTTTCAAAGAGAAGCAGTTTTTCTAATCCATCGTTGTTAGGTGGAATTGAAACGTATAAACCTATAGACGAATTTTCACAGGTACCAGATCCAACAAATCCAACTCGTTTTGCTGCCGGAAGTGATAGGGTTATTGATGTTTTTCAACAATTATCAACAGTTAAACCCACGCCATCTGAAGACGGTTACTATATGAGCCAAACGTTCAGACAAAGGAATAGTATTACAGGTTATTACGAAGGTGCCGCAGATAACTTAACCACCAAAAACGCTTATGGTTTCGTAGGTGTATTCAATTTACACGGGAATGAACGTCAGTATGACTTACGCAGCTCAAATTTTTTACAGTTCGACGGAAATTTCAATACAATTGTTAATTCGTCAGACTTAGTAAAACATAATATCAAAGCTGGCTTTGAATTAAGAACATTTGTAGTTAAACGTTTCCAGAACAGTTTAGCTTGGGAAAGCAGTGGCTTCTATGACGTTTATACAGATGAATTTAAAAACCCTTATGCAGATAATGAGACAGCTAAACGAATTACTGAACAGCCAAAGAAGCCAATATCCGGAGCAGTATATTTACAAGATCAAATAAGTTACAAAGGAATTATTATTAATCCGGGGGTTAGATTTGATTTTACAGATCCTAATTCAACCTACAGAATACAAGATACTTCATTTACTCCTATAACTTCCGACTCAGGATTTGCAAAAACAAATCTAAAATATCAGATTAGCCCACGTATTACTATTGCCTACCCAATTACCGATAGGTCAATTTTGAATTTCAGCTATGGTGTGTACTTTCAAATGCCTCTCTTGAATCAATTGTTTGATTCATATAATAAAGATCAGGTAAGATCAGCTGATATTCTTGGTGACCCACAAATTAAAGCACAAAGAAACAATCAATATGAAATTGCTTATAATTTGCAATTGACTGATGATTTTGCTTTTGATGTTACCGCATATTATAAAGAGAATTTCAATCAAGTAGGATTAAAACCTGCATTCAGCCTTGGAACTTTGTATTGGGTTTATACTGTTACTGAATATGGAAGCAGCCGAGGTTTGGAATTTACTCTAAAGAAAAGAGCTACGAATAATATTGGCTTAAATCTAAATTACACATTAGCTTCAACTACGTCAACAGGTGCTTCTGCTACAGCAAACTATAATCTTACTCCTGACCCTGCAACCGGTAAGCTACCGTTCCCGATGACACCGACTCCTTCAGACGGAGACCGTCGCCATCAATTGACTGCCATTGTTGATTTCAATTGGGCAAAAGATGAGGGACCGTCAATCGGGGGAATTAAACCTCTAGAAAATGTCAATCTTAATTTGACCACACGATTCCAAACAGGTTTACCTTATACATTGTTAAATAGAAAAGGCGGGACTGCCATCAGTGAAAACAATAGTGAGCGTCAACCATCATGGTGGCAAACTGATATGCGTTTTTCAAAAGATTTCCCTCTTCAAAATTGGTTCGGTGAAGGAATGGGTAAAACAACAATTGTTTTCTTTGTAGATATTCTTAATTTGTTTAATAGAACTGATTTTAATAAGGTGTACGATAGAAGCAGTGATCCGGATCAAGATTATAATGAATACGCAAAACTTCAATCAAGTTATGCAGCTACAACCTATTATAAAAATGCATCTTCAAATAATTCAGCTTCAATTTCAGCAGGTCAGTACGATCGGTTTGGTAATAGAATGTATTCTGCCCAAGCTGATGGCAATGGTGACGGTCAGGTTACACAACTTGAAACATATCAAGCATATCTAAGATATGTTAAAGATGCTCAAGCACTTAGAGTCAATTATCAAACACCTCGCCAAGTATTCTTTGGCTTTATGCTTCAGTTCTAATAACTAAATCAAATTAAACAAAACTGTTTTATTACAGAGAGGAAAATCTCAAATGAAAACATATCTTAAAATTACTATCTTTGTATTGATGCTAGCTGTGTCGGGTATTAGTATCCAAGCACGGACAAAAGAGCAAAACAAAAATAAGAAACAAGAAGGAAGTCAAGTTCTTCGTGCTTCACTTGGAACGTTCGATTTGCAACGGAATAAAGTAAGTAGTATTGATCTCTATACTACAAATTATGGGTTAATTGGACACAATGCAGCAGCTAATATTGGAGGTGGTGTATGGCCTCGCGGTTCAGCGAATCAATATATTTTTGGCGGTGGAGTTTGGTTTGCAGCCAAAAAGATTGTAAGAGGTGACACTGCATTGCTTTGTGAAATCTCATATAGCCCCGGCTCAGGTACTTCGTGGTTTGCTCCTGGTATGATTGAAGATGGCGACAGTTATCTGGATGAGTTCAACAAAAAATACCGTGTGTATTTCTCGACTGATTTTAACAAAGGTGATGGAGTGCCAAGTAACCTGGCAGATGGTCCTAATTGGCCTATTTGGGATAATAGCCCTAATCCATTTGATACTATTGGACAAGATAGATATGTAGGGAATTATGTTTTTGATATTAACCAAAGAAATAATACTACGAACGCTAAGGGACCTGCATTCATTTCTCAAGAAGATATATTTGCAGTATTTAAAGATACAGATCTTAGCCGTTATGAAGGTGGAGTTGAAACACGTCGTTCTCAAGGGTATCCTTTAAGACTTCAATACGAACAGATGATTTATTCTTGGGGATTTGGAGACTACAAAGATTTTATGTTTATTAAATATATTGTAATTAATAAATCTAATGATACTTTGTATGACTGTTGGGCTGCTCCTGCTTATGATATGGACATAGCTACTACTACTAATTCAAGTGCTGGGGCTGATAACGATCATACTCGATATGTAAATGAAGTTGATACTCTAAATCTTGCTATTCAGTGGTCAGGTACAAATCGTGGTGAGGCTGGAAAAGGATTCGGATATATTGGTTTTGATTTTTTAGAAAGTCCTGCTGTGGATGCAAATCGCAACATTCGACATGACCAAAAGGCATATATATCTAAAGAGCAAATTGGATTGAAAACATTTAAAAGCTGGCCTATTACAGTTGACCCAACAGAAAATGCTGAGAGATATAATTTTGTTTCTTCGATGGATAAAGACGGTGATATTGGCGGAGCAGGCGACAAACGGTTTTTGATGTCAACCGGACCATTTAATCTTCGCCCAAATGATACTGCAAGAGTAGTTGTAGGACTCATGTTTGCAGCTACAGCGGCGGGACAAGATGCAGACGGAACTTTTAAAGATTTGATAAATCTAATTAGAATAGATACATTTGCACAGGCAGTTTACGATAATAATTATAAAACTCCTAAAGCACCTGACGAGGCATTCGTATATTACAAACCGTTAAATAATGCTGTTCTCATATCTTGGGACTCAACATCTGAGATGTCGTATGATCCCCTTGAAGAAGGTATGGATTTCTTAGGATATAAATTGTATCGCGCACGCCGTGATGACTTGGATACATTTAATGTAGATCAGCAGAATAATGCGAAAAAAGGTCCTTTCGGCTGGAAACAGATTGCAGAATGGAAAATGGATTTGCCTTTCCTAAAATCACTAGTATCAAATGGATTTGCTCCCGGTGCACCATTCTTCGATTCAGTAAGAATTGTACAACAGCTAAATACAAGTACATTTATTGTTAGAAGATTTGCCAATCATACTACGTTTACAAACCCTCTTGGAACAAACCAGTGGGGAAAATACTTCGGAGGTCTGTCAAGACAAGAACGCAGCGATCTTTTTACAGGCAAGATTATAGTTGATACTCTTCAAATTACAGTGGATAGACCAACATGGGGTAATTTTTCAGTAATTTCACCGTGGTTAATCTCAACTTTGCCTTCAGGGGAGATGATAGATTTACCATGGTATCCTGGTCCACTTGTATCTAATGGTCAATTTAAATTAGCTGATTCGATAAAGTATGCAAATCTTACAAGAAGATTGAATGAATTATTGAATACAGGTAAAGCGGCAATGGTATTTCCCAATTTTGAACCTGATACAAATGTCCGTAAGAAAATTCGCAATGAAGTTATCATTCCATATATGAACAGTATTACAAATAATAGTACGTTTATTGATATTGGAGATGATAATCGTGATGGAGTTGTAAATGAAGATGCTGATCCAGCTTTAACTGAAAAACTAATTAATAATGTTCAGTATTTCTACAGATTAACTGCATGGGATGAAGGTGATTACAAAATTGCTTCACCAATAAAAATTAATACCGGTATTAAAGACAGGAATCAAATATCAGCGTATCCCGGTGCTGCTCCGGCCGGTAATAATAATGGTATTGTACAAATTGTATCAGCAGACAGTAATCTATTGGGTGGCTTGTATAACTTCCAATTTAAGGTGTTAGATCAGCAAAGATTTTCTCAATTGTTTGCAAATAGCGATAATGAAGGTCATGAATTGGAGTTAGAATTTCAACCGATGTGGGGAAGTGCATTTTACCCAACTCCAACTGCTGAGTCGCCTAATCCAGCAGTTTGGGGATTGTATCAAAGAGAAATTACTCTTCGGGACAAAACAACAGGTAAAACATTGTTTAAAGGAAATACATATCTTGAGCCTGTGTTAGGGAAAGCACTTGTTGGATTTTCTGCGCCCGAACTGTTTACTGAAAATGCAGCAACATATATTGGCTCCGATACATTACAAATAGATACAATCAACGGTGAACAAAATAGTTTCGGAGTGCCTACAGATAAAGGTAGAATCCTAAGAATCGGAAGATTCACTACCGAAAAAACAGGTGATGACGGAGGAACTTATTCAAGTTTAATTGATAATGAAGCAAAACAAACACTTGGATTCTCTTTCGATTACGGTATCCAACAACAAGGTGGAAAACTACGTATTGATACTGCGTATGTATCAACTAATACAGGAGGAGCCTCTACGCCAGTTACTTATAATTCTGATATAGGCGATCAAATTTCCCTTACAGAACGCGTAGATACAGTGTTTGACGAAACAGGCGCAGGTAGAATAGTATTTGGTAGCTTTAACAACGGACCTGCTCATTATGAAATTGAGTTTACTCCGGGTGGTACAGAAACTTTTACTGTGCCTGTAGGAAATACCGGTGTAACAAAAGATTTCACTGTAAACTACCTTACAATGAAAGTCTTTAATAAAATTTCATACAAACGTTTAAATGAAAAAGGTGATTCAGTTACAGTAGGATACCCTAATGAAGTTCCCCTCGTAACTCAGGCTGTTGTTGCCCCTGAATTTCCATTAAGAACAGAAGTACCAATTGGTGCTTATGATCTTTCAGCTTTTGGGTGGGTAAATAGTAGAACATTAGTAACAGCTGCAGCAAGAGCAAAACAAGCCGCAGGATTTGTAGGGCAACAAGGTCGTTACTACCTGTCTTCTATCCAGGAAGATCCTTCAGCACCTGGTAAATTCGATACATTGGATTTTGTTCATATTTTCCAGGCTTCGGGTGCTGAATTGGGATTAGATTATGCAAATAGAGGCAGACGTGACAGAGGTACTCTTCTTTGGGATGTAAAAAGTGGTTACACGTTTGGAAACGACTTCAAGGTAGGAGATAAACTTCAATTTAATTTAACAGGTGGAGCTACCGGCTTACCAATGCCGGGCGCAAAAATATCTGCTAAAATTATATCGAGTGTTCCTAAAATTGATGAATATACAGATAATATGTTGGATCAAGTTAGAGTAGTTCCTAACCCATATTATGTTACTACCCAAATTCAACGTTCTCCGTATGATGCAAAGATTTTCTTTACGAAACTGCCTAAGCAATGTACAATATCGATATATACTGTTTCAGGTGAATTGATAAAGAAACTTGAACATAATGAATTTACTTCGTCAGACCCAGCTATATACGCACTGGAAGTTTGGGACTTGATTGCAAGTAGCAAACAAAGAGTTGCAAGCCAAACATTAATAGCTAAAATTGAAACTCCAAACGGTGCTCAAACAATTCAAAAATTTTCAGTTGTAGTTGGAAGTTCACGTATAGTACCCGAATAAATTATTCTTATGTAAGCACGGCCTCTCTATTTTGAGAGGTCGTGATCTTAAAAGAAACGAAAAATAATCTAATCTCAAATAAAAAATGTTAAGGAGATAAATATGAAAAAAATACTACAATATGCTCTATGGGTACTAATAGTTGGAGTAACTACTTTTTCTGTTATGCTTGCAGAGGATACTCAAACTTCAAATGGATCTTCAGCAGGAGATTTCAATAAAGTAGGCTCTGGAGGAGGGCAGTTCCTCAAAATTGGGGTTGGTGCCAGAGCAAATGCTATGGGCGGTGCCTACGGAAGTAATAGTAATGATATTTCTTCGCTCTATTGGAATGTAGCAGGGATTGCAGATATTAATGGAATAGCCGGAAGTTTTTCATATACTTCATGGTTTGGTGGGTTTTCGCATAATTTTGTAGGTGGATGCATTCCCCTCGGCGATAAGTATCGTGCCGGTTTTAGTATCACTTCATTCACAAGTGGTAATATTCCGATTACAACAATTGAACAATCTCAAGGAACGGGTACAAATTACTCGGTCTCTGACTTTGCATTGGGTCTTTCGTTCGGTGGCAATATTACTGAGCAATTCGCTTTCGGCGCAACTGTAAAATATGTTCAAAATGCTTTCTCAAATGTTTCTGCCGGTGGAGTAGCTTTCGATGTAGGTTCAATTTATAAAACAGGTTTTCAGGGAACAAACGTTGCGTTCTCAATACATAATCTTGGTGGGCAACAAAGTTATTCAGGGCAGGGACTTAATGTTACAAATACTACTGTTGACGGATTAGTGTCAAATCCGGTAGATCAACAGTATTTAACGAGTCCATTTAACCTACCGCTTATTTTTCGTGCAAATATTTCGACTGATGTGATGAGTATTATTAACGGAGAAGCAATTACTCCTGAAGATGCAGATCACAAATGGATTGCATCTTTAGGATTCGAAACACTTTCCGATTCTCCAGAACAATTCTCGATCGGGACAGAGTATGTATGGAAAAATTTTGTAGCCATCAGAGGTGGTTATCGTTTTGGACATGATTCATTCGGTGTTTCAGGCGGATTAGGGCTTAAATACATAAGTGGCGGTTTTGATGGTCAACTTGATTATTCAATAAGTCCTACACAAGCTCTTGGTTTAGTTAACCGCTTTACTGTTTCGGTAAGAGTGCCATAATATATTTATTTGAAATATTAATTTCATATATATATGTATAGTTGAATGCTTATTGCCGTTGGATGATTTATTCAACGGCAATTTTTATTTGAATATGACGTTTATGTATTTAACGAAAGGGGAAAAGACTATGAAAAATCGACTGTTTATTTTTTTAGCTACTTTTTTAATGATGGTAGCAATTCAAACAGAAGCAAAGAAAATTCCATTTACCGTAGATGCTGCTCAATTCCGATATGACGATACCCATAGTTTATGTGAATTTTACTACTCTTTCCCCGATACAGCATTACGATATATTAAAAATGGTAATAAATATATTGGTTCGCTTAGAATAAACCTGCAAATAAACTCCTCGACTCTTGGGGTAGTTGATAAAAAAAAATGGATTTCAGATAATATATCAGATACAGCTATCCGTACTCATCGAAGGAATCTGATAGGTCAGAAGTCTTTTATCTTATCACCGGGACAATATACAGTCGAAATAGAAATTTATGATATCAATGATTCAACAACTAATGCAAAAACAACGTTGCAATTAATTGTAAGAACTGTACCTAAAAACTCAATTGCTCTAAGTGATATTGAGCTTGCTTCTCGAATATACCCGCAAAACTCATCTTCAGCAGATGAAGTCAATTCCGTTTTTGCAAAAAACAACTTCATAGTTGTGCCTAATCCCAAACATGAATTTATAGGTACAGAGCCTTCGCTTTCAATATATTCTGAAATATATAACGCAAAAACATTTGCACATGATAGTATTCGAGTAGAGTATAAAATTCTTGATGGTGCTAAACGCGAACAATTTACCGTGCAACTTTTACGCCCGGCACTTTCTGATGCAATAGTTGAATCCACTTCAATACCTTTGGATGGATTATCCAGCGGATTGTATTATCTTCAACTTATGGTGCAGTCGGTATCTAATCCCACTGATAATATAACAGCAATTAAGAAGTTTTATGTGCTAAACCCTGAAATGCCCGTTGAACTCGCCCCTTCACTAAGCGAAGATGAGTTATTCCATTCGAGTGAATTTGCTACTTTATCCGCAAAACGAGTAGAAGATGAGTATAGCAAAGCAAAAATATTGGCTACTCATGCTGAAGTTCAATTGTATGAATCAATTAATGACAATATTGCTAAACAAAAATTTCTGTATCGTTTCTGGAAAGAAAGAGACCCTAAGCCCGAAACACCGCAAAATGAACGCTTAGACGACTTTCGAAAGGCAATTGCACATGCAAATACTTTTTTCTCAAACATTCTGATAAAAGAGGGCTGGAAAACAGATCAGGGTAGAGTTTTGATGAAATATGGTTTCCCTTCACAAGTTGATAGGCATACAAATGAATCAGGTGTTCGCCCTTATGAAATATGGTATATAGACGGAAAACAAGGGGGTATCCAATTTCAATTTGTAGATTTAAAAGGTTTTGGTAATTATATTCAAATTAACTCAACAGCTATTGGTGAGCCTCGTAATGACAGATGGTTCGAGCAATATGTTCAAATGTTCGATTCAGGTAGCAACCAGTTAGACCCACCATAGAATTTTCAGTACAATGAAGCAATTTGGAAATTATGTTATAGCGTTATGCTTACGTGGTATTGGTCTTGTTTGTGGAAATGTATCAATAAAACTACGTATAAAAGCTGGTGCCGCTATAGGCTTTGTTTTGCGACTCAGCAGCAAAAAACGTTTTCGAATTACATATCAAAACATACAATTAGCATTCCCTGAAAAAACAAATGCGTGGCATCTGAAAACCGCTCGTGGATCATATAGAAATTTGGGGATAATACTTGCAGAAATAGTATCATTTCCATGGTTGAATGATTCAAAAATTAAGGAATTGATTCATTACAAAAATATTGAATTAATAGATAAAGCAGCTTCCCGGGGGAAAGGGCTTATTCTCCTTTCGGGACATTATGGAAATTGGGAGATGCTTGCATATTCTGCTGGATTGCTATCAGGAATTTCAATAGGTATTGTTGTAATTCATCAGCATAATCCTTATGCTGATGCGCATATCAATACTTTCCGTACTCGTCATAATAATTCGATTATTCCAACTGCAAATGCTGCCAGACAAATAGTGCAAAAACTCCGTAAAGGTGAAACGGTTGCCTTGCTCGCCGACCAAGCCGCAGATGGGGCAAAAGATATTTTTGTAGATTTTTTTGGTCGTCAGGCAGCTACGTATGAAGCACCTGCAGCATTGGCATTGAAATTTGGATCACCAATAATAATCGGTTTCCCAAAACGTGAAGAAAACGGAACATATTGGGTTGAATTAAAAGAAATCACTCATGATGATTTGGAATACTCCAAAGATGGGATTGTAGAATTAACAAAACGGCACGTTGATGCTTTAGAGCAAGCCGTAAGAGAAAATCCTGAATTATGGGCATGGCAACATAACCGATGGAAAAAATGAACATCACTGAATTCTCTCAATTCGCAATTATTCAGACCGCATTCCTGGGTGATGTTGCTCTAACACTTCCTTTAGCAGATGCTATAAGACATTATCAACCCGAAGCCGAAATTACTTTTGTTACTACACCGATTGCTGCACCCCTTGTTGAATGCTCGGATTCTGTTAGTAGAGTGCTCAAATATGACAAGAGAAAAACACATAGCGGATTAAAAGGCATCAGTTTAATCGCTGACGAACTGAAGCAAAGTAGTATCGATTGCATAATTGCACCACATCGTTCTCTGCGAACTACATTACTTTCCATTCTAGCACACCCAAAGTATTCTATCGGATTTTCTCGTAATGCAGCTTCATTTTTATACTCAAAACGAGTTAATTACTTCACTCGTCTTCACGAAGTAGAACGAAACATAATGCTCCTTACAGCATTTGATGATATTCAAAACCCAATCGAAAAGCCTATATCTCCACCAAGTATAACAATTCCCAATTTTGATAATGAAAATGTAAGTAATTTAATTAATCATTATCAACTATATTCTCCAATAATTGCTTTTGCACCGGGTTCGGTATGGGCAACCAAACGTTGGTGTGAAGAGTACTTTATTTCTACATCTGAATATTTTGTTTCAAAAGGATATTCATGTGTTTTTATCGGTGGGAATGAAGACTCTGAATTATGCAATCGTTTGGCAGTAGCTTCAGGTGCAATTTCGCTGGCTGGGGAAACATCCATTGTCCAAACAATTGATCTTTTAAAACGATGTGGAGCAATACTTACCAACGACTCAGCCCCTACACACCTTGCTTGGATTGCCGGATGCCCTGCTGTTACAATTTTTGGTGCTACTTCACCAAAAATCGGATTTGCACCTCGAGGAGACCGGAGTGTTATTATTCAGAATGAAACTCTTGCGTGCCGTCCCTGCGCCATTCATGGCGGGAATCAATGCCCACTTGGTACACTTGAGTGTATGAAATCTGTTAGACCCGAGCGTGCAACAAGAGCAATTGAAAATATTCTTGTAAATATGATGTAGGCTTTTGCTGAAAAGCCGCGTCTGAAAGCTGAAAATTTTGTATTTTGCTACAAAAAATAGAAAATTTGAAGCTATTTATCTCCTCGAAAAATAATGAAAAACGTTCCTAAATTATCGCCAAATAGAAAAAATAATTCCAAAGCTGAGAAAGAGATAGGCGTTCGCATAAACAAATATCTTGCAGATGCGGGCATTTGCTCCCGTCGTGCTGCGGAAGAACTCGTGCGTGAAGGAGCTGTAAAAATCAATAGGGAAGTAGTTACCGACCTTGGGCGGCGAGTCCTGACAAGTGATTTTGTAACTGTAAAGGGAGAACCTGTAACAATATACAAGAATTTGATTTATATACTCCTTAACAAACCTAAGGATTATATAACGACAACAAGTGATGAAAAAGGTCGGAAAACTGTTATGGATATAGTTAAGAAGCGTGACCGTATTTTTCCTGTTGGGCGGCTCGACCGTAATACTACAGGCGCATTACTTCTAACTAATGATGGTGATCTTGCATATCGACTGACCCACCCGAGTTTTGAAGTACCAAGAGTATATAATGTAGTTTTGGATAAGAAAATTGATCTTGAAGATGCAAAAAAAATAAGTGAAGGTATTGAACTTGAGGATGGAAAGACTTCTCCTTGCGAAGTGTTGGTGCAGCCGACTGACCGTAGTCACATCACACTTGAATTACATGAGGGGCGCAACCGTGAAGTAAGGCGAATTTTTGAATCATTGGGCTACGAAGTAAAGCGTCTTGACCGTAAAAGTTTTGCAACTCTGTCAACACGAGGATTGGCAAGAGGTGAATATCGGCATTTAACCCGTGGTGAAATATTACAACTCAGAATGTCAATCGGCTTGGAGTAATAGTTCTATCCGGTAAACGCTGAGACAGAATTAATTAAAAAATGGATTCTAAACATTGATTATGTTGAAATTGACAAGTGTTTAAATAATGGCAAATAAATTATAACAAGCAAGTTACGTAACACTGAGTTTGCAATTGTCTGATACTCGCCAAATCAAGTATTATTCAAATTTCAATTTATGTTGACCAAGTACTTCATTACAGAATTTAAATTTATAGTAAATTTACAGGAACAGATATGAAATTTTTTTTCGCATTTATTTTCCTCAGTATTGTTGTTACAGCGAATCTCCATGCCCAAGATAATCCCCCCAAAGCTAACGCTCCAAGTGAAAACCTGCCGAGTACAAGTGCCCTGCCCAAAGAAATAGTGGGAATGAGTGCTGAGTTTTTTAAACTGATGATGGTCGGGAATACAGGAGAGGCATTTCAACGATTACTAAAAAATAGCCCTATCGGTGACAAGCCTGAACAAACCAAGCGACTTACTGATCAAGCAAAACGTGCTGAGGACATTTACGGACTGATGAAAGGCTTTGAACGTGTGGGGTCAGAATCCGTTGCCGAATCTTATATTCGTTTACGGTATCTTGCGCTGCATGATAAGTATCCTATGCGATGGATTTTTACATTTTATAGATCACCTACAAAAGGATGGATAACTGTTAATGTAAAATTCGATGATGACTCGGAATACTTTTTCTCGAAAGAATAAACAGATAAAGGATTCTTAAAAATAGTATCCCGGTAATTTAATAATTTTTTAATTAGTTAGGAGAATTACTATGAATTCGAACAGACGCTCGTTTCTGGGTACGGCAGGAATTGCTACGGCTGTTTTTGCTGCTTCATCACTAAATGCCCAAGCTGTACCACCTGAAGATAAACAATCCGCAGGAAATCTTACCAAACACGAACTTCCCAATTTGCCATATAGCTATAAAGCTTTAGAGCCGCATATCGATGCGCAAACGATGGAAATTCACTATACGAAACATCATAAAGCATATATAGACGGGTTAAATAAAGCGGAGGCAGAACTTGCAAAAGCGAGAGGAGCCGGAGATTTTTCGATGATTCAACATTGGTCGAAGCAAGCTGCATTTCATGGTGGCGGGCATTTCCTTCATTCCCTGTTTTGGAGAATTATGGCACCCGCAGGAAAAGGAGGCGGAGGTGAACCCCAAGGAAAACTGGCGGCTAAAATCAAAGAAGATTTCGGGAGTTTTGATGCCTTCAAAAAACAATTCAGTGCTGCTGCCGGAGCTGTGGAAGGAAGCGGATGGGGATTACTTCATTATAGGGCTTCCGATAAGCGGCTTATAATAGGACAGGCGGAAAATCAACATAAACTGTCATCATGGGGAGCAACGCCCATTTTGGGGATTGATGTATGGGAACATGCTTATTACCTGAAATATCAAAACAAGAGAGCAGATTATATTACTGCTTGGTGGAATGTGGTGAACTGGGGTGAAGTAGGGAAGAATCTTGAGGGGATGATGTAGTGGGTGGATTGTCAAGTTTATTAAATAGTTTTGAGCAAAAGATATTAAATATTTGTTTTTAATTTCATATATATAAAATGTCATCTCCCCAATTCAAACGTGATTTAAAACTTCTCGATGCCACGATGATCGTTGTCGGCTCGATGATAGGCAGCGGTATATTCATTGTTAGTGCCGATATTGCCCGTAGTGTGGGCGGTGGCGGTATGCTGCTGCTTGTATGGGCTATTACCGGTTTGGTGACGCTCATTGCAGCTCTTAGCTATGGTGAGCTTGCCGGAATGATGCCCAAGGCCGGTGGCCAGTATGTCTATCTCCGTGAAGCATATAATCCGTTTGTAGGTTTCCTTTATGGCTGGACACTTTTTACGGTTATTCAGACGGGTACAATTGCTGCAGTCGGCGTAGCTTTCGCAAAATATACAGGTGTGCTTATGCCAGTTTTCAGCGAGAAGAATATTGTGCTCCATCTCGGTAGTATTCCTGTCTCTGCTGCGCAGATCCTATCAATTGTAAGTATAGCATTCCTGACTTGGCTGAATATTCGGGGAGTTCGCGCCGGGAAAATCGTTCAGAATCTCTTTACATCTACTAAAATAATTGCTCTTATCGGGCTGATTATCCTTGGAATAATCATTGGAAAAAATGCCGTTGCCATGGGTGCGAATTTCGATCATTTCTGGGCAGTGGACTTGAATAAGTGGGACAGTCTATCAAAATGGAACAGTTTGATTCCAACCGAAACTCCATATTCACTGGCAATTATTGCAGCAATCGGAACTGCAATGGTCGGGTCGCTTTTTTCGAGTGATGCTTGGAATAATATTACCTTTACCGCAGGAGAAGTGGTCAACCCAAAACGAACGATTCCGTTAAGTCTGGCATTAGGGACGGGGATTGTAACATTACTCTATATTCTTGCAAACGTTTCAAAAGAGCAGGAGAATTAAACAGCAACGGAGTTCCGGCAGTTGCATTGGTTGTTCAAGGAGTTTGGGCATGTGCTCTTTGCCTTTCGGGGAAATACGGGGATTTGCTTGATTATGTTGTAACAGCCGTACTGATTTTCTATATATTGACTATCGGCGGGATATTTATCTTACGGCGCAAACAACCGGATGCAGAGCGTCCGTACAAAGCATTCGGGTATCCTGTACTTCCGGCTTTGTATATGATCATTGCAGCAGCAATAATCTTGGATTTGTTATTATTGAAAAGTGATACCACACTGTGGGGAGTGGCAATCATTCTTACAGGAATACCAGTGTATTTTTTATGGAAACGAAAGATATAAAAATGTATGGATTAAACTTTGTCTATCTATTCTAAAACTTTACTTAAAATTCAAGTATATTTATGAAAAATATCGTACTCCTTGTATTGCTAACTATAATCATATATGGTAATGTTTTTGGTCAATGGGTTGATGGGGGTAGAGCCCAAGATGAGCCTTTAAATGGCAATGGCGGAATACTTGTGTACAATGGAAATATCTATTTTTGGAATGGTCAGAACCATTTCCAAATATCTACAGACAATGGGTCAACATGGACTGATCCCAAAGATTCAATTGGTGGTGCTAATCCTCATGTAAAGAAAATAGTTGCTGCACAGAACAGACTTTATGCAAATTTGAACTTCGGCACCGGAAACGGTACTCCTATTTATTCTGAAGATAATGGAATCAGTTGGACTGCCGATACTCTTGGAGCACCGGGACATGCTCTTGGATGGGGTGGAATGCCTGCTGTTTCCGATATTTATACTTGGGGACATTGGCTGTATGTAAAGTGGGACCAACCGGTTCCATATTCCATTAAATCATTTGGTTCGCCATATCTTTTTGATACGGTTATGAATAACGGGGCAAATCAACCTTCTTCTGTTATTGCCAAAGGCGATACATTATTTGCTGCAGGAACAAAGATATATTATACAACAGATGGCGGTGCTTCATGGGTATTTCCCGCAAATATTGGCTTTTCAGGATATGGTGGAAAGCTGTTTGTAGAGGGAAGCCGACTCTATATGATTGCCTATAGAGCGTTTGCGAAACCAGCATATCTATACTATAGTGATGATAATGCAGAAAATTGGACAGAGGTGGATATCACTTCCTTAACTACAAAGAAAGACATCGCAGGTAATTTGTTGTTCCCCTCTACCTACTTTATCAAAGGGCAGAAAATTTGGTTTGCTGCCGGTTTCGACCATTTTAATTCTGCACCAAATATATTCAAATCAAACGACTTTGGTAAAACATGGGCATCGGATACTGTGGGATTACCTTCAAGTTATGTTAACGGAGCAACAGGTTTTGTTTACACAGATGATGGCTATCTTTGGGTAGTGCCATCCTATAATAATATATTCAAGCAAAAGATTTCCGGTTCGACCGATATTGCTGTCACCACGTTTGAAAAAGGAAAAATTCGAGTTGTACCAAACCCTAGTAATAATCATTTTACCGTATCTTTACCCGATGGTACTATTGAGTCATTTGAGCTTCGAGATATACTTGGAAGAGTGGTGGTTTTAGGTAAAGATTTGTTTGGTTTGAATTTTTATGACATCAATGTGACAGGTGTTGCAGCTGGTTCATATCGACTTTTTCTAAAAAATAAGGCAGATGAATTTCAAAGTGTTTCTGTAGTCATTGAGTAGTAGTGATTTACTATAGAATGAGATGCATTGAATAAGAATTTCGAGGAGAAGAAATTATTCTTCAGGAAATACCCGATACTAAACAATAATTTGTTTGTTAATACTCTGTATCTTTTTTATAGCGAAATTGATGAAATGAAAAATGTGATTTCGATTATCTAATAAAAGGTTTTATTTCTCAAAATCATTGTCGATAAGAAACCTTAAACAATGATCTTGGTGCTGAATATTTGATACTAAATATTGTCAATTAAAGAAGGTTACTAACAAGTTTTTACGTAATTTAGCATCCAAATGCAATCTTCAATACTCTTATTTCTTCAAAAAGGTATTTCTATGATAAAATTTTTTACTTCTTTGCTCTTTATTTTCATGATTGCAAGTCTAAGTATTCATGCCCAGCAGCCAAAAGACTTTGCAGTGATGTTGAATGTATCAACACAAAAAGCTCCTACTCACAAAATTGTTATAGGGTGGGCAAAAGATAATTTTGCTAAACAGTACTCGATATTTCGCCGTTTAGCCGGGACTACAAATTGGGGCAATTCTATTGCTGATCTTGATTCAACAGCCATAAAATACGCCGATACTGCCATCGAAATTGGCAAGCAGTATGAGTATCAAGTATTTAAAAGAGCAGTTCAAAACGACACAACTATATACCTTGGATCAGGCTATATAGTTTCAGGAATAGAAGTACCTCCTCCCTCCTTTAGAGGGAAAGTATTGTTACTTATCGATAGCACAATCGTTAGTCCTTTGAGTAATGAAATCAATCGCTTAGAAGCAGATTTACAAGCAGAGGCATGGGTAGTTGTTCGCAGATATGTCTCTCGCACTGAAGCATTCGACGGGAAAGCTGTGAAAGCTGTGAAGAATGTAATTCTACAGGAATATAATAATGATAAGAAAAACCTTAAATCTATCCTAATACTCGGGCGTGTAGCAGTTCCATATTCGGGGAATCTAAATCCTGACGGGCATCCTGATCACTTGGGGGCATGGCCTGCAGACTGCTATTATGGAGATATTGACGGTGATCTTGCAGGTAAATGGACAGATAATATTCTTAACAGTACATCTGCAGGGAGAGAGCAAAATAAAAATATTCCCGGAGACGGTAAATTTGATCAAACTGATTTTGGAAATAAGCTCGTAGCCGATATAAAAATAGAATTACAAGTAGGAAGGGTAGATTTCTATGATATGCCTGCTTTTAGAGACACATCTCGCCATAAAACATTGTTTGCTTCAGAACTTGAACTGCTCAAACGGTATCTCGATAAAAATCATGGATATCGCTCAGGAATGATGAATGTTAAGACAAAAGGGTGGATTGCAGATAACTTCGGATCGTATGGCGGTGATATGTTCTCAAATTCAGGTTGGAGAAATTTTTCGGCGTTACTTGGTGATACAAATGTAAAAGCCGGCGATTATTTTACCGGTGTGGCAGATACGAATGTATTATGGGCGTATGGCTGCGGTGGAGGATATTATAACAGTTGCGGAGGTGTCGGTGTAACTGATGACTTTGTTAAGAAACCCGTAAATGCTGTATTTACTATGTTGTTTGGCAGCTATTTCGGTGATTGGGATTCACAAAATAATATCATGCGTGCTGTACTTGCATCCAATGGTTCGGCACTTACATGTACATGGGCAGGCAGACCTCAGTGGTACTATCAACACATGGGTATGGGCGAGACCATCGGCTATTCTACAGTTATCACTCAGAATAATTATATTGATTATGTGTATCGAGTAATGTATAATGCACAATACCCAAATGGAATTATCATTCTTCCGTATGGAACAAGATGGGTACACAATGCTCTTATGGGAGACCCTACATTACGTATGAACGTAAATCAAGGTGCAGTTCCTAAACCTAAAAGCGTTGTTCAAAAAGTTGCCACGGGGCAATTCGGTACTCATGTTGTATTGCAATGCGATTTTGACGAAAAAGATGCTAATGATGTTGACGGCTTTTTTGTTTACCGTGCAGATTCCTCGACTGCAACGTATAAGCTGCTTAACACGTCAATTACAAACGGTAAAACATTTATCGATAATAATGTAACTGACCAAAAGTCGTATTCATATTTTGTTCGTGCTGGGGCACTCAGGCAATCTGCCACAGGCAGTTATTACGACTTGAGCGACAGTGTGGGTCTTACGGTTACTGCAGTGGGTGTAGATGAGGAGAATACTGCAATAACCGGCTTAGAGTGTTCACCTGTTCCAGCGGTTCGTTATTCTGATATTCATTTTACAATGGAACAAGCAGGTGAAGCAAGTTTGGAAATCACCGATCTTTCAGGTAACAAAATCAAATCGCTTGAAAAAGATGATTATCCAAGAGGTGAGCAAACTGTTCGTTGGGATTTGACAGATTCAAGAGGAAACCATGTTAGTGCAGGTGTATATTTGCTCACCCTTACACAAAATAAACAGTCAAAAACTGTAAAAATAGTTGTAGCAAGCTAAATGAAGTCGAAAGATATACAGAATTTTCAAAATACAGTATTAGATTGGTACAAGCATAACAAACGGGAGTTTCTCTGGCGTAGGGAAACTCCCGAGCCGTTTCTGACGCTTGTGTCGGAAGTGATGCTCCAGCAAACCCAAACATCGAGAGTAGCTGAGAAATTGCCGGTGTTTTTTGAGCAATTCCCAACTATTTTCGCCTTAGCTGAGGCAAGTAATGCAGATATTATTCGCGCATGGAAAGGGATGGGGTATAATAACCGTGCTTTGCGTCTGCGTGATGCTGCAAGACTCATTGGTGAAAGATACAATGGGCAGATTCCCCAATCATTAGATGAACTGCTTGCCTTACCAGGAATAGGACGTTATACTGCAACTGCCCTCATGTCGTTCAGTTTCAAAATTGATATTGCAGTAGTTGATGTAAATATCCGTCGTGTCTATTCGCGTATTTTTTTCAAAATGGAAACAACGGCTTCTGTTGCACCTGAAAAAGAAATAAATGAAATAGCGGACATGATATATCCTAAAAATCAGTCATCTGAATGGCATCAAGCCATAATGGATATTGGCGCGTTATATTGCACAGCCCGTCAGCCCGAATGCAAAAAATGTCCTTTACAAATTTTTTGCATTTCAGCCGGAGCAATGATTGAATATACATCCCCCAAACGTGCTGAACCATCTTATAACGGAATTCCTCGCAGAATTTGGCGGGGGCGGACTGTAGAGTTACTGCGAAGTGCATCTATCCTCACATCTGAAAGCATTAACCATTTTCTTTTTGGTGAATTTGCCACTCAAGATGACCATAAATGGATACGACAAGTTCTTCTTACTTTGGAGAAAGACGGGATAATTCTCCAAAATGAAAATGTGGTTCAACTTCGCGAGAATTGACTAAGCTGTCATGTTAAATTGGGTTAAATCTTTTCTTTGTTATCCGTTTTTTGCGTAAATTGCATTCAGGGCGGTGATAGGACAGCCCTTACCCACAAAAAACGACGTTATCCTTCATTCTCTCAAAGTCTATATAAATTATTGATTTAATAGTTTCGCTGCTAAAGTGGGTTTTGCGGCACAAGGAGAAATTATTATGTCTAATAACAGACATCGCCTCTATGAAGGGAAAGTGAAAGCGTCACTTCTTCTCAAAAATCTTCGTTCGGGTGAGCATGAAATTGCTCTCTTATCAGCAAAAAGGTTTCATATCCTCCCACAGTTTTCCACTCTCAATCCTTCGGAGATTATTTCACAAGGTAAAGCTATGCGTTTAAAGCATGCCCTTGCTGTAATTGCTCTCGAAAACGGAGAGCCTGATTGGACTTCATTCAAGCGGAAAATTACAGAGGAAGATTGCCTCTATCCTCAAACGTGGAGTGCTCATTTCAACACATGGTATGTTAACTATGACGAAGCAAAGGATCATCTTGGTAAAACAGGCGGATATTTGCTAAGTTACCGCCGGCACTACTTTATTTGTGAGGTTGGGTATATTCAAGCACTCGGACTAAGTCAATTTGAAGACGAATGGGAGCGTATCGGGTATGATTGGGTGCATCCCGCTGATAAAGAAGCATGGAAACGGTTGTTCCATGAAGCTGAGAAACAGTATTTGGCGAGAATGCCGAAATGAGATAAAATGAAACCGGCGTAAAGGAAATTAAATCCATTACGCCGGTTTATTAAAGATTTTTGAGTACTATTCTTTTATCTGATGTCATCATATTATTCATAACATCTCGCCTACACCTGCATAACGCCTGATTTCCACTCCTTAGCGTCAGCATTATGTGAAGCAACGGCAAGTCCGCGAGATACTATAAATCTTGTTTCAGTAGGTGATACTATTCCATCCACCCAAAGACGGGATGCTGCATACAGAGGTTCTGTTTGAGCAGTATATCGTTCCTGAATCTCTTTCAAAAGTTCCTGTTGCTCTGTTTTGGTCAATTTTTTACCCTCTTTTTCCATAGATGCAAGTTTGATCGTTAATAATGTTTTGGAGGCTTGCGCTCCACCCATCACGGCAATTTGCGCAGACGGATAGGCAAATATCAACCGTGGGTCGTATGCTTTCCCGCACATGGCATAATTCCCTGCACCATAGCTGTTACCTACTATGAAAGTAAATTTAGGAACAACAGAGTTGGATACGGCATTGACCATCTTTGCGCCGTCTTTGATAATCCCGCCTTGTTCTGCTCGAGTACCCACCATGAACCCTGTCACATCCTGAAAAAACACAAGTGGAATTCCCCGTTGATTGCAATTCATAATAAACCGTGCCGCTTTGTCTGCACTCTCTGAGTATATTACTCCGCCAATTTGCATTTCTCCTTTTCCCGACCGTACAATTTCTCTGTTGTTCGCTACAATACCTACTGCCCAACCGTCGATGCGTCCGTATCCGCAAATGATGGTTTTACCATATTCGGCTTTGTACTCATCAAGTTCAGAATTATCAAGGATTCTTGCTAAAAGTTCATATCCACTATAGGGCTTGGTTCGTTCGGCAGGGATTATGGAGAGTAGCTCTTCTACCGGAAACTTAGGGGGAAATGATAAAGTGCGGTCGAAAATATTTTTTTGACCCTTTGCCGGAGCAAATTTATTGACTAATGAGCGAATAGTGTCAATTGCCTCTTGATCATCTTTTACTTTATAATCAATAACTCCTGAGATGGAAGCGTGCATCATCGCCCCACCAAGAGGTTCAATCCCTGTTTTTTCGCCTATTGCCGCTTCTACCAAAGCCGGTCCTGCTAAAAAAACACTTCCCGTCCCCTCGACTATAATCGCCTCATCACTCATAATAGGCAAATATGCACCTCCAGCCACGCATGGTCCCATTATTGCAGCGATTTGAGGAACACCCATGCTCGATAATAGAGCATTATTACGAAATTGCCTTCCAAAATGTTCTTTATCGGGGAATATCTCATCTTGCATCGGTAAGAAAACACCGGCTGAATCCACAAGGTAAATAATCGGAATATGATTTTCGAGAGCAATTTCCTGTGCACGCATATTCTTTTTAGCAGTCATAGGAAACCATGCTCCCGCTTTAACTGTAGCGTCGTTTGCAACAATCATACATTCCCGTCCGCATATAATTCCAATACCACATACCACCCCTGCGCTCGGCGCACCACCCTGTTCTGCATACATATCGATTGCAGTAAATAATCCTATTTCAAGGAATTGCGAATTTTCGTCAGTAAGGAGTGTGATTCGCTCACGTGCGGTAAGTTTCCCCTTTGCTTTGTGTTTTTCGATAGAAGATTTTCCTCCGCCGAGTTTTGTCTTTTCACCTTTTGCTGTGATAATCCGTAAAAGTTCAGAATTTACATCACGATTTTTTTCAGCAGATAGATCTGATTGAAGTGGATTACCGATTTGTTTGGACATATTAATACTAAGAAAAATAACAGTATATTAAAATTTAAGTTTCGCTGAGGAATTATACAAAGGGAATATCTGATTAACGCATATCACTTAGATTCACTCTGTGAACTTTGTTTGCAGAAGGTAAGTAACAATTGATCAGCATTTTCGAACTGCAGTAAATTCGTAAGAATCCATAGTGTGTCTGTTCTTTTACTCTTTCCTACAAACATTGATTACAAAATTATAATGAAAAGAAGAATTTTCTATAAGCGGTGAGGGTCGGAAAAATAAAAAATAGCTTAAATAACATTTTATATTTGTCTTGCAAATAATATTTGTAATAATAAAACGTTCTATAAGTTTGATTCTAATTAATTATATCAAATTATATCAAAGAAAATTTGTAATTTTAAAACAATACTGTCACATCAGTCAGAGTTCAAGCGGATAGTAGGATAAAATTGAATTATGAATTTTATATTGTCGGTACTTCTTAAATGTTTTATTTTAAATTCAGGGGTATAAAATGAAAGCTCTTCAAGAAAAACTTGAGAACTTAAATAAGCTTAGTAGTAAATTAAGCAAAAAATACGAAAAGTTAGACGAAAAATACGAAAAGCTTCGTAAAAAAGCGGAAAGGTTAAACGAGCAGGCGATGTTGATAAATGCTGCTTACGAACTTTTGAATCCGGAAGGAGAACGAACTGATAAACTTGCACATAGGCAGGGAACAGCAAACAAAAAGCAAGATGTGATTTACATTGATGTAGATGATAATTCTGCGGTAGAAAATGAACTGGAGCAACTTGTAGTGGTAGTGAAACCCCTTGAATATGAAGATAATACTCCAAAAAGACGTGGCAGACCTGCGGGAGTAAAAAATAAAAAATCAGTTTTCGGAAACTATTCAACTGTATCTTCTTCAGCAGGTAGTGAAGATGAAAGTCTAGGAAATCAAATTAAGAGAAGAGGCAGACCTCCAGGTGCGAAAAACAAAAAATTATCTGCAAGTGCTAAAAAAGCTAGAAGATTAGCATTGAGATCTGTTTTAGCATCTGCTGAAGCTCAAGATGGTACACCCAAAAGACGAGGCAGACCACCAGGGGTGAAGAATGGACAAACCTCCGCGAACTTAAATGTAACTAATGAAATTGCACGGAACTCAATGTCCGGTATGGAATCTTCGGATGTCCAAGGTGAAGCCCCAAAAAGAAGAGGTAGACCTCCAGGTGCAAAAAACATTAAGCCGGCTTCTCCTTCAAAAAGTAGTGCAAAAACTCGTCAAGAGTCTGCAAGTGGGATTGAATCCATGAATGTTCAAGATTCTCAACCAAGAAGACGCGGCAGACCGCCGGGAGCTAAAAATATAAAACCAACAAAAGCAAGTAAAAATGCAAAAGCTAACAATGCAGCTAATAGTGACGGAAGCGAACCTGTAGTCAAAAAACTTGGCAGACCTCCCGGAGCAAAAAATAAAAGAAGTAATTGATTACACAAAACCTTACATTCAATACGAAAGCATCTATAGAATAATTGGTGGTTTAGTGTAAAAGATTTGTTTATAGTGAAAGATATAATGAGTTCTTTTGTGCTTGGCGGTAATTTAGTCGATATTCCTAACAGACGAATATATCCTGCTAAAATCGAAGTTAATAACGGTGTCATTACAGCAATAACCCCGGTAGAAGATAAATATTCTCTATTTATCCTGCCGGGGTTTATTGATGCACATGTGCACATAGAAAGTTCGATGATAGTTCCCAGTGAGTTTGCACGTTTGGCAGTTGTTCACGGAACGGTGTCAACCGTTTCAGACCCTCATGAAATAGCAAATGTATTAGGGATAGAAGGCGTTGAATATATGATTGAAAACGGTGCGAAAGCTCCGTTCAAGTTTAATTTTGGTGCACCGAGCTGTGTTCCTGCTACAGTATTTGAAACCTCTGGCGCAGTAGTATCGGCAGAAGATATCAGGACTTTGTTCCTACGAAAGGAAGTTCGATATTTAAGTGAAATGATGAATTTTCCCGGGGTATTGAATCGTGATGAAACAGTGATGGAAAAGATCGGAATTGCCAAAGAGTTTCATCGTCCGATTGACGGACATGCGCCCGGCTTACGAGCAATTGATGCAAAAATTTATGCAGATGCAGGAATCACTACCGATCATGAATGCTTTACTATTGAGGAAGCATTGGATAAGCTGAAGTGCGGAATGAAGATTTTGATTCGTGAAGGTTCAGCAGCAAAAAATTTTGCAGCACTCCATCCATTACTCAAGCATCACTCAAAGTCATGTATGTTCTGTAGTGATGACAAGCATCCTGATTCGTTAGTAGCAGGTCATATCAATGAACTTGTAAAACTTTCGGTGGAATTAGGATATGATGTATATGATGTTCTTCGCGCAGCGTGTATTAACCCCGTAGAGCATTACAAATTGGAAGTTGGACAATTGCGAATGGGAGACCCGGCTGATTTCATTTGCGTTGAGAATTTAGTGGATTTTAAGGTCATTCAAACTTATATTGACGGGAAATTAGTAGCAGAAAATGGAAAGAGTTTGATTGTTAGATCTTCGATAAATATAGTTAATAATTTTTCTGCAAATTTTAAAACAGTTGAGGATTTTAGAGTTCCTGTATATAAGGGAAAATTGAGAGTTATAGAAGCACTAGAAGGGCAGCTGATTACAAACGAAATATTTACAGATGCTTATGTTGAAAACGGTCAAGCAGTCAGTAATGTATTTAATGATATTCTTAAAATTGCTGTTGTTAACAGATATTGTGATGCACCGGTAGCAATAGGTTTTGCAAAGGGATTCGGATTAAAAAAAGGGGCGATTGCATCATCGGTAGCACACGATTCACATAATATAATTGTTGTTGGCACATCCGATGCGGAATTATGCCATGCAGTAAACGCAGTAATTCGATATAAGGGCGGAATTTCGGTTGTAGATGGTGAAAATGAGGATGTTCTGGCTCTTCCGATTGCAGGAATTATGAGTGCTGATGACGGTTATGAAGTAGCAGATTTATATTCGCAACTGGATGCAAAAGCAAAGAAACTCGGGTCGTCACTTTTTGCACCTTTTATGACGCTTTCATTTATGGGGTTATTGGTAATTCCTGCCTTAAAACTCAGTGATAGAGGGCTTTTCGACGGAAAAAATTTCAGATTTACAAATATTTGGGCTGAATAGTCGTTTATTGCCATAAAATAACGGAATCAATATCCATTTCAAATTTTACCGTATCTATGCAAGAAATACAAACAATTACAGCCTCTGAGTTGAAAGCACAATTAGCGAACGATAATGATTTAGTTTTATTAGATGTTAGAGAACCTTCGGAACATGCCGAGAAAAACATAAGTAATTCACTTCTCATTCCTCTTGGTGAAATTCCTGCCCGAATTTCTGAACTTGAACCCTATAAAAATCGTAAAATTATAGTATATTGCCGTAGTGGTAATCGTAGTGGACAGGCGTGTGCATATTTAGGACAGCATGGATATAATGTCACAAATTTGTCCGGCGGAATGTTGAAGTGGTAGTATGTCGAAATTAAACAAAACTTTATTTATTATTTATTTTAATTATTCTTATAGTTAGGGAGTATCTTTTATGAAATTAACGATGTTTATTATGATGTTTGCCGTAGCTGCTTTGGTTGCAGTTGCTGGTGACAAAGACAAGGGCAAAAATGTTAAATCCAAAGGAGAAAAAGCAAAGATGAAACCACAATATGTAATATCGGTAACTCAAGCAGGGAAATCACTTGGTGATATAGTCCTCGAATTAAATCCTGAAATTGCTCCAAAACACTGTGCAAACTTCGACAGTTTGGTATCCGTAAAATTCTATGACGGAACAGCGTTCCACCGTGTTATCCCGGGATTCATGATACAAGGTGGAGATCCTAATACCAAAACAGACAATGTCGCTTCATGGGGTATGGGTGATCCTTCACAAAAGAGAGTTCCTGCAGAATTTAATCCAACTCCGCACGTAAGGGGTATTCTTTCAGCAGCCCGCAGCAGTGATCCTAACAGTGCTACTTCACAATTCTTCATCTGTGTTGCCGACGCGCCCTCATTGAACAATCAATACACAGTATATGGTCATGTGGTTAGCGGTATGGAAGTTGCAGACAAAATTGTAAATTCTCCCCGCAATAATCAAGACCGTCCGAACGAAAAAATTGTGATGAAGATCAGAAAGAAATAAACTACACATCTAAGGTTCAATTTGTCTGAAAATTGATTTTGGTATGAAAATTAGAAATAACTTATACTCAAATTAAGTATCCTGTGAACTTTGAACAGAATTTGAATATATTGGAGTATCTAAAGAAAATCTTAAATTATAATTACGTAAGTACGATTATGAAGAAATCGAGTATAAAAATCGCTTTAATGTTTGTTTTATTACTAACGTATAAAATAGGTTCTGCCCAACCATCGATTGTAGCTGCACAGCCTGATGCTGTTATTACTGATATAGTTACGATGGTAACTTCCAAAGGAACTATTGTGATTGGTCTCTATGGAATTGATGCACCAAAAACTGTAGCAAATTTTGTTGGATTGGCAGAGAAGGGATTTTACAACGGTATTCTTTTTCATAGAGTTGCTGAAGGATTTGTGATTCAAGCAGGAGACCCTGCTACCAAAGATTCTACCTTGCGTGCTAAATGGGGACGCGGAGGAACAAGTATCTATGGCGGTAAATTTGAAGACGAACTGAACAAAGATACCCCAAGCTACAAAAATGGGTATGCACAGGGTGTTCTGGCTATGGCAAATTCAGGACCGAATACTAACCTCAGTCAATTCTTTTTCTGCTTGGATGATTTAAGTGATCTCGATAAAAACTACACCATGTTCGGTAAAGTTTTAAAAGGAATGGATGTAGTCAGTTTGATTGGTAAACTCCCTACTCAAAATAGTGTTCCGGTTGAACCTGTCGTCATTATTTCAACAAAAGCCGAAAAGCCCTAAGATATAATTTAGGTAAAAAAAGAGCGTAGAAATTCAATTTCTACGCTCTTTTTGTTTATACAATACAAATAAGATCATTCTTGATAATTATGCAATTGTTACTTCATTGCACAGATATACATCTTGAATTGCATTGAGTAATTGCACTCCTTCTTTCATTGGACGTTGAAATGCCTTTCTACCAGAAATGAGTCCCATCCCTCCTGCACGTTTATTGATGACTGCAGTTGTTACTGCCTCAGCAAAGTCATTATCACCTGATGCTCCCCCTGAATTGATAAGACCAATTTTACCCATATAACAATTGGCTACCTGATAACGGCAAAGGTCTATCGGATGGTCGGTCGTGAGTTCTGTATAGACTCGTTTGTCGATTTTTCCATACGATGAATTACCCATATTTAGGGCAGGGTATCCACCGTTATTTTCAGGTAGTTTTTGCTTGATGATGTCAGCTTGTATTGTTACACCGAGATGATTTGCCTGTCCGGTGAGGTCGGTAGAAACATGATAATCTTTATCAGATTTGAAAGCACTATTCCGCAAATAACACCAGAGAATCGTTGCCATTCCAAGTTCATGAGCTTGAGCAAAACAATTAGCGATTTCCACTATTTGCCGTCCGCTTTCCTGAGAGCCGAAGTAGATAGTAGCTCCTATTGCTGCTGCTCCCATATCATACGCCTGTTGAACTGTTCCGAAAAGAATTTGATCAGCTTTATTAGGATATGTGAGCAGCTCATTGTGATTGATTTTTACAATGAATGGGATTTTATGAGCATATTTTCGTGAAGAGTTGGCAAGCACTCCGAAGGTTGAAGCAACTGCATTACATCCTCCTTCTATAGCAAGTTTTACAATGTTTTCAGGATCGAAATAAGCAGGATTTTTCGCAAAACTTGCTCCTGCCGAGTGTTCTATTCCTTGGTCAACAGGAAGTATAGAAACAACACGATTATTGCGATTGGTAGAATCGAAATATTTGGCAACAAACTCACCATTCGGAAGTGCAAGGTTTTCTTTAGGAATACCTGATGAAGTATGATTTAGAAAATACTCGGCTTTATTGCCTAAATAGGAGGATATTGTTTCAATCATAGGGTTTGTTGATTTAAAGTAATGTTTAGGGAGTAATTGTAGTGCAAAAATAGTGAAGTTTGGTGATTTATAGGGTATGTGGTGGATAAGTATGATTTTTTCACGGAAGTATTTGTGAGATTATCAGGTAAAAGAGAAAACATGGGTGAATGGAGAATATATTTTTTAGTTTTGCAGAAGATAATTTCACTTGATACCAATTCATTTATAGTAGTTTCACTTTAGGAGCCTATGTATGAAAAAAATTATATTCATTTTGCTTTTGGTCACATCTCTCAGATACAAATAAATGTTTCGGATCTGTCAAATGGAGTATATTATCTCAAAATTGGTAACGAAACGAAAATGTTTGTAAAGCAATAATATATACAAATAAAAACGGCAGGAATTACTCTCCTGACGTTTTTATTTGATAACTATAGATACGATGAATACTTACATTATCTGGTAATTATGCTTTTTCTTACTGTTGAAAATTGCCCTGACGTAAACTTAACACTATATATTCCTCCTGATAGATCACCTACAGGAATTGTAATTTTGTGTTCACCTGCTCCAAGTGATGGAATTTCGATAGTTTTAATAACTTCTCCTAATTGATTAATCATAGAGAACGTTGCTTTGCCCGTTAACCCGACACTTACGTCAAAGAAAATATCATCTGAAACAGGATTTGGATATGGCTCACTCAAAGAATACATATTACCTGTCATCGCAACAACCCGCCCATTATTGAAACACCCGAGTAACATTTCCACTGTAGTGCCTTGTGCAGAAAGAGTAAGACATTTAAGCGGACTTTCGATATTTATTATAATCGGATATGTCCCTTGCTTTTCCAAATAGGTATTCAAATCCAATGAGAAAAGTTTCTGAGATTGGAGTTCATGTATAGATTGTGTAGCAATGCCCAAAATGTTAAAAACTCCTTTGTTTTGCTCGGCATTATCAATTGACCAGTTCCATCCCGGCATTATTGGATTCACCTTTACAATATTAAGTACCTGAGGTGGAACTGTTATTTTAAAGCGAAGGGAATCTAAATTTGTATTATTTAAGTTCTCAACATTGGCGATTACTGTTACAGAAATTCTTTCACCCGGATTAAATGTAGTATTATCTGCGAGTAACTGAACATTTCCTGCAACAGTGTAGCCACTACCTGATATTCGGATTGTAAATACTTGATTTGCTTCTGTAGTCAGGGTAATTGTAGCAGAATAAAGTTTACTTTCAGAAGGGCTGAATATCACTTGTATGCTTCTAGAGCCTCCTGCAGGAACAACCAGAAAATCAGCAGGAGAATATGTAAATATACTACCATCACCATTGAACTCTATGTTAGTTATTTTAACATCATTTGCGGGGTCAATATTCGTGATGGTAATAGAGTCAACTGCTGATTCACATGTAAGAACCCTCTCAAAATCTATTACAGAATCAACTTGAAGAGGTGTAAAAAAACCAAAACCTGTTATTTCGACTGTGTCATATCTTGGAATTGTAATATCAGGACCCGGTACAGCATCGGACATAATTTCGATATGAGCAATACGTTTACCCACAGCATTAGCTGTAAATCGAATATCATACGTTTGAATATCAGATGTGTTATCCTGGATGATAAAATTTGCAGACGGTGGCGTTGCCCACGCAAAATCTCCTGTGTTATCTCCGGCTATAGAAATGAATCGCACACCTTTGATAGCAGTTTCCGATGTTGTGCTTGGGTTATACATCGTTAATTTACCGATTTCTGGGGAAAGCGTATTTAGGTAGGTCGGTTTAAAATCATATCCAATACCACGAACATCAGGAAGAACACCCTGTCCGTCCAAAGTACCCACTAACGGTTTAGAGAAACCCTCTACTTCAACCTGTACTGAATTATGATAAGAGAGTGTATCCTGAGGATTAAATAGCACTAAAAACCATATACTGTCTTTTACTTTAATTGTTAAGGGCACTGTTGGAAAAATAGGAACAAAACTATTCTCAGGTTGAACCTCAAGTGATATTTTATTAATTTTCAAATCAGTAGTGCCTGTATTCCGAATCCACATTGTATCCAAATTGTCAGTTAATTTACGTTTCCTGTACCAATTAAGAGAATCAATTTTTGCCTGACGGTCAATTCCAAATCCTGTGAAGATAATTTGTTGTTCAGAGCATTCAGTAAAAACCCTCAGCACTGAAGAAAGATAGCTTGTTGCGGATGGTGTGAAACGTATAGTAAGTGCAATACATGAATCCTTCGGAATGGTAACGCCTTTTAGAGCCGATGTTAATGAAAAATCATTCGGAAAATTACCCTCAAATTTGTAATCGGTAAATGTGATTGGAATCTGACCCTTATTACAAAGAATGGCTTTAAATGTAGTGTCGTGGAAATCACCGATTTGACCTGTTCCTACAGTATTAGGCTGGTAGGCAAAGCCAAAATAGGGATCGGAGATTGTACAGTAGGAATCACTGACATCACCCAGAGATAAAATTCTCCCTATTCTTCTCACATAAAAATCTTTTGCACCTACACTACGAATGGTTGTATCACCTGATGTGAAGTTCCCTCCGTAAGTACTTGTTTCATAGGTATTTCCAATACTGTCTTTTGCGACTCTCTGGTTGAAAGGCAACTGATATGTACTATCTTGAAGAGATGTTATGTTACCGTTTTGATTAACAAATGCCAGAAAAGTTTTCACTACATTTGGAGACTCAAGTTTTGCTGTTATTCCACTTTCGAGGCGAATACTCATTATTCCTTGATAAGTACCTTCGATATACATTTTTTTTGTTGCAGAATCTCTTGCTATTCGCAGCGCGCGAACATTATTTGTACTATTAATTGTAGTAAGCCATGTTTGTTTGCCGGTTGGGTCAATCTTTGCTACATATAGTTGATAAAAATTTGTTGATGTAGGCATAACCTCACCAAGAACATAGCATGAAATATCTGCCGAATCAATGGCTACTCCTTTTCCGCCTGAAAACAAATAAGGGGCGAGCGGAGCTAAAAAAGTAGCCCCGCTAACAGCCCAGATTAATTTTTCATTGTTATATCTGGCAAGAAATGCTTCTTGGGTTTTAGAAGATACAATTACCTTACCGTCGAACGTAGCCTGTTTGTTAAAATCTCCTGTAAGATACAACGTAGAGCCATCAGAGGTAACGGTTACTGCTGTTGAAGAATCACCGGCTAATCCGCCTCCGCTCCTTGTCCATGCCGGTCCGATCGGCTTTGGAGAATAAGGCGATACACGGATCATATAAGTATTTGGTTGGGGTGGTTTCCAATTGTAGTAATTATGCGTAGCAAACGGAGTAACCAACTGCCAGGTAGCACCAATATCCATACTGTATTCAAGTTTTACGGTATCAGTTTCCTCCACGCCTGTCCAAGAAATAAACAGAGAATCACAAGTTGAAAATGCTTCTCCGCCATTAGGAGTAAGAAGTGTTATTTTCTTAATACCGCCACTTAACAGAACAATAGGGGCTGAACATGGAGTACCTGATATTAATAATTGGGCTGAACGTGCATCTCTTGGAGAAGTTTGTGTAAACTGTACTGTAATGGTACGCGAAGTTCCTTTTGCAAGAGTAAATGGGGGAGGAGTGCCGCCCCAATCAATAATTGAAAAATTTCCTTGTGAAGAAGGGATAAATGAATGTCCTGTTACATTCATATCCCCGTTTTGTGCAGTTATTGTATATGTCTCTTGAAGGGAATTTCCTGCAGGTATATCAGGAAAAGGAGGTAATGATACTACCGAATTGATAATACCTGACACACTCGAAGGTGGAGCAATGTAAACATCGTTATATATAGTATTACTTGGTTTATGTCTCAGGAAAACATTTCGTGTGCGGCTGGCTTCCGTACACCCCGGAGGTGAAATCCATTCAAGCCAACAGTAGGTAACAGTTTGACGGCTGCTTGTGGCAAGTGAGCTGTAGATATAATTAAGTGCATCCAGTGTTAAACTTACATACAATTGACCCCCAGACTTCTGTGCAATTTCACGCAGGTCAGTTGATGCATCATTACTCATGCATATTGCATACGTTTTAATTTTAAAGGTAACAAGTTTATTGATTATTGTTTGAGTTGAAGGTTTTGAATTGGGATTACCGTCTGTCAGGAAGATAATTGTTTTTTTAATCCAACTCGGACGTGTATTTAGGAGGTCGATAGCCCCGATTGCACCTTTTAAAAAAGGTGGGTCGTATTGTGTAGAGCCGGTTGCAGTGGAAATATTATCAATTGCCTGGATTAAAACGTCTTTATCATTTTGGAATCCAATTTTTAGGTAAGAATCACCATTGAAAGTAATGATGGCAATATAGGTATTTGCATTGAACACCAAATTATTTATGAATGTTTTTGCGCCTTCTTTTACCCAATCCAGTCTTTTCTTACCCCCACCAACAGGTTCATCCATAGAGGTACTGATATCAATCACTAAAACTGCACTTAATGATGGATCATCGGGTACGGTAGTGCAATTTACTTTTAGTGTGGACTTCATATCAATGCCATTTTCTTGAACAACAAAATCTTGCAGTTTGGCATTGTTGAACATCGGACCTGACCCGTATGCTTTAACTATAGGATAACCTGAAGCATCTACACCGGTAAATTGAGCTTTAGCTATTCCATAGCCAAGCACAAATAACAGTAAAAATGGTAAAAACTTTTTCATATTCATTAGTTTTTGGTAAATGAAAAAATACAAATAAAAAGGGATGCATATTGAAGTCAATCTGCATCCCTTAGATGAAGCCGTAGCCGCTAAAATATCAGTTCAGATTACTTCGCAATATATAAGCGTTGTTGTTCCATGTATGGACCTGAACGTAATACGTAGAAATACACTCCGGGAGGCAAAGGAGCAACATTTAAGGTAATCTCATACGTACCGGACTGCTGATACTCGTTAACCAATGTTTGAATCTGCTCGCCAAGAGAATTGTAAAGCATGATCTCAGTATTACCCGGTAAACCGATTCCATACTCAAACTTCGCTTCATTTGTTGACGGGGAAGGCTGAGGCGATTTAAGCTGATAATATGTATCACTTGAACTGACGAGACGACCTGCACGGAAACATATATTTGCCATATCAAATCTCGTACCTCTGCTTGTGGTCGGAACACAATTTGCAAGTCTTGAAGGAACACTTCCTGTTACTGCTACAGGATAAATTGTTGTATCTCCCAAATACGAATTGAGACGGAGGACAAATAAGTCCATATTTGTTCTTGGTGTTGTTAGAGTAGGTCCATTTCCGACAACTGTTATTGTAGTCTGTGTACCGGATCTTGCGATCGTAGAATTCCATGTCCAATTAGTAAGAAGAGATGGTATTACAGGTGTCTTATCGGCATAACTAAATAGTTTTGAAGGGAATACAAATGTAAATTTCAATGAATCAAGAACCGAACTTCCCAAATTGCCGAGAATGTCGGCTTTCACAGTTATATTGGCAACTTCACCCGGATTAAGTCTTGTTATGCTTGATGAATCAGGTGTTACATAGAAATTAATAGGCACTAACGTACCCACACCCTGCACCTGCACACTCTTCGGACCCACCTTGATAGAGCTTGTGAATAATCCTGCTTTATCGGGGAGGAAGGTAACTGTAAATTTATTTGAACCTGGTTTTATAGTAACCCTTCCATTTGGTTCTACAGAGAAATTAGGGCTATTTGAGCTTACGTCAATATCAACGTCAGA
>JACPWH010000081.1 GCA_016197185.1 Ignavibacteriota bacterium
ACGGTCAAAGACTGACTTGACATCTATTGATTATAGTGTTGCGTATGTTTCCAATCCGGCAAGTCCTGACATCTACTGCTCAGGATTTCGTAGTGGTTATTTTCAATTTTACCCTTCATTATCTAAATTGCAATTATTCACAAATGATGCAGTAAACGACATAGAATGGTCTCCTGACGGAAAGTTTATTGCAGTTGCCCTAAATTCAGGAAAGCTTGCTATTGTAGATGTAGCTGCTCAAGCAGTGGTGAGGAGTTTGGATACAATACATACTTCTGCAGTTTCAATCAGATGGGATGGGTACAGTTCAAGAGTTATTGCGAGTTATATAAACAATATTGCATTGATTTGGGATATTGGAAAACATATTTTTCAACAGGATGTATCAGACAATGTATGGGAAATCGCATCTCCGATAATTGCTTCAATAAAAGACATAAATATGGGTTCCGTCAGAGTTAATGGTTCTCTTGATTCTGTAGTTCAATCTGTTCTATGTCTTTCTCAAAACCCTTTGTCATCTTCTCGAATTGATGCAGCCGAGATTCTTAACGATGCTGATGGAGCTTTTAGAGTTATTTCTGGAGTTCCTGCAGATTTTTCGAATGCTCTTAGGTCATGTCTTCCTATTGAATTACAATTTACTCCAAAGAAGGCTGGGATAGTAACGGCTACTCTCAGGCTCAATTCCAATATGCAAATTTTCGATATTGCGCTTACAGGCAATGGATTTGATCTTGATTTTACATACCCTGAATTAGCAATTGACTTTGGAAAAGTCCCGGTCGGTCTTTCGAAAGATTCAGTCCTCAGTCCCTATATAACAAATACCATAAATAAATATCTGGATATATTCTCAACATCAATCAATGGACCTGATTCAAAGCAATTTTATATTATTGCAGGTGATACTGCAGTACAACTTAACTATAAGGATTCTTCGCAATTACAATTACGGTTTGCTCCAAGGACAATTGGACGTACAAGTTCCAGCATAAAAATTGATTTTAATCGTGAAGATGCCTCTTCAACATCCGGTTCACCTGTTTACGTTACTCTTTTTGGAGAAGGATTGTGCGGTAACGACAGTAATAGAACTTTAAATGTCGGATTAGGGAATACAATTCCTGCGAAGGTAGGTACGATTGTAAAAATACCAATAATTATGAAATTGAGACCAGAACAATCCCGAGAGATAATCGGACCCTATTTCTTCTGCGTTTTGTCGTTTGATGCTACGATGCTCAAACCTGATCCATCATTACCTCAGGGAACAATTATTGGTAATAGGAGAATTATGCGGATGCCCGGAGCTCGTATGCCTGATAGCGATACATTAATAATGTTACCTTTCCTTACTCTTCTTGGAAATGACAGTATAGTTACTGTCCATATTGATTCGATATACTTGGATGATGGTGGATGCCCTATGACATTTAAATCTGATTCTGTAACGATAATATTGACTGATTTATGTATAGCAAACGGTTCAACAAGGCTTCTTGCCGGATCACCTATTACTAAAATGGTTGTTTTACCAAACCCAACTACAGATATGGTAAAGATTCAACTAACCTTATCCGAAGAATCACCAATTGCAATTACTGTACATGATGCGCTCGGACGTGAATTTATTGTACACAATACAAGTATTCTCGAGAGAGGAAATCACGAAGCAACATTCGATTGTTCATTGCTTCCAAGCGGAATATACTCGCTTATCCTTACTACAAGGAGCGAGGTGAAGCTGCTGCAGTTTGTAAAACAGTAAGGAAGTTGTTGGAGTTCAAACGATTCTGTAGAATTGATTTCATTTTTACCAAGATTTACTAATGAAGGGAGTACGCATTATGAAGGTCATCTATGCCTTTATCATAGTAGTATTTAGCTTCTCTAAAACACAATCACAGTCTTTATCTGTCTATGCAGGAAACTCAGGTAATTTTCCTTTAATTAAAACATTCTTTTATGCGAAGGATGCCCAAGGTAAACAATTAGTTAATCTCAATGAGACGAATATAAGTATTAAGGAAAATGGTGTATTACGCAAGGTAGTCAAAGTATCATGTCCACCTGAAGGATCACCGGTAATCCTATCATCTGTTTTAGTAATGGATATCTCAAGCTCTATGAAGGGGGGGATTCCTTCAAAGAATATTGATATTGCAAAAGCTGCCGCTCTTACATGGATCAAAGAATTACCTTCGGACGGTTCCGAATGCGCTGTAACAAGTTTTGACAATAAAAGTTATCTTAATCAGGACTTTACAACTGACAAACAACGATTGACTGATGCTGTAAATCTCCTCTCTCCTTCGGGCGGAACGAACTACGATGCGGGTTTCATAATTGGTCCGTGTGCAGCATTAAATATAATTAAACGGGCTAAATATAAACACGTTATTATTTTCCTTACTGATGGTGAAGGGTTTGTTGACCAGAATAGAACATTGCTTGAAGCAGCTTCTACAAATGCAGAAATATATTGTGTAGGTGTTAACTTAAAACTGCCTTCTTCACTCAAAAATATTGCTGAAGTTACTAAGGGGGCATGGTTCGAAAATGCGAATTCACCTGAAAAAATTGAGGAAATTTATCGACTTATCCTCAAATTAGCCCAAGCACTGCCACCTTGCGAACTTATTTGGGAAACAGGCATTAGTTGTGAAGTCAACAGACAAGCAGATATTTTGGTAGATACACCTATTCTTGAAACAAAATTTGATTATTCGGTAGATGAAATAAATTTGCCCAAAGTAAAACTCTCATCCACTTCTGTACGTTTTACAGATATTACACCCGGTAATAGAGACACAGCAAGTATAATTATAAATGCTGAATCCGACAGCGTTATTATTACTTCGATTACTTCTTCAGATACATCATTCATTATTGAAAATACACCTGCTCCCGAATGGCGATTGAATAAAGGAGAAAATAAAACATTCCGTATAATATTTACTCCAACAGATTCTTTGCTGTCGTTTGCCCAAATTCGTTTAGAAGGGAATCTTTGTGATGGGGCTTTTCTGTATGCAATTGGCGGGTTTTCAGGGAAACGAAAGCAGAAAGCTGTTCTAAAAATTCTTGCACCAAATGGTGGAGAAAAATTCCCGGTTGGTGATACTACTACTCTGCGATGGACTGGAGTTTTACCCGCTGATACTGTTAGTTTGGATTATTCAACAGATAATGGTTCAACTTGGTTATCTATAACAAAAAAAGCAACAGGGTTATCATATTTATGGAGGATACCTCCTACACCAAGTAACAGCTGTTTGTTTCGCGCACAACAGTTTCGAAAAAGAAATGCGGATTCATTACTTTTTTTGAATGGACATTCTAAAGGGATCAACCAGGGATGTTTCAATAACGAGGGTACACAGGCGATAACTGTATCAAATGATAGGACATTCATTATATGGGATGCCATTACTGGGCTTTCTCTTTCACAACATACAATTACGGATAATACAGCAGGCTTTTGCGTGGACTGGAGCTCGGATGGAAAAAAAATTGCAATCGGCGGTAATCAAGGTGTAGGGCTTTATGATGCATCAACATTTTCCTATATTCAATCAGTTTCCGGTTTGCCAAGAAGTACTTATTCATGTGCGTTTTCAGATGACGGCAGGTATATAGTGTCAACCGGAGGAGCACAATTAGACCAAATTATTGTGTGGGGAACCGATTTCAACGCAGTTGAACTCCCAAGGGAACATACAGGTGTTATCAACCGTTTAACCGTCAGCCGAAGTTCACCGAAGCATATTACTATTCTTTCTGCAAGCCAAGACCGAGATGCACGACGCACAGAAGTGGATATAACGGCAGACATTACAAATCCTATCCAAATTGTCGGTTCATTTGTTGATTTGACTTCAACAGATTTTTGTACAGCTTATGTATCAAATCCAAGTAATCCCGATACAACTTGTGCAATCTTTAATAAAACCGGGCAGCTTCGGTTTTTTCCTTCACAGTCTGTATTATCTTTATTTGCAGGGTTAACAAGCAATGATATAGCATGGTCTCCAGATGGAAAGTATATTGCAGTTGCACTTCAAGAACGACTTGAAATTGTCGATTTGGCTGCCGGGAAAGTCACAAGAATTTTAGATACAGTAAAGGCATCCGCTACATCAATCAGATGGGATGTTTACAGTTCTAAAGTATTAGCAACCTTTGATAATAGCCAAGCTCTTATTTGGCAGATAAACGACCAAGTTGACCAACAAGATGTATCAGATAGCCTATGGGAAATTGTACAACCTATTCTCGCATCGCTTAAAGATGTTGATTTTGGTAAAGTGGCAATAAACACTTCAAGGGATTCTGTAGTGGAATCAATTTTGTGTATAAGTAAAAATCCTCTTTCATCATCATTAATAGACTCTGCCATAATAGTTAATGACCCTGATAATGTATTCAGAATCATTTCGAGTCTTCCAACTGGGTTTTCGAGTGTACTCCCGGCATGCCAGCCGATGGAATTAGGTTTTTCTCCCAAGAAATTCGGATTTGCAGTCGCTACACTTCAATTATTCTCGAATGGGCAAATGCACGAAGTTTCGTTAATCGGTAATGGATTTGACCTTGAAATTAGCTATCCCGACGTTATCGATTTTGAGAAAGTACATATTGGTGCCTGGAAAGATTCACTTCTCAATCCATCAACAGTAAACTCTTCAAGAACGAACTTGAATATCTCTAAAACTTCAGTCGCAGGACCGGACATCAAACAATTCCTAATTACCGGAGGCGACACTGTAGTTACACTTAATTATCAGCAATTTGCCAAGCTCCAACTTCGTTTTGCCCCTACTGTAATCGGTCGAACCAGTTCACGAGTGAGAATAGATTTTTCAAGAGAAGGTATCCAACCCATATCGAGACCCCCCCACCAAGTTTTCCTGTACTTTGTCCTTTGATGCTTCGATGTTACTACCAGTATCTCTCGAACTACAGAATGGAATAATTTATGGAAATAGAAGAATTGTAAGATTCGAATCTGAACGAAAATATGATAATGATACATTAATGATCATGCAATTTGTAACGATGCTTGGAAGTGACACTATAGTTACTGTCAGAATTGATTCATTGAACTTTAGTAGCGACGGATGCCCGTTAGCCATAAAATCAGATTCCGTATCTGTAAAATTTATTGATTTATGTACTGCCGGTAGCTCTACCCGACTGCTGACAGGATCGCCGGTAACTCAAATGATACTTTTGCCCAATCCGGCAGAAGAGAGTGCAAGTGTTCTGCTTACACTCGCAGAAGAATCACCCGTTACCATAGCTCTTCACGATGCATTAGGACGGGAAGTAATGGTTCAGAGTGATGGAGTTATGGGGCATGGTAATCATCAGAAATCATTTGATTGTTCTCATTTGCCGTCAGGAGTTTATTCACTTATACTTTCTACTCGGAGCGAAGTGAAATTTGTACAATTTGTTAAACGCTAATTTTTTTTTTCGTACCGGAACTTTATCATGACATCTTTTTATTATAGGGTTGCATTCTTTATATTGCTTCTGATTCAAGTCGAGAATGTTCACGCGCAATCAACCTCTACTGAACGTTATGGAGTATATGGCGGGTATAGTATTAATTTCCATTCGGCAGATTTCAGAGCTTTGCCGGGTGTTCCGAATTGTTGCCCTAAATTTGAAAATGGAACAGGTGGAGGGTTTGCCTTTGGTGCGCTTTATGAGTTCTCGATAACCAAGAGGTTTTGGTTTACACTAAGAGCAGGGTATTCAACACTTAATGCTACATTAGTTCGTGAGGAATATGTTCCTGCTTTGCGTCTGGCTGACGATTATTATTTCCCGGATGCAGCTATTGATCACCGCATTAAAGCTCGTCTTTCAACTATTGGCATTGCTCCTATTATTACATTTAATCCTATCGGTGGATTGCGTTTTCATTCCGGAATAGAATTAGCATCTCTTGGTAGCATTAATTATGATCAAGTTGAAGAGATGAAAGCTGAAGGTTTGGTTTTCAAGGAAAATCTTAAAAGAACAAGGAATGAATATTCAGGTGATCTATCGGGAGTTAATAGATTTCAAACATCACTGATAATAGGGACAAGTATGGAGTTGCCCCTTAACCGATCTCGTTCGATGATCATTGCTCCAGAGGCAATTTTTCATATAGGGCTTTCCAATCTAACCGAAAGTGTTGTGTGGAAAGCCAATGCTTTTCAAATAGGAATTTCACTGAAGTATGCACCTCAAACAAATTCTCAACCTATACCTACAATACCTAAGATACCAAATGGTATTATTCCGCAAGCAGCAGAATCAACTCCTAAAGAGAATCCTGCAAAAACTAAAGTCACAACAACGAAATCTCCTGTGACTTCAGTAATCAAATTTGATGCTTTTGGTATTACGGAAAAAGGAGAACAATCTCCTCTCAATGGAATTAAGGTAGAAGAATTTATTTCAACTCAATTAAAACCACTATTGCCGTATCTTTTCTTTGAACCGAACAGTTCAAAAATTCCCGGTAGGTATTCTACTCTTTCTCAAGCAGAAAAATCATCATTTTCTCTAAACGAAGCCGCTCATTCACATACACTCGATGTATATTATCAACTATTGAATATTATAGGCAAGAGAATGAGCGAAAATTCTGAGGCAATTCTTAAATTAACTGGTTGCAATTCAGATATGGG
>JACPWH010000116.1 GCA_016197185.1 Ignavibacteriota bacterium
ATTCTAGTTATCTATATTCCTAATCTTTATTTGGGTAAATACAAATTTGGACCTGTCACAACAAATCGAAATTGATACTAGCGGACCCAAATCTTGCCCCAACTTGGGCTGTAAGGGCAGGGATTGTGGAAGTCAAGCATGAGTAGTGGAAGGCGGGAGAAATTCGGGCAAGCTTTCGACAACATCGGCATTTAATGGACGTTTGCGATGTCCCAATTTCAATTTTGGCATAACCATTCCTGACCACATCAACACTTGCGGGAACAGACACCCTTCTTGAAATGGCAGGGAAATAATCCAATCAAATACGTACCTAAAACGCAGATAGAGCTTGCGTTTTGGGAAGACTAATTAAAAGGAAGCTGCTGCGTGTCACTAAAAACCGTAGCAGCCCCAAAAATCTGAATTGTTAAAGAAAACAGCCAATACTGGAAGGCATCGAAAATCCTGTGTGTTTTTAAAAAATGATGCTTATTCAGCACCGGTTTCGGGGCCGTCCGTTTGCGGGCGGGACACTGCATGCGGCCGGGACACCAGTACGTTTTATTTAAAACTAAAATTGCAATCAATAGAATTAAATAATATTCATGGAATTTCTACACTTTCTTTCCCTTCAAATAACGCAATTAGGCCATCTGCAACATTGTCGCCAAGTAAGCAAAGGTATTCATCATAGCAGCCCAGCATTTTTCCGTTGTTTGAGAGTAATAAAATTAGGTGGTCATTATATGCTGCACCAATAACAACCAATGGTGCACCAATTCGCTCCTCATATGTCCCTACTTTTTCTTGATATATAACCTCGGTAGCTTCTTCTGGCTTGAAATGTACACGATCGAATTCCCCTTCTACACGATATGCAGGCATCCGCCCATCAAGCCCTCCAAAGGACTTAAAAAAATCGATTGCGGTAGGAAATATTTTATATCCTTCTCTTGACAAATGATCGAGGTAGACTGTGGGATTAATATCTCTTGCCGCGGTCCATCCCATTTCTGTTAAGAAATTATAGGAGTTCCCATGAAGTAAATTTTCAATATTCACTTGTAATCCTCGCCCCGTTAGTGATTATTTAACAATTCCAACAACGCGGAAATGGCATGCCATTTTTTGTATAACCTGTGTGATTTTCAAAATTTTCAATTTTTGCACCTGCATGTAATGCATTATTAACAGAGTTGAACTCTGCACAATTTTCTATACGCAATTTTCCAGTGTTTTAAAACCTATTCTTTCAAGTAATTCAGGATGAACATTTTTTGCAATCATCCTACGTCACTAACAAACGTAGTAGCCCAAAAAACTAAATTGTTAAAGAAAATGGCCAATTCCACTAGCCGCAGCGCTGCTCGTTTTGGCGGCGAATTTTGCACAAATTTTAAGCAATTCCACTAAAAATGCACGCAGAATTTTGTTGAAAAGCATTGGAAATCCAGCGTGTTTTTCAAAAATAGCGCTCATTCAGCATCAGTTTTGGGGGCGTCCGCATGCGGATGGGACAACGGGACATCGTGAAATTAAAATAAAGGCACCTCCTCCCTGAATGTATTTTCCAAAATTTTATTGAAAACCACCGAAACTCTAGCATGGCGTTTTTTGTACTCTCTTGCAATCACTATTTGGTCCATATTCTTAGATTCTATCGTGAGAGTTTCCAAATTTTCTATTTTATCTAGGATTGGCAATATGTTTTCATTAAGCATTGTCTTATGAAGGAATAATTCACAAATTTTGCCAAAATTTTCCGAGTTTGATAAAAAATTGAAAGGATTCATTATCAATGCTCTCCCCTGAAATTTTCAATTTATTTGCTAATAATATTTTTTCTAAATTACATTTATTCTTTATTGGACAATTTCTAACATCAATAAATTTCATGGGATTAAATTTAAAGAAGTTTCCAGTTATCTGGATGAAATGAACAAAACCGACTAACTGCGCTAAAATCTCACGATTTTTGCCGATGTTGCCGAGCATTTACATTTTTTCGATATCGTTCTTCATTTTCGTTTGTTTTAAGAGTGCAGTTTTATTGCAACTATTACGCCAATTATTTCGTGTTAAACCATCCCAAAAATTTTACCGTCACGTTAAAAGTGACACACCTCTCATAGTATTTAAGGAGGAGAAAAATAAAAGATAAAAAACGAAAAATAAAAAAAGAAGTGAAAATAATGATAAAGCTGCAAAATTGCAAAATAATTCGAGAGAAAAAGAGAATGAATGTTAGATAATAACTTAAATACCTGAGGACATGACAAATAATGCAATGTGGGCGGCAGATACGACCTACATCCTAGATCAAGCGAGCGGCAAACCACAGATTGTGCTGGGTATCATCGACCACGGTTCGCGCATGAATTTGGCGCTGCGTTATTTGCGGCACTTTAATGCATGGACTTTTCTCGGTTACGTCTTTTTAGCAGTCGGAGAATTTGGTGTCCCGCTTGCTATTAAAACCGACAATTGTGTGGTATTTCATAGCAAACTCGTCAAGCGAGTGCTGCGTTTGTGCCAAATCCGACAACGCTTTTCTCGGCCAGCTCGACCTTGGGAAAATGGCCGAATCGAACGATTTTTTGGGACACTAAAAGCAGCCCTACAAAGTTATGCAATTAGGGACATTCATCACTTAACATTGGCGATGACGGAATTTCAATTTTGGTATAACCATTGC
>JACPWH010000117.1 GCA_016197185.1 Ignavibacteriota bacterium
ACTCCGTGCTCTTCGGCTTCCTTGAGTATTGTAAGCTTTTGCTCAACTGTCCATCTGCGTTTTGTCTTCATTGAATTCTCCTATATTTTGGTTTGCAATATAAGTAGAATCTTTGTCCAGGCATTTAGGGGGCTGCGGCAAAAGGTTAATTCGCATTATCAATGGATGTTTACAAAATCATCTTAATCATACGAATCCAAAAAAACACAAATAAAATAAAATATCAGTTATAAAATCTAATATATAGTAAAAATAAGATACCACATAGTAAATCCCCAAACACTACCTATGACTTTTGTCATTAGAAGTATTGCCGAAATAATCGTATTTTTGCACTATAAACACAAAATTTCCCTCTCTTAATTTATATCAAGAGCCAAACAATGCAGATTATTACATCGCTCGACCCACGGGTTAATCGTGCCGCTTTACCCGAAAATCCTGATACATCTTTTGTTCCCAAAGAAGAACTCGACCAGTTCAAAACATACGAAGTATTCCATCAGCCCAAATCGGGGGCGCGACATCTTCATGTAGGTTCGGTTCATGCACCTACTCCTGAACTTGCAATAGCCTTTGCCAAGGAACAATACGGGCGGCGCGGACAATCGGTAAGTTTATGGGTGGTTAGCACCGACGATATTATTGCTCTTGATACGTCTGATTCCGATGTATTCGAAACTGCAACAGAGAAACCGTATCGCGAAGTTAATGCGTATGCAAATACTCGCGAAAAAATCGAATCTTTTAAAAAGGAACAGCAAGCCTGAATTAAAATATCTATATCTAAAATATATGAACGAAGCCCTCAAAAATTTACTCTATCGAATGGCTGACGACGAACTCATTATCGGTCATCGGAATTCAGAATGGACAGGATTAGGTCCGATACTAGAAGAGGATATTGCTTTTTCGTCAATTGCTCAGGACAAAATCGTACATTCCTTAGCACTCTTTAAAATTCTTGAATCGCTTGGAGAACCTGAACCCGACACTTCAGCTTTTATGCGTAACTCATTGCAAATGAAGTGTTGTCACTTGGTTGAATATCCTATTGGCGGTTATGATTTCAGTTTGATACGACATTTCTTATTTGATACAGCGGAAATGCTTCGCTATCAAATGCTCGAAGATTCCTCATACCTTCCTTTATCTCTGCTTGCTAAAAAAGTACGTGGTGAAATCAAATATCATGTATTCCACGCAAATACATGGGTAGCTCAGCTTGGTGCTCAAGGGAACGAAGACAGCCATTCAAGGATGCAATCTGCTTTGAATTTAGCTTTTCCGCTTGCTCTCGGAATATTTGAACCATCTGAATTCGAAAAAGAATTGAAAAATGACGGAATTTTCGGAGGTGAAACAGAACTGCAAAAAAGATGGCTTGAAGCAATATCAATCACACTTCAAAAAGCAACCCTTATATTGCCACAGATAGAAACTGTAGTGCCATCGTATGGAGGTAGAACAGGCTCACACACTGATTTGAGAATGTTGTCGTTACTGTCAATTACGATATTCCATGGGATTCTAATCGTATTACCGAAGCAGGACTTCTCGCACTAAAAAAACACGGTCTTGCACCCCCACCCAGGTACGACCTTGCCTTCGAACTTGATATTTTAGAAAATATTGAGTGTCCCCATTGCGGAAGTACACAAACTATTGTACAAACACCTTTCGGACCTACATTATGCAGGTCTATACATTACTGCAATTCATGTCATCAGGCTTTTGAGCAATTCAAACCACTCTAATATGGAAATTGAAACTATCATTTTTGATCTTGGTGGAGTATTATTTAATATCAATCATGAGAGAACTCGCGCTGCTCTTTCTGCACTTTCAGAAAATCCTGAAAAAATTAATTTCTCCCTACTATCTCAGAATGAAGTATTCAATCAATTTGAAGCAGGGCGTATTACCTCGGCTCAATTTCGCAATGAACTTCGCTCTCTTTATGGAATATCTGGAAGTGACAGTGAAATTGACTCAGCATGGAATGCAATGCTTATAGGGCTTTTTCCTGATTCGATTGATATGCTCCAATCGCTTAAACAAAGTTATCGAATAGCACTTCTGAGTAATATAAATGATATTCATTACAGTGCTATAGAACAAGAATGTTTACCACTTTTCTTGGAATTGCACGATTGCTTCTTGTCTTATTCCTTAGGACTTCGCAAACCGGAACATGAAATTTACCAGCATGTACTCAAAGCAATGAATGTTATCCCTGAAAAAACTTTGTTCATTGATGATGCTCCTCAAAACATCCAAACTGCCCGATCACTTGGAATTCAAACTTATCATGTAACGTCACAAAATCCTCTTAGAGGCATACTTAAGTCTATCACAAAAGGTAAATTATAAGATATTTATACTAAAAGAAATGTTTAAACCAAAACTCTTATCGATACTTCCTACTTACACAAAAAAACAATTTCTTGCCGATGCAACTGCCGGCTTGATTTTGGGTATTGTTGCTTTGCCCCTTTCGATTGCATTTGCAATAGCCTCGGGAGTATCTCCTGAAAAAGGACTTTATACGGCAATTATCGGTGGATTTCTTGTTTCGGCATTAGGTGGAAGTCGTGTTCAGATTGCAGGACCAACGGGCGCATTCGTAGTGATTCTGTATGGAATTGTCCAGAAATATGGCATTGAAGGGCTGACAATTGCAACCTTGCTTGCAGGAATTTTTCTGATAATTATGGGTTTGGTACGGCTTGGTTCAATCATAAAATTTATCCCACATCCGGTTGTTGTTGGGTTTACGAGCGGTATAGCACTCATTATCTTCTCGTCGCAAGTGAAGGATATTTTGGGTTTGAAAATTGGAACTGTACCTCCTGATTTTATTGAAAAGTGGATACTGTATGCTCATAATTTTTCGTCAGTCAATATAGCATCTGCAATTATCGGTTTGGGTTCAATCTTACTTATCATTACATGGCAACGATACATAAAGAAAATACCGGGTTCGTTGATTGCATTGATTGTAGCTACCGTTGCAGTACAGGTATTTGGGCTGAATGTAGAGACAATCGGTTCCAGATTCGGAGAGATTTCTTCTTCGTTCCCTATGCCGTCATTTCCACATATTAATTTAGCTGTTGTTAAAGAGTTATTTCAACCTGCTCTAACCATTGCAATACTCGGCGCAATTGAAGCGTTATTATCGGCAGTTGTTGCCGACGGAATGATTGGAACAAAGCACCGTTCGAATACAGAATTGATAGCGCAAGGTATTGCTAACATTGCCAGTCCTATTTTCGGAGGGATTCCTGCAACAGGGGCAATAGCGCGTACTGCAACCAATATTAAAAATGGCGGGCGTACACCGATTGCAGGAATGATTCACTCAGTCACACTTCTGTTAATCATGTTGTTTTTCGGAAGGTGGGCAACCCTTATACCGCTTCCTGCTCTTTCTGCCATACTCGTAATTGTAGCGTATAATATGAGCGAATGGAGGAGTTTCCGCTCACTTCTGAACAGCCCGAGAAGTGATATTGCAGTATTGCTCGTCACATTCGGACTTACGGTTCTGGTTGACTTAACAGTTGCAATTGAAATTGGGCTTTTGCTTGCTGTATTCCTATTTATGAGACAGATGATTTCGGTAACGAATGTGGGAGTAATTTCTCGAGAAATTAATGATGATGACCAAAATGACGATCCGAATTCAATAGATAAACGAAGTGTTCCTGATGGCGTTGATGTATTTGAAATTAATGGTCCATTCTTTTTTGGAGCTGCTTATAAATTTAGAGAGGCAATGGAGCTTGTATCCGTTCATCCTAAAGTACGGATAATTCGTATGCGTAATGTCCCTGCAATTGACTCAACCGGACTACAAACGCTAAAAGAAGTATATGAAAATTGCAAGAAACACGGGATTGCATTTATCATTTCCGATATTCATACTCAACCGCTTGTTACAATTCAACGGGCTGGATTCCTGGATGAGATAGGTGAAGAGAATGTTCCTGGGGATATAGATGAGTCGCTTAATAGAGCAAGGGTGATATTGGGGATTCCTCAGATTTAATTGAAAAATACAATAATGGTACACTGATAATCTTTGTACTTTCAGTAAGGGTAAGAAACCTTCTTAATTCCCCTTGAATAAGCAGGTCTGTTTTTCTATTTTTGAGATTGACAAATCGGAATAATAGATAACAATTACTTGTTTTTGTGTCCCTTGTGTGACCTTTGTGGTTCATCTTTAAACACAAAGTGCACAAAGGTTTTTCACAAGTTCACAATGAAATTCAGAAAAGAACTCATGCTTATTAAAAGAGGACGAGAGTACTTGTATATACTAACAGAAAAATTGTCAGAGAATCTCAATAATTTGCTCATAAGGTATTCTTTGATAATGTATTACTTCACTGTAAGAAGTTAAAATTAACAACCAATAATCCTTAAAAATATGATAATTGGAATCGGGACAGACATTACGGATGTCCACCGTATTGAAGAATCAATCGAAAAGTTTGGAGAACGCTTTTTAAAAAAGATATTTACAGAAACTGAGCGCGAATATTGTGAATCCTTTAAAATGCATAAAGGGCAACATTATGCAGCGCGTTTTGCAGCCAAGGAAGCCTTCAGCAAAGCAATCGGGACTGGAATGAGAGATGGTTTTTCTTTGAATTTGGTGGGAATTAGAAATGAACCGAGTGGTAAACCGATAATTGAACTTTCAGGTTTGATGGCAGAAAGGTGGGGAGAATGCAAGATTCATATTTCTCTATCGCACTCTGCAACCATTGCTATGGCAATGGTTGCGATTGAAAAAGATTAAAAAAAGAAACGTGCTTTTCTATCAATGAAAAGCACCTTATCAATCTCTACATCCAACTTCATTTATGCCTCAACAGCATTTATCTCGAACAAATTCTTCCTATTATCTTGCTTCTTTCATCAAAGTGATTGAATAGTAAGATTGCCGCACTAACTTCATATACTTCACTCATAAGTTTCTATGTACATTCAGATTGCACAATGAGTTTCTGATCTTTATTCTTCTAATTGCCAGTAGATTTTTTTTTGCCGTTAGAAATAATTATTGATCAATATTCTGTGTAAGAGCATTGCTCTCTTCAATTTTTAAATATTGTGATAGCTCGTCAGTCGAATTGAATATCAGTGATTTTTCTGATTTAATATTACGAAGTGTGACCGAAACTTTTACTTGTTTCTCTTCATCATACTTTACGATTTTAAGAATAAATGTTTCACGGAATGATGACATGATTGTATGTAATTTTGTGGTTGAATATAATTTCAACTACAAAATTAAAGCGGCTCACTCACCGAACCCTCACCGAAAAGTAAATTGAAAATACTAGATTTCGAACTAACTTTCAATTACGTACTCTAAAATAATAAATATTCGTGCTAATACTCTAATTTTGTATAAAAAATACATTTAGTAGCAATTATGTTCCGATACATCCGGCTTTGGATTTCATTCTTCAAGAACTGTCTCGCACGCGAGATGGAATTCCGTACTCATTTTGTGCTTTACTTTTTGGTGGACGTGGCATGGTATGGTGTGCAGATAGCTCTTTTTCAAGTACTGTTTCTTTATACACCGTCAATTGGTGGGCTGAAATCTGGGGATATGACAATATTTCTTGGGACACTATTTATAGTGGATGGTATAAATATGATGATGATTTCTACCAATTTTTGGCGTTTCCCCAGCTATGTAGTCTCCGGAGAATTGGATTTTTATGTCAACAAGCCCGTTTCTCCGTTTTTCATGGTGTTCTTCCGTTACACAAATGTTGCGTCGGTTCTTAATCTATTAACAGCAATAGCATTTTTGATGTATGGAATACATATCAGCAGTAATGTGCTCTCAGTCGGGCAAGTGGTTCTGTTTGGAATAATGGTGATCAGTGGTACGGTGATTTTACTTGCGATGCAAACTGTAATGGCATCAATCTCAATTTTCCTTGTGAATGCCGAAGGGATTCAGCACATTTTCCATTCCCTTTATCAATTTGCGATGAAGCCCGCAAGTATCTACTCACGATCGATGCAGAGAATGTTTCTGTCGATATTTCCAATGGCGTTAGTTGCATCTGTTCCGGCTAGAGTATTGTATGACAGTTCAATCTCAACCGAGTTAATCATTTGGCATTTATGTGCTTCCGTGCTTTTTATTACACTTGCCATTCGATTTTTTAACTGGTCGCTCAAATATTATTCGGGAGCGAGTAGTTAGTCGCACATTGTTTATATCGTTTGTACTTTCTACTTTCTACTTTCTCAAAGCCATAATCCTCTGGAGTGCAGTAGGATGTGAATAATTCAGAAACACATACAATGGATGTGGAGTAAGATTGGAGAGATTATCAGCCGAAAGTTTTTTGAGTGTAGCAATCATAGACTCAGGTTTTCCTGTAGTAACTGCAGCATAATCATCAGCTTCATATTCGTTCTTACGGGCAAAAATATTCATCCCGATTCCGATAATTGTGCTGATAGGAGAGTACAGCATCATAAAAAATACGAGTCCTGCATAGACGGCAGGAGTTTCAACATAAAAAGCAGAATACCATTGCTTACTATTCAGAAATACTGAAAGAAGATAGAACATAATTCCTGATTGAATAATGCTTAATGCCATACTTTGGAAAATATGTTTTCGCTTATAATGCCCCACTTCATGAGCGAGAACTGCTGTAAGCTCTTCAATAGA
>JACPWH010000077.1 GCA_016197185.1 Ignavibacteriota bacterium
GCAATTGCTCCCAATGCTCCTCAAACCAAACACCAAGTAGTTGCTATCGAAAAAACCGATTCGCTCCAAACAACTTTGTATGTCGGCTACAATACTATCAATGCTAAGCACGCTGATTATCCCGCGCTTACTCTTGCCAATAGTATTTACGGTGGAATGTTTTCGTCAAGAATTAACGAGCTTCTCCGTGAAAAACATGGATTTACCTATGGTGTGCGAAGTTTGATAGATGACCGCAAGATAAGCTCTACTTTTATAGTAGTTACAAGCGTTGGAGCAGAAGCTACTGCCCAATCAGTGAGAATTATTCTTGAAGAGATTGAACGTATGAAATTGGAAGCAGTGACGATTGAAGAATTCCAAACTGCTAAACAATATCTACTCGGTTCTTTTGTGCGTGATATGGAAACACCTCATGATGTATCCAATTTACTTCAAACGATTGAACTGTATGATTTCCCCAAAAATTACTATTCAGACTATTTCAATACTATAGTTGCACTCAGCCATGAAGAGTTATTCAGAGTGCAGCAGCTGTATTTTCAATCAGATGAGATTGTTATTTCAGGGGCGGGCATTATAGAAGATTTGAAATATCAACTTGCGGAATTTGGTGATGTTAAAGTTGTATCGTTGGATGGTGAATCGGAGTGATTCGATTGCATTGAGTTAGTTTGTTAATATCAAAAGTAGTATCATTATTTTATGATACTACTTTTGATATTAACTATACGAAATTCTATCATTAGTTTCCTGCTGTACGGATTAAATCCTCATAAATTCCATCTTCACCCGGACGTTTTGCATTTGATGAAACAATCTTCCCATATTTGTCAATAATCATAAATATAGGCGTACCTTCGACTTGGTAAAGTTTGGGGGCTTTGCCGTTGAATTGCGCTGCCGAATATAAATGAATTCCCCTTAAACCCGTTCCGTGAACATAACTTGACCAGGTATCAGACGGATTCTCTGCGCTTTCCAACCATATTGAAACAAATTCTATATCTGGATTATCTTTGAATTTCTTTTGAAGTTCGATGAGGTGAGGGATTTCTTTACGGCAAAAAATACACCACGATCCGGTAAATTCCATATATACTGTTTTTCCTTTAAAATCCGAGAGTGAAATATTTTGATTGGTAATATCAGGAAGAGTTAAATTTGGTGCAATATGCCCTGATGAAGCAGCAAACTTTTTGTTGTATATTCTTGTGCCAAGCTCAGCAAAACGTTTATCACTAGCAAGCTCACAAAAGTCTTTCAATTGTTTTTCCACTACCTTAAATGCCGTTGAATCACTGTAAAAACTAAATAGAGTAGCTATTGAATAATATATTCCGTAATCTCTTGAACATCCGGAAAGATGCTTTTTGCAAAAATCGAAACGGAGTGTTAACCGTTCATCCATCGAAAGTACATAGCTTTTCTTCATTTCTATTTTCCAAAGTTTGTATGGAAATTCAAGATATAAATTGAGAAAGTTTATACAAGCATGAGTTAAACTGCAGTTAACATCTTTTTGTTGTAACTCGCCTATGAATCCTAAAGTCCAAGCAATGTTTATCATGAATCACAACACTATCGTTTTCGTCGAAATAAAAGTAGGAAAGTAATTCCAATTTGCTAGAACTTGCCCCATATCGAACAATATCCTCTGCCTCTCTTTTTAACGCTGGATAATCGGATAGTAAAGAAGTAACTACGTTTAATAACTCCGCTTGTGATTCTGCACGTTTATCCAATATCGCATAGGATTCCTGCCATTTCCCTTCTTTAAAATATGTTCTGTACGTCTCATCCAATTGGAATTTTGTAAATAAATCATTATAGAATCTAATTGCTCCTCCCTTATCATATACTATTTCCGGATAATTATCCACTGAAGTTTGTAGAATAACAAGACTATCTCCGCGTTTGCAAAAAATATTCGAAAATATTACTTTATCACTTATATATAATGAATAGTTGGAATTAGGTGAATACATTCCTTTCAGGATAAAATGACCGTTTGAATCAATAAACGCAGAATCTGAAGCTTTGTCGTAAGATATGTTAAAATTTATTAGGTTGGCAACTAAGTATAATTTTTGATTCTTGTAAGCCAATTCTCCTGCAATAACTGCATTTTGATCAGTTGTCACATTGGCTTTTGCAGCTTTTGAAAGAAAAAGTGGGATGATAAGAAACAAAAAGAGGAGGTATCTTTTCATGGTGTGGTACTGTATTAAAAAAGTAGTTAGATGATTTTCAACGTCCAATTTACCTATGGTGATTGGGTGTTCGAATTTATAGTTCTTTTAAGAACATTTCCCTTATAAAGGTCAATGCTTTTAACCTCGGACGATACTTCTATACCCAATGAACTTTGAGAAAGGTATCCTGAACCATAATAGAATTCATGACGACGTGATTGTCCGTTTTTCAAAGTAATGATAGCATGACTATAATTATCTTTACTGTCTATTTTCAATAGGGAAGTCTTGCTATCATTCTTTTTCTTGAAAACACTCAGAGAAGCACCGTTATTACCTGTCATGATATACATACCGTCTTCTTTGGCTGATGGGATTGTTATCAAACTTCGTGCATCTTTCAAATCAAAGAAGCCACTTTTAGTTTTCAGAAGTACCTCGAATTCACCCTTCCCGTTACCTTTCAAAAATGCTCCCTGTCCGGCATCATATCGCCATGTTTCACGGTCAGGTCCATAAAAATTTCCTATTTCGAGAATATCTAAATTACCGTCTCCGTCAAAATCTTGTACAGAAGTTCCGAACATCGGAGCGAATTGCGCAGCAATCGGCAGGGAATGGAGGGTAAATTTTCCATTCCCACGGTTCTCAGCATAGCAATTTTGGAAAGTAGTTGCTTTCAAATGTATCGCTGAATCTATTTGTTTTTGAGGAAATACATCTTGAATTGTTGCAATGGCGAAGTCTTTATAGTCGGGGAATTTTTTATTGAGCGCGGGCATCTGCATAAACATTGCACTAAAGAAACGTGCAGGGTATTGCTTGCCGTCTTGGTAATATGTCAAAATGTGGTCTCTGCTGCCGTTATCGTCGTAATCTTTGCAATAAAGGTCGATCGGGAGATCAGGGGATGCTTTATATCTCGAATTTAATCCTAAATTTCCCATCACGTAGTCAATATCACCATCATTATCAAAGTCACCTGCATTTATGCCTGTCCACCAACCATAAGCATTTTCCAATCCGCTGCCCACTGTAGCTTCGAAAAATTTCCCGCCTTTGTTTTGGTAAATATGAGGAGTCATCCAATCACCTGTAACTATCAAATCAAGTTCTCCGTCATTATTATAGTCAGTCCATAATGCAGAGGAAATCATGCCTGCATTAATAATATCATGGCAAAGTTGGTCGGTAACATCTATGAATGTTCCATGCTCATTGAGAAGCAGGTAGCTTCTCGGAAAATCAGGATATTTGCCGGGTACATTTCTTCCCCCCACAAATAAATCAAAATCCCCGTCATTGTCAAAATCGCCGGCAATAACACACGAAGTACCTGATTGCATAAAAGGGAGCAATCCTTTAGAAAAATTCCCCTTGCCGTCATTGATATATAAACGGTCTTGTAATAATTCCGGTATCTCTATGCTTTCTTCATTCCCTCCGCTCGCTATATATAAATCCAAATCGCCGTCACCGTCACAGTCAAACAAAATAACACCCTGATCTTCATACATGGAATCTTCGGCAATGGCAGGTTGCGGGCTAATTACAAATTTCCCGTTTGATTGCTGAAGGAACAGACTTCCGGCTATTCCTTTCGGACCGCCGATAAAGACATCCTCAAAACTATCTCCATTTACATCACCAGCTGCCATTGCAGGACCTAAGAGCCGTTCTTGAAAAAAATCGTCATAGATATTTTCTTTATGACTGAACTGCAAACTGCTGTCGGGTGATACCGTTGTTAGAATTGTTGGTTCTGCAACAGGTTTTGAAATTTCCTGCTTTATGGCGTTCGCTTCCTTTAGAATTATCTTTTGGTTTACCGGTACATTTTTTAATTTCTGGGTTGCGCCACCGAGCCATGTAACCGATAATTCTTCAATTACGGTTGATGTTCCGAGTCCGAAATATGCAATACCGTCACAACCCGAGCAAAAACCTCGTGTTCGTTCAAGTTCTACAATTTGGGTGTTTCCTCCGCTTACAACCTTAATCCGTGCTCCAAGCCCCTCTTTGTTCTTCCCTTTGCCCGATAATTTTACTTGAATATAATTTCCTAATTTGTGTTCACGGCTCATATTCCTGTATATGGTTGCAAGGGTGTCGATATTGTTTAAAACCAAGTCCAAATCACCGTCATTATCCAAATCTGCATAAGCAGCGGCAATCGTATTATATGGCATGGTAAATCCCCATGAATCACTTGTATTCCTAAAGGTTAAATCTCCATTATTACGATACAGATAATTTTTAAGAAATGTGCGTGGTAATTTATTGATATATGGCTCTAAATCATTGACTTGAGGTGTGATTCTATTGCTGTCTTTAGTTGTATCGCTCATCAGTCCTGAAATATTATTCATTCCTATCTTGCTGAGTATATCCGGTGATGCTGCATGGCGTATAGCATCTCTGTCCATAATATCGAATTTTAATCCGTTACCGATAAAAATATCTTTGAAGCCATCATTATTGAAATCCGCAAAAAGAGCCGGCCAACTCCAATCTGTTTCGGCTACTCCTGCATAGTACGCTATATCGCTGAACGTTGCATCTCCTCTGTTTAATTGCAGAGCATTTTTGACAACCTGAGAAGAATCATAAAGGATGCTGAAAGTTGACAATGATTCAAATTGAGTATTACGACGTATCTGTTTCTCGGGCAGCATATCAACCGTAATAAAATCAATAAAGCCGTCATTATTTATATCTGCAGCATCTGTACCCATACTAAAAAAACTCGAGTGTCTGATTGCAGTTTTAATTACCTCTTTGAACGTACCGTCGCGCTGATTCATATATAAAAAATCAGGCCATTCAAAATCATTTGCTATATACATATCCAACCAGCCGTCATTGTCAAAGTCTGCCACTGCCAAACTTAAACCGAATCCCTTTCGATTGATTCCCGCCTGTTCACCTACCTCTGTAAATGTATTATTGCCATTATTGCGATATAATTTACTTGGAACACCGTCTGTCTTATAGCTGTCGAATGATATTCCATGTACCACGAGGAACATATCCAAATCCCCGTCATTATCGTAATCCAGAAAATTAGACTGGATACTGTTCCCTACAAAATCCAACCCGAATTCTTTTGCCTTATCCGTAAATATTCCATTACCGTTGTTAATATATAAACGGTTCGGAGTGAAATTATATTCTGAAACATAAATATCCAAATCACCGTCGGCATCGATATCTACCATTGTAGCTCCGAATGAAAATGAGGCAGAATCGGCTACTCCTGCAGATTCGGGAGCTTCCTCGAATTTAAGATTCCCTTTATTGATAAACAATTTATTGGAATTCATAAAAGTTGTCAGATATATATCAGGTAAACCGTCACCGTTTACATCTCCAATAGCTACTCCTCCGGCTCCGATACTAAAAACTTTGCTCCCGATTTTAAAGTCTCTATGAGAGGGGATAATATTCTTAAACTTAACACCTGTTGCATTCTCCGAAAGTAGTTCAAATATTGCTTCTTTTTCAGGAGGTACAGTTGAAGCGGAAAATGTTTTAGAAGCATTGACATTAGTAATAGGTGAAGATTTTTTAGGTCGGTTTTTTTCCTTTGAAATTGGAAAGCAGTTCCCTGTTTCGATTGAAAGGAGAAAAACAATTAGTAGTATGATGACGTGATAATGAAATTTCATTGAGATAAACTAATGTTAAATTTGTGTGGTCTATGTAAGTAGAATTGAAAAGCTATCTATTGTTTTTGAAATGTTCACATTCCGTTATATTAGCGGCAATGTGAACACTCGTTTGTTTTTGTATCTGCGCTTATGTGTATTTAAGAAATTGAGTTTGAGAATCCAATGTCTGTTTGTTAACCAGTATGGTATAGAGTTTTAAGTACAAGGGCAAAAATAATCGAAGCAATAAAACTCTTTTATTTGACGAATAGTTAAACTACGACTCTGCTCAGTGTGACGTAACTTTTTTTGTCACGAGCAGAGCTTGTCGAAACATTCAATTACTTGCCAAATTTTCAGATAGATAATTTTCTGAATGTAATGTTCCGGTTATTTTAATCCCATGATGTAGTAAGTTAATCTAAAAATTGAGTTGAAAAATATGTTCTAATTATAGTTGTGAGTTTATAAACATCTTCGAACGAATTATAGAGAGGCACAGGTGCAATACGAATGACATTTGGTTCACGCCAATCGACGATTGCACTGTTTTCAACCAAATAGTGATAAAGTTCACGCCCTTGGTTCTCAACAAGAAGGGATAGTTGGCAACCCCGTTCTGATGGAGTTTCAGGGGTTATAATCTTGATAGGCAGGTTCGGAAAATCCGAAATAATACCGTCAAGTAAGGACTTCAAGTATCCTGTCAGTTTATCACGTTTTGAATACATATCTGATAATTCAACCTGATCAAAAATACTAAGTGAACTTCTCAAAGCTGCCATTTGAAATACTTGGGCATTGCTTATTTGCCACCCTTCTGCACCACGTGCCGGGCGAAACCCTTTTTTCATTTCAAACCGTGTTGCTTCATCATTTCCCCACCCACCTGCTTCGTGTGCAGCCGATGTTATCTGTTTCATATCAAATCGTTGTCCTGTGAAATACTGTACTCCACTGAACATCACGAGGGAGATGCTGTCTTTATGATTATTAATTGCATCAAGAATATCCTCGGTGCGAAGTGTGTATTCTCCTTTTCGAGGAGCAATTTCAACAATTGCATCATCCGGTTCAAAACCATGAAACCTCACCTGACTTTCCATTGCATATTGATCAGACGGGAATGCCCCGGCTTCCATAATAATCTTGTATCGATTCCGGGTAGGACGATAAAATGAAATCATAAGAAGATGAAGATTGACTGTTAGGGTGTTCATACAAACAATTTCTGTTCCAATTGCGCCTACTGTACGTGCAAGCGAAGCTGTCAGCATCTTATGATATGGGAACCATGGGTTTTTGGCATTGAAATGTCCCTCAACACCCCAATTTTTCCAGTCTTCAAGTTCTTGAAGAAGAGCAGATTCTACAGTTTTTGGTTGTAATCCAAGTGAATTACCGCAAAAATAAAGTGCGTCGTTACCATTGATTTTGGGAAAGTAAAATTCATTACGTATCGGAGCGAGGGAGTCGCGTGCGTCCATTTCGTGAGCAAAACCGGATGAAGATTGATTAGAAGTCATAGAAAGAATTAAGAGGAAAAATAGAATAATTTAATAGTAATGGTATCATTAAAAAGCTGTTACAATTATAATGCGCAAACATAAGGAGATTTATTGGAATATTTAGCCGGCGACATTTATCCGCAACAGTTTGGAGAGGATAGGAGGAGTAATAAGAGTAGTCAGGATAACAATAAGAACGATAATTGAAAATTCTTCCGAATTAATGACATTTAATTGTCTGCCCATTGCTGCAAAAATAAGACCGACTTCACCTCGAGGCACCATGCCGAATCCAACAACAATTTTACGAACTTTTCCGGCTGCCAATCCTGCAACCACTTTTCCGCCCACTGCAACTACTGTAAGCCCTAGTGCAACTAAAACTACATGGATATTACCGAGTAATTGAATATTAACAGCAAATCCGGTCATTACAAAAAAGATAGGGGAGAGGAAATACCCGATAGGAGCGATAATGGAATCTACATGGTGGTCTGCATAACGCTCGAGTACTAATCCGGCTTCATGCTGCGCTTGTATGGAAGCGTTTTTCAGTACAGTTTGCATTTCGGTGACAATTTTAGGGTTATCAAAATGTCTGAAATGTACAGGATCGAGAATAATTCCTGCCGTGAAAGCACCAACAATTGCAGCAAGCCCGATGGAATCTGCAAGAAATGCAAAGAATAGTCCGGTTGCAATTGCAAAAGTAAATTTCATTGCGATTCCGCCGCTGAGATTAGACATGAATTTGCTGATTCTTTCTGCGGCAAATTGCCTGATAAGTATTCCTATTGCTAAGAATCCGAATGCTTTAAGCATAATAATTCCAATAACGGTAATATCAACAGAATTTGTTGTTACCATTGCCGACACAACTGCAAGAATAATTAATCCCATTATATCATCAATTACTGCCGCTCCTAAAACTATCTGTGCTTCGATCGTATGGATTGCTTTTGCATCTTTAAAAACCCGCGCCGTAATCCCGACTGAAGTTGCAGTAAATATTGCTCCTATAAATAGATATGAGTTAAATGTCAGTCCCGGTAAAAGCAATGGTCCGGCTATCCATGTACCGAGTATGAACGGCACGATAACACCTATCGACGCTACTAAAAAAGCTCTTATCCCTACTCGTCGCATTGCTTGAATATCTGATTCCAAACCTACTTGAAATAATAAAATCACTACACCCAATTCAGCGAGGAAGTGAATAGTCGCATCGGTTCGAAGAGACTCAAGCCCGGTGTAACCTGTGAGAAAAACATTCCCGAGCAGAACTCCTAAAAGTAATTCACCAAGAACTGCAGGTTGTTTCCAACGTTCGATTACCCCCGAAAGACGTGCTCCAACTAACAGAAGAACAATCCAAAAAAAAGTTATTGCAAGGTGGGACGGTGCAAAAAAATTACCCGTACAGCTGCTGAAAGGGAGAATAAGGATCGTTAAAAAAATACTCCATCGGGGTTTACGTATAAAATCGCTTACCATAGCAGAACGGAATAAAGTAATCATTACTCAGGTACTTTAATTGAATAAAACTAAAAACACTGCGTCTCATGACCATCAAATTACTAAAAAATGATTGATTAGAAGGAATGAAACAATGTTGCTATTGGTGGGATATTAAAACAATGCAATATGGATTTTTTGGTTACGCATCGGAAAGGTGGTAAATTGCTTTTGATTTTACAGTAAAAGTGACGGCTGTGTCACTGCCTTTACTTCCACTTGATTCGGGAATATTCACTTATGATAGAACTCAAAGACCTCCACAAATCATTCGGCGAAAAAAATGTACTTAACGGAATTGACCTTACGATTCCTAATGGTCAGACGATGTGTGTAATCGGTAAGTCAGGCTGTGGTAAAAGTGTGTTATTAAAGCACATTGTCCGACTTTTAGAACCTGATAAAGGTAC
>JACPWH010000021.1 GCA_016197185.1 Ignavibacteriota bacterium
TTCCTGATCGTAGCACCTTCTGAAAGATATCTTAAGAATGAAAAGAAACAAATCATTGAAGTAAAGACCGAACAAGTATTTAACTACACACCAGAACAGGTGTACGATGCAATTAAGTCTGTGGATACATTAACAGGTGAAAAACCTTTCTTGATGAATTTTGACTTACCTGTGCCTACAAAATGTATTTTGGAAAAAGAAGAAGTAGGTGGTATCAGAATGTGTTATTTCAATGGTGGGAATCTAAGTAGAGGTGATTTTGGGGGAGGAACGATTAGAGAGAAGATTACTGAACTTGAAAGAGGAAAAGTACTCCGCATGGATGTAACCGACTATAATCTGATCGGAAGAAAATGGCTCGGTTTCAAAGAGGCAATCTATTATTTTGATAAGATAGGGGACAGTTCATGCAAACTTACACGTGTAACCACTTATACTTCAGAACTGACTCCTCGGATTTATTGGGAACCTTTAGAAAAAATTGGTATAAGTCAGGAACATGATTATGTATTTAGTAATCTGAATAATGATCTGAAAAAGAAATACAGCAGATAAAATTGATTACAACAACATAAGATACATAAGTTAACAAAAGTCTTTTATACTCTTTTACAGTATATTCTAAATTTCTAAATAAAGAATCAAACAAATGGTTGACGTAACGCACAAACTCATTTCTCTCCGAATAGCTATTGCCCAAGCTACTGTAATGGTCAGCAATCAATCTACAATTGATGCAATTAATAATCGAACAGTCCCAAAAGGTGATGTTTTCGAAGTAAGCCGTGTGGCAGGACTATTTGCAGTAAAGCGAACAAGCGATATGATACCTGATTGTCACCCTTTACCAATTGAATATACCGAGATTCGACACCGAATCGAAGGACTGTCTATTATTATTGAAGTGGAAGTCCATACTATTTACAAAACAGGAGTTGAAGTTGAGGCGATGCACGGGGCATCGGTAGTTGCTCTCACGATCTATGATATGCTCAAGCCTATTGACAAGGGTGTTGAAATTTCAACAATCAAACTTTTGCGGAAGAAGGGTGGAAAATCAGATTATTCATCCGGCACAGATATTCCGCATACTGCTGCAGTAATAGTCTGCTCTGATTCTGTTTCAGTAGGAGCGAAACAGGATTTCTCTGGCAAAGCTATTATCGCCAAATTAGAAAAATATGGAATAGCTGTTCATGATTACAGTATTGTGCCTGACGATATAAAAAGTATCCAGGATGAGGTTAAATCATTGTATGAAGACGAGTTCGATATTATTATTCTAACCGGAGGGACAGGCTTATCGAACCGTGATGTTACTCCCGAAGCAATCAAACCGCTTCTAGATAGGGAAATCCCCGGAATTGCCGAACAAATGCGTCATTATGGACAGCAGCGGATGCCGTTTTCAATGCTCTCACGCAGTATAGGCGGTATGAAAGGAAAAACACTTATTCTTGCTCTCCCGGGTTCAGTCAGGGGAGTAGAGGAGAGTATGGATGCTCTTTTCCCGCATATTCTTCATGTGTTCAAAGTTGCGGAAAATTCTGCACACTAAATTATGTAGTATATGTACCAATCCGTAGAATCAGGTTTACAAACCCGATTCTGCGGATTATGATGAAATAATTAAACGAATCTATCGTAAATCAAAGTGATTTTTCGGTTAAATGTGACGGCTTCACATCCACTTTCTACCTTTGTGGAAACTTTCTATTTGGAATTTCGGCTAAATCCCCCTATTTTCGCATTCCGTAGTATTAAAAAAATACTATATTGGTCTCGTCGCCTAGTGGCTGGGCAGAACTCTGCAAAAGTTCCTACAGCGGTTCGAATCCGCTCGAGACCTCTTTGAAATGTTTAATTATATTGTGTACTCATGGCAACCACAGCAGATTTAAGAATTGGCGCAGTAATAAAATTTAACAACGACTTATGTACGATTTTAGAATCCGAACACCGTACACCCGGTAACCTTAGAGCTTTTTACCAAGTAAAAATGCGGAATATGCGAACAGGTAAATTGCTCGAAAACCGTTTTCGTTCAGGCGAAACAATTGAGTTTGTAAGAGTTGACAGAAAAAATTATCAATATCTCTATAAAGACGGAGACAGTTTCGTGTTTATGGATATTGAAAATTATGACCAGATTCCTGTTGATGCAGATATTGTAGGTGACTCAGCAAAGTTCATGAAAGAAGGACAGGAAGCTCAACTTGCTTTGAATGATATGACTGTTCTTTCGGTAGAACTCCCGTCTCACGTAAACCTTCGTGTTGTTTCAACAGAGCCTGGGCTTCGCGGTGATACTGCTACAAATGTTCTGAAACCTGCAACTCTCGAAACAGGTGCTGTTATCGGTGTCCCTATCTTTGTAAATGAAGGTGATATGCTCCGTATTGATACTCGTAACGGTAATTACATGGAACGAGTGAAGGAGTAATTTTCTTGAATAAACCTAAAGGCGTGTTTCAGCATATTATACATGAGGAAGCACGCTTTTTTATTTTTCTCATTTGGAGGAAATCATGGATCTTAAATACGTACAACAATTACTGAAAATATTTGATGAGAGTTCTGCTACTGAGTTAAGTTTGGAAGAAAACGGTGCGAAAGTTTTTATTTCCCGTAAAGCAGAAGTTATTAATCATATACCTGCACAAAATTACTTTCAACCTTCATACCCAACAGCACCTGCACCTGTTACTGCACCTGTAGCTTCTATCGAAGTACCTGCATCAGCTCCACCAAATGTTGAAGCTACGGCAGCAACAGCGAATGCTCATCAAATTTTATCTCCGATTGTAGGTACATTTTACCGTTCATCTTCTCCTGAAGCACCTGCATTTGTCCAGGTAGGGGATACTGTTACAGTAGGTAAGACAATGTGTATCGTAGAAGCAATGAAACTGATGAATGAAATTGAAAGTGATGTAAGCGGTACGGTTATCAAAATATTAGTGGAAAACGGACAACCCGTTGAATATCATCAACCGATGTTCTTGATTCAATTAGGCTAACATAATGATCAAAAAAGTACTGATTGCAAATCGTAGTGAAATTGCTCTCCGAATTATCCGTGCTTGCCGGGAACTTGGGATTAAAACTGTTGCAGTGTATTCTACATCTGATAAAACATCGCTTCACGTGCGTTTTGCAGACGAAGCTGTTTGTATAGGACCTCCAGCCGGCAAGGAAAGCTACCTTAAGATTCACTCTGTTATTTCGGCTGCGCTTATTACGGGTGCTGATGCAATTCATCCCGGATACGGTTTTTTGGCTGAAAATGAAGTTTTTGCAGAGATATGCGGTGAGGTCGGAATTAAGTTTATCGGACCAACACCTGATTCTATTGCCAGAATGGGGAATAAATCAGCTGCAAAGGAAACAATGCGCTCTGCAGGAGTTCCTGTAATTCCAGGGAGTGAAGGTACGGTTGATACTCTTGAAGAAGCAGAACTCCTTGCACAGGTAATCGGTTATCCTGTAATGATAAAAGCAGTTGCCGGTGGCGGTGGTAAAGGAATGCGATTTATCTTTTCTGCCGATGATCTTGAACGTGGTTATACGATGGCACGCAACGAAGCTGAAGCAGCTTTCGGAAATTCAGCCGTCTATCTCGAAAAATTTGTGGAAGAGCCCCGTCATATAGAAATTCAGGTGTTTGGAGACCAATTCGGTAATGCTGTGCATCTTAATGAGCGTGATTGTTCAATCCAACGCCGTCACCAGAAACTTATTGAAGAAGCACCGTCAGCAATCATGACCCCGGAACTTCGTGCTGCTATGGGTGAAGCTGCTATCCGTGCAGTAAAAGCTGTGAATTATGAAGGTGCAGGGACAATTGAATTTCTAGTGGACAAACACCGTAATTTTTATTTTATGGAAATGAACACTCGGATTCAAGTGGAACATACTGTTACCGAAGAGTCAATAGATGTTGATTTAGTGAAAGAGCAATTGCGAATAGCGTCCGGTTTGCCACTTTCCTTAGTTACTACAGAGCCACATCATCATGCTATTGAATGTAGGATTAATGCTGAAGATCCTTATAATAATTTCCGTCCTTCACCGGGTATGATAACAAGTTTGCATTTCCCGGGCGGGCATGGCGTTAGAGTGGATTCCCATATTTATCAAGGGTATTCAATTCCGCCGTATTATGATTCATTGGTAGCAAAACTCATTACATTTGCTCCTACCCGCGAAGAAGCAATTGCTAAGATGCGAAGAGCTCTGGATGAATTTATTATCGAAGGAATAAGTACAACGATTCCTTTCCATCGTAAGATGATGGATAATCCTGATTTTATTTCCGGCAATTTCGATACGAAGTATTTGGATACTCACGATTGGAAAGAATAAAAAGGAGTAAGTAAGTAAAAGGATAAAAATAACTGACAATAATTTGTTAAGGTTTATTTCTAAAAAGGTAGGTATCTATATAACGGTAGGCTGTAAATGACATCTTCTAAATTGTTGATAAAATAACCGTTCTTTTATGCAGAACTTGATTCAGCATCTCCGTTCATACGTCGAAATTAGCACGACCAAAGAACATCGGAGACCCTAAACCCGATTCAGAGTGTTTAGAAATTGAGTAGTCAAGTATAAATTAACAAAAAGCAATTACAAACAGTTTTTTCATTTTAATATTAAAATAAGGAGCAATATGAATTTTCCTTCAGATTTAAAATATACAACCGACCATGAATGGATTCGCGTGGAAGGTAATATCGGCATAGTTGGCGTTACCGATCATGCACAAAGTGAACTTGGAGACGTTGTCTATCTTGACATTTCAGACAGTCTATCAACTGTTACAGCCGGAGAATCATTCGGTACAATCGAAGCAGTGAAGACAGTAGCCGATCTTTTTGCTCCAATCAGTGGAAAAGTTGTTGAAGTAAATCAAGGTTTGAATAACTCACCTGAGCAAGTTAATCAGGATTGTTATGGGGAAGGGTGGATTATTAAAATTGAGATGACTGACCCTTCGGAATTAGATAATCTCCTAACTGTTGATGCTTATAAGGCATTAGTTGGTCATTAAAAATAACTTTCAGATTATCAAATAATTATTGAGCATTGGATTATGAAAACTCTCGCTTCAATAATTTTTTTGCTTATCTTCTCAGTAGCCTCTCTTAGTGCTCAGCAATCCGGCAGTAATCCTACTGCCGGTGAGCCAATTAATCTTATTTACGCTGATTCAATCGTAGGAAAAGAAAATGCAAACGGTTCTTTTCGTTTTGCACAGGGGCATGTTCAATTCAAACAAGGGAACGTTTTTGTTTGGTGTGACAGGGCGAATGATTATCAAAAAGAAAACCGGATAGAATTAATGGGAAATGTGAAAATTGTTCAAGGGACAGTTACACTTACTTCTCCAAAAGCAGATTACAACGGTAACACTCGAATTGCTCTTGGTAATCAAGGAGTCAAAATAGTTGACCGGAAAACGACACTTACTGCAAAAACAGGGAAATACTCAACTCAAACTGTAATTGCAAATTTCTACGGTGATGTTCGAATAGAAGATGATTCTGTAGCAATTGATGCTGACACAATAGAATACCACCGTTCAACAGAAAACAGTTATGCTTCCGGCAATATTTTGATGAACGCGAAATATTCCCATGCGTTTATCAAAGGAGATTCTTCTGTTAACTTTCCATCAATGAATTATTCCCGTGTAGTAGGTAATGCTGTTTTATATCAAATGGAT
>JACPWH010000022.1 GCA_016197185.1 Ignavibacteriota bacterium
AAGGCATCACTTGACTCACACGGCTACGGGATGTCCAGCGTCCGGTTTATTTGTGGTACACAGGATATTCACAAAACACTCGAAAAGAAAATTGCTGATTTCTGCCGTACTGACGATTCAATTCTCTATGCTGCTTGCTTTGATGCTAACGGAGGAGTATTCGAGCCGCTTCTTGGTGAAATGGATGCAATCATATCAGATGAATTGAACCATGCATCTATCATCGACGGCGTGCGCCTCTGCAAAGCTAAACGCTACCGTTACAAATGTTCCGATATGGCAGACCTTGAAGACAAACTCAAAACTGCACAAGCTGAAGGTGCAAGGTTCATCATGATTGCTACCGATGCAGTTTTTTCGATGGATGGGACGATAGCTCCACTCGATAAAATCTGTGATTTGGCAGACAAATACAAAGCACTCGTAATGGTGGACGAATGCCACTCAATGGGTTTCATGGGCAAAAACGGACGAGGTGTAGTCGAACATTGCGGTGTTTTGGGTCGTGTGGATATTATTACCGGTACACTCGGTAAAGCACTCGGTGGCGGAATCGGCGGATTCACAACGGGACGAAAAGAAATTATAGAACTCCTCCGCCAGCGTTCACGCCCGTATTTATTCAGTAATTCGCTTCCACCTTCGGTAGTAGGTGCATCCATCACAATTTTTGACTTACTTTCAGAAACTACCGAACTACGCGATAGATTAGAGGAAAACACCCTCTATTTCCGTGAAAAAATGACTGCACTCGGATTCGACATCAAACCCGGCACACACCCGATTACCCCGATTATGCTTTATGACGCAGTTCTCGCCCAACAGTTTGCTCAGAAATTACTTGCTGAAGGGATTTATGTTATCGGATTTTTCTATCCTGTTGTCCCGAAAGGTTTGGCAAGGATACGTGTACAGATTTCCGCTGCTCATACGCGTGAGAATTTGGATACTGCACTTGCTGCATTCGGGAAAATCGGCAAGGAATTAGGGGTGATTAAGTAATTCTTATTTTCAATTCACTTTTGTAAACCAATTACTATGAACATATCAATCTGCGGCGCAGGAACAATGGGACGGGGAATCGCCATTGCATGTCTGCAAGCCGAACATTCTGTCATCCTCTTCGACCTCAATGAAGAAGCTACAAAAAAAGCATACGAATATATCAATTCTCAATTGTTCAAAGCAGTAGAAAAAAATAAGATGACAAAAGAGAATGCCGATTCGTGCTTGGCGCGCCTGTTGGCAACAACTTCAATTTCGGAAGCCGCCGGCGGAGAATTTATTATCGAAGCGATTATAGAAAAGCCCGAAGTGAAAAATCAGTTATTCACATCTCTCGAGAATGCAGGACTTGCCGATAATGTAATTTTGGCTACGAATACTTCTTCGCTTTCGGTGAATCTACTCGGCTCCAAACTTCTCAAGCCTGAGAATTTTGTTGGTTTGCATTTTTTCAATCCTGCAAATTTGATGAAATTAGTTGAGATTGTCAGCTCACGGCAAACCTCTGATGAAACGTTAGAACGTTCAGTTGCATTCATCAAAGGACTTGGTAAAACCGCAGTGATTGCTAAAGATGTACCGGGGTTCATTGTTAATCGTGTTGCACGTAATTATTATAATGAAGCAATGAAAATTGCTACAGAACACGCAGCAGAGCCTGTGCAGATTGACAGGATTATGAAGTCACTCGGATTCAAAATGGGACCGTTTGAATTGATGGACTTGATTGGTAACGATGTAAATCTCGAAGTAACAAAGTCGGTGTATGAGCAATATTTCCATGAATCACGATTTACCCCTTCGAATATGCAACAGGAAATTGTGAATGCAGGTATGTTCGGTCGAAAGACCGGTAGAGGGTTTCACGATTACAGTAAGTAATTTCAGAAAATTTATGAATCAATTGTTTGTTTTTTTAATAGTTTGTTTGAGTATTATTTGTTCTTATGCTTCAGCCCAAGAGAACCCTGCAACATCTATTTCAAAAGATTCAAACACTTCAATTCCTATTGTTACCCAAGCCTTACCTACTCGCGTTTACGAAAAACAAACATTATATCCCAACGGACGATTAGAAGTAGGCGGGTTATTCTTTACAACAAAGTATTTCGGTGAATTCACAGATAATAATATCGGTTTGGTGTATGGCGTTACCACTCGGTATATGATGCCTTTTCTTCCTGAAATAGGATTAGGCGCACGCCTTACAAACGGATATTTAAAATATGACCGACGCTATAAAGAACGTTTTGGTAAAGATTGGGAACGACAGTACCCCGAAAAGGATTTTCCATTTTCTGATTCAATAGGTTCACTCAGAAGAACAAAAGTTACCGCTTTCGAGCCGTTATTCTATCTGAACCTATTCCCACGGAAAAGATTAAATTATTATTTTTTTGCTGGATACAGTATCCTTTTACTTACTCCTCAGGATATTGATGAAGATCCTCTTGACGGTGTTGGAAAACGTAAACATTATCCTGATTACAAAGATGAGAACGGTGCATCATTTCATCTCATAGGAGGAATCGGTATTGATTATTACCCTACACGAAACCTTTCCGTTGGAATACAAGCTGCTTACAGATACATGAAAACGGATATTTTGGACGGGTATGCACAGTTATTGGAAGGTGGGGGTGCTACTAACCCCGATGCTTACGTAGAATTCGGACTCAAAGTTTCCTATTATTTGTTTGGATCATCTGATACCGATGGTGATGGTATCTCGGATGAAGAAGAAGAAAAAATGGGGACTAACCCTTATTCCGCTGATACTGATGGGGACGGAATTACTGATTATAATGAAATCTATATGAGTAAAACCGACCCTTTTTCTGTAGATACAGATAAAGACGGTTTATCAGATTCAAAGGAAACTCAGGAATATCGTACTGACCCGTTATCTCCAGACTCAGATAAAGACGGACTCTCAGATTCTGACGAAATAATTGTGTACAAAACAAATCCGCTTCTTTCAGATACTGATGGAGATACAATTCCTGACGGAGTGGAAATCAAGACCGGAATCAATCCGTTAAGCAGTGATACAGACGGAGATTCATTTACTGATAATCATGACGAATGTCCCTCAGTTTTCGGCTTTAAAGAAAACAATGGTTGCCCGATACCTCCAAAAGCTCTGATAGTACACGACACTATTATTCAAACTAAGGAAGTTGTAAGAGTTATCGAAAAAGGGCAATCCTATACTCCCTATGGAATAAATTTCAAACGAGGAAAATATGGCATTGAAGTAGAATCCGAACTTATTTTGGACGATGTTGCCAAATGGCTCCGCGAAAACCCAACTATCGTAGTAGAAGTGCGTGGTTATACAGATGCGGAAGGCTCTCATGAAGTTAACCTCATTTTATCTCAAAATCGTGCAGAATCAGTTAGGAGTTACCTCGTAAGCGTAGGAATAGACCCTACTCGATTGACAGCCAGAGGTTTGGGTAAAAATGTTCCGGCTGCCGACAATTCATCCGAAAAGGGAAAAGCAATAAATCGTCGAATTGAGTTCTATGTTAAAAACAAGTAATTTATCGCTTTCAGGAAAAGGATAAACTTTTCCTTAACTACATTTTTCATTTTATACGGAGGTATCGCGTGGAGGCATTTACTATCTTTCTGCTGTTTCTCTTAGTTGTCTTTTTCTTCTCAACATTCAAGACAATAGCCCAAGGGCAAATCGGAGTTGTGACTACATTCGGAAAATATCGACGAATCATGCTGCCGGGCTTGAATTTCAAACTGCCGTTTATAGAAACTATTTACAAACGAATTTCCATTCAAAACCGTTCTGCGGAATTAGAGTTCCAAGCGATTACCGGTGATCAAGCAACTGTACAATTCAAAGCCCTGCTTCTTTTTGCAGTGCTCGATCAGCAGGAAGAAACAATCAAGAATGTAGCATTTAAGTTTTTGGATGAAAAGAATTTTATGCAAACATTAGTTCGTACAGTAGAAGGCTCTGTCAGAAGTTTTGTTGCCACCCAAAAGCAAGCGGATATTCTCGGTTCCAGAAGTGAAATAGTAGATCATGTAAAACATCAGATTGACCAAACACTCGAACAATGGGGCTACCATTTAATTGATATGCAAATGAATGATATTGCTTTTGATTCTGCAATCATGAAATCTATGGCGCAGGTAGTTGCATCCAATAACTTAAAGGCAGCAGCTGAAAATGAAGGACAAGCTCTCTTGATTACCAAAACAAAGCAGGCTGAAGCAGAAGGCAGAGCAATCAAAATTGCTGCTTTAGCCGAAAAAGAAGCGGCTCAACTCCGTGGACAAGGTATCTCCCTCTTCCGTGAGGAAGCAGCCAAAGGTATGAGCGAGGCAATCAAACAATTGCAAGGCAGTCACCTTGATGCATCCGTTATGCTCTTTTCGATGTGGACTGAAACAATCCGCCATGTAGCCGAAAACGGGAAAGGAAATGTTATTTTCCTTGACGGCTCTGTAGATGGAATGGAGCATTCCATCAGACAATTAATGGCGATGAACAGCGGAAATTTATGGACAGCACAGAAGTAATACTGTACTCAGAATGATGTAAAGTTTTTCTTATATTCTCCATCATCCGTAGAATAATCTTTATAGGATTATTCTACGGATATTTTATAATCAGGAGATATTGTTTTTTTACTGTAGAGTGTGTACTATGACGATAACCTTGGTGTCAAAATTCGTCTGAAAATTGAACCCTAGGCCGAGTTCAAGGTGACGTAACTCATTAGTCACACTGAGTTTGCCGAAGTATCTAATACCTATTTTTTTAAAGACAAGTAATCGTCTTATGAAATTATTCTAAAATTAAGGTTATGCTTGTATAATGAAAGAATAAAAACAACAATGTCATCAGAATATTTTAATAACCGGCTTTCTAATTCCAACATAATCCAGACCATAATTTACACTTCAATTTATATTCCTGTTAGCCATAGGTACTTATTGCCAACCATTTATTATATTGCAGAATAATTACTCTACTCTACAATCGAAACAATAATGACTAATCTTGCTGTTAATATTGATCATATCGCTACTATACGTGAGGCACGCGGAGGTAGCCAGCCTGAACCGCTTACTGGTGCTCTTCTTGCAGAACTTGCAGGAGCTTCGGGCATCGTATGCCATCTCCGTGAAGACCGGAGACATATCAATGAACGGGATGTTCGATTGTTGCGGGAAACAATCACAACAAAATTAGATTTGGAGATGGCTGCAACCGAGGAAATCATTTCGATTGCCCTCGAAATACTTCCTGAACTGGTAACTTTCGTTCCCGAAAAGCGTGAAGAATTGACAACTGAAGGTGGGCTAAATGTGGTGGATAATGTCCATTATTATACAAATGCAACGGGAATAATGCACGACCACGATATTCAAGTCAGCTTTTTCATTGAGCCGTCAGAGCTGCAGATTGAAGCTGTTATGAAAACAGGTGGAGATATTGTAGAATTTCATACCGGTATTTATGCTAACGCGATTACGGCTGCACAAAGAGACAGCGAGCTGCAAAGGTTGCACCTTGCTGCTGAAATTGCTGAGGAGGCAGGACTTAAAGTAACCGCAGGGCACGGTTTGGATTATCATAATGTCCGTGCAATTTGCCAGATACCCCAAATGGAAGAAATCAGCATCGGTCATGCAATTATAGCTCGTGCTGTTTTCGTAGGAATTGACCAGGCGGTACGCCAAATGACAGCCGCAATGCGAGGGATGTGAAGGAATTAACCAAACTTATCGTATTTTTGTAGTATAACGTTCATATTGGCAATAACTACAGCCCTAAAAGCACCCATTACATAGACATCAATGGCAACTCTGACTATCGGTAACACTACGGTTGAAAATGGCATCCTCCTTGCACCTCTGGAAGATGTAACCGAACTTCCCTTTCGCGTAATCAGCAAAAGGCTTGGCGCGGATATTGTATATACAGAATTCATCTCGTCGGACGGCTTGGTTCATGATGCCCGCCGTTCACTCGAAAAATTACGTCTTGCCGATGAAGAGCACCCTGTTGCAATTCAGATTTTCGGTGGCGATATTGACGTAATGAAAGAAGCTGCGTTGATGGCAGAAGCATCAGCACCTGATTTTTTGGATATAAACTGCGGATGTTGGGTAAAGAATGTAGTAGCCCGCAACTCCGGTGCGGCATTGCTCAAAGATATTCCTGCTATGGCAGGAATGACTAAAGCTCTCGTCGATACTGTAAAATTACCCGTAACGGTAAAAACCCGCCTCGGCTGGGATCAAAACAATATTGTTATAGTAGAAGTTGCAAAACAATTAGAGCAGGCAGGCGCATCTGCCCTGACCGTACATTGCCGGACACGTGATATGGGACATCAGGGAAGTGCTGATTGGTCGTGGATACCCAAAATCAAAGAAGCGGTCTCAATACCGATAATCGTTAATGGCGACATAACGACAGTTCAAGATGTAAAAAGAGCATTTGATACTACCGGTTGCAATGCAGTAATGATCGGTCGCGGAGCAATCGGTAATCCATTTATTTTCAGACGATCAAAAATATTTTTAGCGACAGGGGTAGTTCCTCCCGAACCCTGTGCAGAAGAGCGGATTTCTGTACTGTTACAACACTTACAGCTTTCCATTAATCATAAACCGGAGCGGCGGGCAATTCTCGAATTCAGGAAGTTTTATGGCGGGTATTTACGCGGATTATACAATTCAGCACCAGTAAAACAGGATATTCAACAGCTTTTATCCTTCCCTGAAATCGAAGAACGTTTGCACCGCTATTTAGAATTTTTAGCCGAACGAATGGACATCTTGGAGAGTCCGGTCGAAGAAGCAACAACATAAATCAAGGAATTATAAGCGTGAGACGTACAAAACTACAGTCTGCTCCGGAAGCGGAAGCAGTACCTATTGAAGAACCGACTACTACCAGAAAAAACAGCAAACCGACAACCAAATCGGCGGTGAAAAACACTGAAAAACCACCTCAAGAACCCCCTGTAATAGTTGAGAAAAAAACGACTATTGAAAAGCCGACAATTATTGCAAAACAACCTAAATCTATTCCACCCCAAAAAGGTAATACTCCTCCATCTCAAAAAACAGCAGAAGTAAAGAAAGGTTCTGTTGCCAAAACTGAATTACCAACAGGAAAAAAGCCAATCGTAGATTCTGCCGTAAGTACAGTTAACAATCAAAAAACAAATCCACCACAACAAAAAGTACCTGTGAAAGTACCTTCAATTGTCAAAGCATCCCTAACT
>JACPWH010000072.1 GCA_016197185.1 Ignavibacteriota bacterium
TAGATATCCAAAATGATGATTGTTCTTGCGTTCTCTTTTTTCTTATCATAATTAAATGTATTTTACATGAAACTTACTTATGATACAACGACTTATTTAATATATTATTGCAATAGATAAAATTAGTTTTTCAACAGTCTCTTAACATAGATATTATAGAATCTAGTGTAGTAATTCCAAATGTTACAAGTTCTTTTTCATAAACGAAAATCCTCTCATCCAATTCACCAAATACCCCTCTACCCGTTTCACAAAAACTGCAACCAAAAATACAAGTAGTACAAACGCCCCAAAGTACAAAAGAGAATTAACCTTAGAACCCATATCAATCGACATCTGCACCCACGGCATCCGCATAAAACCATTCACAGCAAATAAATACATTGATAGTCCACCAGTAAACACAAGAGCTTTAGATGTAATTGAACCAGAGAACTTTTCATATAACTTCACAATTATCGGCACTGTCATCAAAACAAATGCCACCTGAGAAAAACTCCAGAAATAAACATTAGACTGCCCGATTATAAATACTGCTACAGAAGTCATCCATATCCATATCGGGTATTTCCATTCTCTATTCAATGCCAGAATCATCCCAAGAATAAAGACAGGAAGATTCCCAATAAAATTATAATACAAACTTAGCCCGACTGATGAAAAATATTGATTGGTTGAAAGAATAATTAAATATGATATAATCATTACAATCCATAAACCATATTTTGATTTACGATGTAATTTAAGAAGCAAAGGGAAACAAAGATACAGTTGGATAATCATCGAATAAAACCAAAATGGTCCACTCAAGATGAAAACCTTACCGGGAATCCAATTGGCAATAAGGGTATATCGAATGAATATTTCACGAAGTGTTCGGATCGTAACTTGAGTATCCAATACCAAATACTGATACAACACCAATAATACTATTGCAATTGTAAATACCGGATATAATTTACGAATTCGCTTACCAATAAAATCCTTAAACTTAAAAACACGGTCTTGATTGCCATATACCACAGCCAGCCCATACCCGCTACAAAAAATAAAAAATTGGACACCGTAGTGTCCAAAAAATGAAAGAATATATTGAAAAGAATTAGCCGTATTAGCCGTGATGGAAGAAATAAAATTCAGTAGATTTTGTTTGTCATATTCAAATTCATTTTGCCCCATCAAGGGAGTAATCTTATGGAAATAATTATGAAAAATAATCATGAGAATACCAACACCTTTTAAGACTAATGTATCGGTTTTTGATATTCTATTGTTCATAATTTAAATTGTTTCACAAATAAGATTAATGCGCCTCATCCCAGTTCTTCCCTGTACCAAGTTCAACCAGTACCGGAACTTTGCCAAGAGGCAAGGCATTTTCCATACAAGATTTAACTAATGACGACATTTCATCCACTTCACCTTCCATTACCTCGAACACCAACTCATCATGAATTTGCAGAAGCATTTTGGATTTGAGATTTTGGGATTTCATTGCCTTGTGTACTGATATCATTGCCAGTTTCATCATGTCGGCTGCAGTCCCCTGGATAGGCATATTGATGGCTGCGCGCTCTGATGCCTGACGCACTGTTGCATTCTTGCTGGTTATATTTGAGAAATAGCGTCTTCTGCCTAAAAGAGTAGTTACGTATCCCTTTTCCCGAGCAGATTCTTTGGTATCCTCAATATAGTTTTTGATACGCGGATACTTCTCAAAATACTGCTCAATAATGTTTTTCGCTTCCGAACGCGAAATCGACAATTGTTGCGAAAGTCCGAAACTCCCCTGTCCGTACATTATCCCGAAATTTACTGTTTTGGCTGTCCGACGCTGTGCACTTGTTACGTCTTTAATATCAATACCAAACAGCACAGCAGCCATTGCAGTATGAATATCCAAGCCGTTTTTAAAAGCACTTGTAAGTGTTTCATCACCACAGATATGGGCTATAACACGAAGTTCAATTTGAGAGTAATCCGCCGAAAGAAGAACTGCTCCGGACGCTTGTGCGATAAATGCCTTACGGATTGACCTCCCAATCTCAGTACGAATAGGAATATTCTGCAAATTCGGTTCAACCGATGAAAGCCGACCGGTTCCGGCGATAGTTTGATTATATGTAGTATGTATCCGACCAGTTTGTCGATCAACCATCTTTGGGAGTGATTCCACATATCGGTAAGAACATCAACGAGAGGAAATTCTACCCGTTCTGCGAATTTCAATAGTCCTTGCTTCGATAATTCTGCATGAAGTATATTACGAAGTTTAAGGGTCACATCAGCATCTTCTGCAGCATATTCAGCTACTTTTTCGAGAGGGACATCACGCATTGATCCTTGTTTTTTCTCACCTATCAGAGATGTAATCGGAATCGGCGAATAGTGCATCCAATGGCGTGCAAGTGCATCCATTCCATGTTGCATATCGGGGTTAAGTATATAACTTGCAAGCATGGTATCGAAGGTAATCGGCGAGACATTTACTCCGAATCGTCTCAAAATTTTTGCGTCAAATTTTGCATTTTGCCCGATTTTCTGCATCCCACCCTCAAGAAACGCCTTGAGGTGAATCAGAACAAACTTGAGCGGTAGCCCCTGCTCCCCGGGAGGATTTTCAGGGGTTGATATTTCCTCTTTGGGTGTATCGAACATTGAAGATGTTTTATCTGTAGCTTTTGTAGAGTCGAACTGCACCGAAAGGTCTTTGTCTTCATTTGTTGCAATATAGTAAGCTCTTCCTTCACTTGCAGAAAGGGCAATTCCTACAATCGAACAGTTCATTTCATCAAGAGAAGTTGTTTCGAGGTCAAATGAGAGAATTTGTGCAGGTTGGAGATCAATCAACATTGCATTAAAGTCCGTGTTTGTCGCTACGAGTTTATATTCGTGCGGTACATCTCCGATTGTGCGAATGCCAGATTCTGCGGTTCCAACGGTATCCGATGCTTGTTCAAGCGGAGCAGCTTCAAATGTTTTCCATTTTTTACGAAGTGATGTGAAATTGAGAGTGGTTAGAAGTGCATCAAGGACTGAACGGTCAGGAATTTTGCGACAGCAATCTTCCAGCGAAATCGAGATTGGAACGTGTTTATGGATTGTAACCAATTCTTTGGAGAGGAAAGCCATTTCTCGGCTGTCAGTTAATTTTGTTCGTATGGCATCTTTCTCCACTTCATGCAATCGCTCGTAAATTTGCTCAATTGTCCCAAATTTTTCTATAAGGGGAAGAGCAGATTTTTCACCGATTCCTTTTACCCCGGGAACATTATCCGATGAATCTCCGATAAGAGCCAAATAATCAATAACACTTTCAGGATAAACACCAAACTTTTGGAGTACTTCTTCACGCCCGTAAATATCATATTCACTTGCATCCTTACCCGGACGCAGCACACTGATGTTCTCCCCTACAAGTTGGAAATAATCTTTGTCGGAGGTGATACAGAGTACTTCCATTCCTTTTTCCGCTCCCATTCGAGCGAGAGTACCTACAATATCATCGGCTTCAAACCCGGGAAGTTCGATACGGCAAATTCCTAGAGCGTCAATGAGTTCTTTAATTCTTCCTAATTGAGGTACAAGTTCTTCGGGGAAAGCGAGCCGGTTTGCTTTATAATTATCATACAACTTATGACGGAAGGTTGGTTCTTTAGTATCGAATACTGCTGCGATATAATCAGGTTGCTCCCGCTCGATGAGCGAGCCGATAATGGATGCGAACCCAAAAACAGCAGAGGTCGGTTCACCGGAAGGAGTTTGCAACCCTAATTTCGAAAGAGCATGGTAAGCACGGAACACAAGTCCCATTGAGTCAATCAGGAAAATACGTGGCATAGAGGAATAAAATATAAAGATTAATTGTATATCATTTGTACACGCAAAATTAACCTAAAAAACTATCATTCCAATAGAGCAATATGGAGAGAGATGGAATCAATAGTGCAACAGGAGCAAATCGGGACAATCCTTTCTCTGTTTGTTTACTTCTATCCAATATAAGAGCAACAGTATCTGCAAAGAATGTTTCATGTTTCTGTATTGGAAAAAACATTATTTTTGCTTTTTGGATTCAATTGTTTATGGCTTTTTGGGATCATTGAAATTATTTCTAACATAAACCAATACAAAATGTCCACACGCCGAACTTTTATAAAACAATCTGCACTTGCTTCTACGCTTGTTGCTGCCGGAGGATTTTCAATGACTGACACGATGACTGCCGAACCTAAAAGCCCTAAAGCCGTTATTTCTACATGGCATTTTGGAATGCAAGCAAATATTCCTGCCTGGGAGATTCTCTCTAAAGGCGGGCGTGCACTTGATGCCGTTGAAGCAGGTGTAAAAATTACAGAAGCCGACCCCAAAATACAAAGTGTGGGATATGGCGGCTTCCCCGACCGTGACGGTAGGGTTACGCTTGATGCTTGTGTAATGGATGAAATGGGAAATTGCGGTTCAGTTGCATTTTTAGAACATATTCTTCATCCTGTTTCTGTTGCCCGAGCTGTGATGGAGAGAACTCCTCATGTTTTGCTTGTAGGGGAAGGTGCCTTGCAATTTGCAACTGCCAATGGATTCAAAAAAGAAAATCTACTTACTGCAGAATCAAAGGAAGCATGGGAAAAATGGTGCAAAGAGCATCAATATTCTCCTATGAAAATTGACCGAGATAATCACGATACGATTGGAATGCTTGCTCTTGATTCGTCAGGTAATTTATCGGGAGCATGTACTACAAGCGGACTTGCATGGAAACTGCGCGGTCGTGTAGGGGATTCACCGATTATTGGAGCAGGACTTTATGTGGACAATGAAATCGGCGCAGCTACTGCCACAGGAAAAGGCGAAGCAGTATTGAAAATGTGCGGCAGTTTTCTGATAGTGGAACTTATGCGGAATGGTAAATCACCGTCAGAGGCGTGTAAAATAGCAGTTGAGCGAATCGTTAAACATCAGACGGATTATAAGGATTTTCAGGTCGGATTTTTAGCTTTGAATAAAAAGGGTGAAACTGGCGGATATGCAATTGCAAAGGGATTTCAATATGCACTTTATCAGCATGATGAGAATAAACTGATTGATGCGGAGTGTTATGTCAAGGAATAAGGAGCTAACTCTTCAATAGTTTTGTGATCTAAATAAACCATTTTAATTAATAATCTTTATGGCTTATAACGAAATATTAACACAAAGAGTACGGGAGGCACTCTCAGGAATTACTGATGTTACAGAAACGAAAATGATGCGTGGCACTCTGTTTATGGTAAACGGTAAAATGTGCATGAGTACGGGAGATGATGAATTGATGTGCCGTATAGCACCTAATTTGCATGAATCTTCAATCGCAAAAGAAGGTTGTAGGAGTATGCTGATGAAAGGCAAGGTCTATAAGGGGTATGTACTCATCAAAGAAAATGTAATAGAATCGAAAGATGATTTTGACTATTGGGTAGGGCTTGCACTGGATTATAACAAGGTTGTTAAAGCGTCTCCGAAGAAGAAAAAGAAGTAAATTTTTATAATAATAAATATCAGAACTTATGTCTTTCCAAGCATATATTGATAATATCAAAGCAAAAACCGGAAAAACTCCGGAGGATTTCTACAAGATTGCTGAAGAAAAGGGTTTGCTCAAACCTGGAGTGAAAGCAGGGCAAGTTGTGACATGGCTTAAGGAGGATTTTGATTTGGGGCACGGACATTCTATGGCTATTTATGCGACGTTTAAGAATAAGAAGGCAAAGGAGAATAAACAAACTTAATCTGTACATTGTTGTGTTTTTTTTGAGTTAACTATTTCATCATACATTAATTTGAATTATGTTTAAACCATTTACAATTAAAATTCTTTCGATAGTTGCAATGATATTATCCGCCGTTGGACTCTTATTGAGTTTAATTTTAGCAAACCAGGGGCAAGCACTTTTTGTGATGGGTATTGTTTCATGGGCAATTTTACTGTGGGCTAGTTATATTGGCTTTACACTTAGTTCATACAAACTTTTAGAAAATGAGTACAAAAAAGTAGGCATTAGAATCTATTTAATAATCCTTGCATTTATACTCTTCTTTTTTGTTGGAATCATCATTGGACTTGTGTTGTCAGTGGTATTATTATCAGCTCTTTGGGGACTTAAAAAAAATATAGACGAATGGAATCAAAGATGGAATTCAACTAATACAACAGATCCTAATTAGTTAATGCCAATTATGAACACTGAAACAATTCCAGACCTTCGTAACTACCTGATTTGTACTCTCAAAATCAGCAATTCCAATATAAATACTCAGTTCATAACTCTATCTACTGAAGACAAAGGAGACTATGACCAATTATTGATTGAGTACGAAGGATATGAAAAAGATCAAATACCCGCCTATTTCTTAATTCCTAAAGGCGAAGGACCATTTCCGGCAGTACTTATCCACCATCAGCATAACAGTGAGTGGCATTTAGGTAAGAGTGAAGTGTG
>JACPWH010000074.1 GCA_016197185.1 Ignavibacteriota bacterium
TAAGGTCATCACCCCATAAAATGCCGGTAAAATCACAAGCATCTTTTCCCGAGAGTTCCGATCAAGAAGTTTAGTATAAAACATCACGAGTGGTAAAAGAGCAAGTACCGATACCGTTTTTGCATAAGGCAAATGGAGTCGATCCACGAGATGAATAAAGATCGCATCTTTCAAGGGCCTTAAGGTCCAATAGACTCCAATGATTAAGGCAAAAATCAGCCCCATCCGGAGAAATTTCTTAAATTCCTCTCTCTCAAACCGCCCAAAATTAAAGCGGCAGATCCATTGAAAAAACTGTAAAAACTTTTCACCTATTTTCATGATGTCTCTCTATTTTCTTTATTTCAGCTGTCTGTTTTTCGATATAATTGAATAAATCAATTAAGGAAATAGATTAGTTTTAAAAGAGCTTCATAAGTTGAACATACGCAAGAGAAGAATAACTTTTATTAATTATACTTGAAATCTAAGAATTATGTTGTAAATCTGACGATTTACCCTATGTTTAGGGTTCCCAGGGAAAGAGATCAAATAACATTTCTGGCATTTGAGCTGTAACCCATTGTTGCTGCTTTTCTGTAAATACAGATCGCCATTCTTCTTTTTCCCCTTTTCTAAAGTGGAGAGATGAGTCCTTAGGAATATTAACTTTTTTAAACTTGCTAAAAGGAATGTTATAAAACTCTAGTATTTTTTCATAAAAAGCATCTTCATTTTCTAGAAAATCTTCATAAGTAGTGAATTTAATAAGAAGATCTCCTTTTTCCTGAGCCTCAATCCATCCTAAGATCCATTCAATGTATGCAGGGAAGTAGTTTTTAATTACCCAATCGATTTGCTTTTCTAAAGTGAGAGAGAAGTATTTTTCTGTAGCGACAGGGAACGTCCGATAGAGAATCTGAGGAGCTAGTTTTTTATAAGTATTAAAATGGTGTACTAAGGAAAGGATTGCTTGTCTGGGGTCTCTTACATGAACAATAAATTTGGGAAGATATTTTTTTAAGATCTGAAGGTTCATCGGAGAGGGATCTAAATGTTCCTGAGCAAAACAACCATTAAATGACAGTTCTTCTATTTGTGGAAGGATAATTAAGTCTTTAGGAAAATATCCCACCCCCATTTTAATAACTTTTATGTTTAATCCTTGAGCAATCCTTTTGGTGATATAGATGCTTCCCGATTTTGGCAAGGTATTGAATAAAATGCCGGGAAATTGTTCTTTTTGAACTTCGGGTAACTTAATTGTAAATGCAAGCACTTGTGAATTAAATAGAAAAAGAAGCAAAGAGCCTATAAAATGTATGATAAGTTTTTTCAAATTTAGACTTCCTTGAATTTAAATCATTCTTTTTTAATAATTTGTCTTAAATTTAAGCGTGCTAATCTTATGCTCAAAATCTCCCACTTCTGGGGCGGTATTTTTCTCATCGCAGGAACTTCAATTGGCGTTGCGATGCTAGCTCTTCCGGTAAGCACTACTTTTATGGGTTTTATACCTGCTCTTACTATTTTTCTCATCTGTTATGTGATGATGCTTATAAGCGCTTATTTTTTCTTAGATGTTAATTTAGCGATTAAAGGAGAGAGTAATCTGGTTACCATGGCAGGGCGCTCCTTAGGCAATTGGGGAAAAATCCTTAGTTGGACTTTCTATCTTCTTCTCCTCTATTCCCTCATGGCAGCTTATATTGCCGCCAGTGGACCTCTTCTTCAAAGGGCCATCCATACTGTAACCGGATATGCACTACCTTCTTTTCTTGTCCCCTTCTCTTTGCCTATTCTGTTTGGGGGATTTATTTTTTTAGGGACCTTAGGGGTTGATCTTATCAATCGCTTTTTAATGGTAGGACTGGCTATTTCCTATTTTCTTTTGATTTTCTTTTTACCTGAGCATGTGCAGATCGATTTTCTCACCCATGTTGATTTTACCTCTTCTTTAGTTGCCTTTCCCATTGTGCTTACTTCCTTTGGATACCATATCATCATCCCTTCGCTTAGTACCTATATGAAGTACGATCGGAAACAGCTGCGCCGTGTCCTCTTTATTGGGAGCTTGCTTCCTCTCTTTTCTTTTCTCATCTGGGAATTCCTCGTAATGGGGATTGTTCCTATGAAGGGAGCGGTAAGTTTGGTAGATGCCTGGCAGAAGGGAATCTCTGCAACAGAGCCTTTGACACAGATTTTACATAAGCCCTTTATTCGTCTCTCTGCCCATTTCTTTATGTTTTTTGCGATTGTAACCTCCTTTTTAGGAGTTTCTTTAAGTCTGTCTGATTTTTTAACTGATGGGCTGAAGATAAAGCGGAGCTGGCAGGGGAGGATTTTAGCGGTTTTGCTGACATTCATCCCTCCTTTGCTTTTCGTTTTTACCTATGAAAGGGGGTTTATTATTGCTTTGGAATATGCAGGAGCTTTTGTCGCTATTCTCCTTCTTTTTCTTCCTGCTATGATGGCTTGGCGGCTTAAGGAGCCGAAATTTTATCAATCCAAATTAGGACGCCTTCTCCTTCTTGTGGTGATTGCGTTTTCCTTTTTTCTGGTGATCAGTGATCTGCTTAGTCAGTGGGGAGTATTTAAACATCTTATTTTTAAATATACACAATAATGTTTCAACTAGTTACAGAGTTTCAGCCGAGAGGAGACCAAAGTAAAGCCATTCAGCAGCTCAGCGAAGGAGTGTTGCAAAAAAAACATGCCCAGGTCCTTCTTGGTATCACTGGTTCAGGAAAGACTTTTACTATGGCACATGTGATTGCCAAGATAGGAAGGCCTGCTCTTATCCTTGCTCATAACAAAACACTGGCTGCGCAGCTCTACCAGGAATTTAAAACTCTCTTTCCTCACAACGCAGTCGAGTACTTTGTTTCCTATTATGACTACTACCAGCCTGAGGCTTATGTAGCAAGAACCGACACTTATATTGAAAAAGATCTGGCAATCAACGACCGGATCGATAAGCTTCGCCTCCGCGCTACCTGTTCTCTTTTAGAAAGGGAGGATGTGATTATCGTTGCCTCTGTCTCCTGTATCTATGGGTTGGGGCTTCCCGAGTATTTTAATGCGATGAAGCTCTCTATTAAAGTGGGGGAGGAAAGGAGGCGTGATGAGCTTTTACTCCATTTAGTAGAGTTGCAGTACACGAGGAATGATTATGAACTTTCTAGAAGCCATTTTCGAGTAAGGGGGGATATTTTGGAAATTGTTCCAGCTTATGAAGAAGATCGCGGTTATCGGATCGAATTCTTTGGAGATGAGATTGAGCGGATCAGCGAGATCGATCCTTTGACTGGTCAGGTGAAAAAGAGGGTAGAGGGGCTTGTCATTTATCCAAGCTCTCACCACGTGACTCCAGAAGATGTCCGTCTTTCTGCTATGGAAACCATTCGACAGGAATTAGAGGAAAGGATCGATTTTTTTGAAAAAAGTGAACTTTTATTAGAAAGACAGCGGATTCGAGAACGGACCAATTATGATCTAGAAATGATCAAAGAGATCGGATATTGCAAAGGGGTAGAAAACTATTCACGTCATTTTAGTAAAAGAGCTTCAGGGCAACCCCCTGCTTGTCTGCTTAATTATTTCCCTGAGCATTTTCTTCTCTTCATTGACGAATCACACCAAACTCTTCCTCAAATCCATGCGATGCACAACGGAGATCGGGCTCGTAAAAAGTCGTTAGTTGATTTTGGATTTCGCCTCCCTTCTGCTTATGACAACCGCCCTTTGACTTTTGAAGAGTTTTACCAAAAGATCGATCAGGTGATTTTTGTCTCCGCAACTCCAGGCCCTTGGGAGCTTGCCGAAGCAAAAGGAGATATAGTACAGCAAATCATTCGGCCTACCGGTCTTTTAGATCCAGTGATCGAAGTGCGCCCCGCTACCAACCAGGTCGACGATTGCCTCGATGAGATCCGGATTGAGACGGAAAAAGGGGGAAGAGTGCTAGTCACCACTCTTACCAAAAAGCTTGCCGAAGATCTCACCAAGTACCTCAATGAAATTGGCGTTAAAGCCAAGTACCTCCATTCTGATATCGATACCTTAGAGCGTATAGCAATCATCAAAGATCTTCGCCTTGGCCGTTTTGATGTGCTTGTAGGGATTCAGATAAAGAGGGATTTCTCCGCAGTGAAACAGCCCTCATTCAAACATGTGGTCGGGCAGCGCGGAATGTGCAAGGGAGGGTGATCATGTATGCTGATAAAAGAACAAAAGCGATTGAATCGGCTCTTAAAATCACTGAAGAGCGGCGCCAGATGCAAGAGAAATTTAACCGAGAATATGGGATTACCCCTACTACCGTCAGAAAAGAGGTGGTCTTTGATCTTTCAGAAGCTTTTGCAGAAGAAACCTCTTTAAGAGAAGAAAAGGACAAAAAAACTCCTCTCCTTGACTCCAAAGAGCTTTCAAGTAAGATTAAAGAGTGTGAGAAAGAGATGAAGCTATCTGCTAAAGAACTTCGCTTTGAGGATGCGGCGCGCTATCGAGATATGATGAAGTATTACGAAGATCTTCAGCTTCTTGAAGATAATCCGATATGAAGCACTTTGAAGATATTTTTAATAGATCTCTCTAAAACCGATCATTTTTCAAAATAAAGAGAGTTTAGAAAGCAGTCTGATTACAAGCTTACGATTTTAAAGAAAGTTATTTTTAACCCAAGGATTTTCTTATGTATAAGGTCTACCTTTCAATGCTGGTCTATCTGTTCTTATTTTTCACAGAGGGGTGTGCTTCCCAGGAAGAGTATCAATACCTCGACGCTTTGGCTGTAAAAGCAGGTGCTGACAAAGGGTCGTTTTATCACAATTATACTGATGTTTATGCCAAATATTTTGCTTCTCTTAAGGAAAAACCTATTAAATTTTTAGAGATAGGGATTTATCAGGGAGCTAGTGTAAAACTTTGGGAGGAATACTTTAAAAATGCAGATCTTCATTTTATGGATATTACTTTTCAAGAGGTTAGATATTCTTCAAATAGATCTCATTATCACTTGTGTAATCAAGAGAGTTCTAAGGAACTACAGAGCTTCATAGCAACCTCAGGTGGAAATTTTGATATCATTATCGATGACGGCGGGCATACCATGAATCAACAAATCACTAGTTTTCGTGAGTTATTTCCTCATCTGAAAAGTGGCGGCATGTATATCATAGAGGATCTACATACATCTTATTGGGATGGTTGGGGAAGTGATTCGGGTCAAAACACAATAGCTTTTCTAAAGTCTCTCATTGATGAAGTTAATTTCGTAGGAATGTGCACTACACGAGCAAGCCACCTAGTTATTGCTCCTTCTATTGCTACAGAATTGAACATTTACCGAGAGAAAATATACTCGATGCATTTTTACGACAGTCTGGTAGTGATCATCAAAAGATGACAATGGGTATGTACGCTGAAAGAATTCTGGCTGGGAGAGACAGAGAATAAATGGTTTTTTAAACAGGAAAAAAGAGTGAAAAGAGAATCATATATAGCTTCATTTGTCATTACAAGGCCTTATTTTTAAGCGTGGAGGAACGTGTGTTGAGGTTATTCTTATTTTTATTTATTTGCTCCAGTCTACATGCAATGACTAACCAAGAGTTTTCTGATTGGTGGTTATCCTATCGATCAAATCCAAAAATCCCAGAGCAGCTTAGGGAAATGGAAGATTACTTTATCGATAGTGGTTTATTGGTTTATTCATCTAACTTCTGGAATGACTATAACAAGCTAAACATTATACAACTGACAGATTATGGCTTTGATAATTTCAAGCAGACGGTTACTAAGAACTATTTTACATGGGCTGTAACAATTGACCACCCTTATGCCAATAACTTGAAGAAGCTAGTTCCTAACTTAAAAATGTTATTTAGTACTGGCAAAAGGGTTTCTCAGGATATTTTTAACTCTCTTCTTGAATATCTTTCGGTGATCTACCATTGTCCAATGAACGAGGTTTCAACTATTATTGAGATTGGAGCGGGTTCAGGCAGAACAGCATTTTGCTTTTTAAGCTTAAATCCAGATAAAAAATACGTTATTGTTGATTTTCCACCAGCATTATATGTCTCGCAAACATATCTATTAGATGTTTTCAAAGACCTAAAGGTTATGTCTTTTAGACCTTTTGAAAGTTTCGATGAGATTGCAGATGAATATTCTAAAGCTAATATTGTATTTCTAACTCCTGATCAACTGGGAAAAATACCTGATCATATTGGAGACTTGTTCTTGGCCATAGATTGTTTGCATGAAATGAAAGCCGCAAGAGTGGCTCATTATTTTGATGAAGCTGAACGTTTGTGTTCATACATCTATTACAAATGCTGGAAAGATACTTATGTCGCTTCTGACAATGTGCGTCACTCTGAAGATTCCTATCCCGTGCATCCGCATTGGAAGCTGATTTTTAAACAACCTTGCGTGATTCCAGCCGACTTTTTTCATGCGTTCTATAAAATGAATTAGGAAAAGAAGGTCGGGTTTTCCCTTCCAAATTTTTTAAGATTATATTTTGTCTTCTTATAATAATACCATTTATCAAAAATAACTTTGTATTTCAGCGCGTGAAAGCGCTGAAATACAAAGTTATTTTTGATAAATGGTATAAATACGCTTAACAGTAAGCGACTCAATCGGTTATCGGCAGGTGACTTTGGAATCTAAATATCTATGTGTAACCACTGACCGTATTGTTCATAACCCGAGTGCTGGTCTTCTTTCTTTCCCTTTTTTTTCCTAGAAAAAAGGAAGCTGCCTAATAGAGCGCTTCGCAAGGTGCGCTTGGTTTTTCGCGCCCATAGGAGGAGTTTGTATGTGGAAGGAAAGTAGGTGCATGTTTTAATGAGGATGGACATAAGGGAGCTTACGATCCAAGAGCCTTTTTGGCTGCGAAATATGGTAATAGCTTCTTGAGCATCCCTTAATCTTCTTAGCATCAGATAGTGTCTGATATAAGCAGCGGATACGCATTTTATATCTTTATTGATCCATGATATAGCCAACTCTCTTGTTTCTTGCAAGAGATTTGAAGTGGATTGCAATCTGACTATCAATTTAGTATACATGCTAATCCAATTTTTCATTTCTTGCGAATTGGAAAAAGAGGCGGAATGTTGTAAGAAAATACCGCAAGGATGGCTGTTAACATAAAAAGGAAAACGGATGGCTATCTGGATTAGATAATCAACATCCCAGCCCAAGATGTTGTTCATATCGATAGGGATTGCATCAATCACTTCTCTTTTAAATAGAATGCATGTAGGGACAGGGTATTTTGTAATCATTTCCAAGAGTCCTTCTGGAGAACTAAAATACCCTTCCCTTTGCCATAGATCCAGAGGGACGCGGACTACTTTACCATCTTCCGTCATAATAATCGTGGAGCCAGCTGAAAAAGCGGCATCAGGAAATTGTTGAAACCCTTTTAGGGCAGTTTCACAGTACCAAGGGAACAATACATCGTCGTCGGATAGAAGAGAAAAAAAGGGGGTTGTAACTTCGGCCATTGCAAATTGATAATTAGCCATCATTCCGATGTTTTCTGGGTGACAATGGTATCTAATCCGGTGATCTTTTTCCATAAGATCTTTGACCATCTCTTCTGTTTCATCGCCTGAGGCATTGTCGTAGATGCAAATCTGAATGTTGGAATAGGTTTGATCTAAAGCGCTTTTCAGGGCGCGTTTTAATAATCTAGGACGTTGGTATGTGGGAATGATAATTGTAATGGTAGGGGTATTCCTCATTTCAGCCATCAGTGTTCACCATAGTAGCTTGTTTTTTTAAGAGAAACTGAATTGCCCTTTGACGGGCTAAAGGGGCCGCTAGGACTGCAGATAGGAAAGAAAAAATAAAAATGATAACTATGGCAGATATCTGTACTACTTGCCCCCCATCTATTTTGAGAAATAACCACCGTCCTGTTAACACCATGGCAAGCGAAGCAAACAATGGAAAGGCCACGTCTTGAAGATACCAGCGCATTTTTTCTTGCCGGATGATTTTCCGATGCATCAAAGGGATGGTGATAAAAAAAAGAAAGAAATTCAACATAATAGATACCCAAGCTGCAGCTGTCACCCCATAATAAATCACTCCTAAGATGAGCAAAGGAATTTGGACGACGATTACGACAAGGCATTGATAAAGCCCTAATTTTGTCCATCCATAAGCCAGTTGCAGCGCATAAGGCAGCATCAATAGACCATTAAGAAGAGTCCCTGTGGTTAACAAGCTAATTAAAGTACTTGTGCGCTCTGCTGTTTCCGCGTTACCTGTCCAGAAAAACATGAGTTCGTTGGAAAATAAAGCAACCATGAGTGCGCATGGAATAGCTACGACAGCCATTAACTGACATCCACTATGATAAGCGTGCTTTAATGCTTTCTCGTCATTCATCGATACCAACTGAGAGAATCGGGGAAAAAAAGTATTGTAGATTGAACCTGTAGCATAGTGGAGGGTGCTTGCAATGACGCCTGCTAAACTATAATACCCAAACATTTCCAATGTCAGCATCTTGCTCAGGATCGCCCTATCGAGTTGCGAGGCGATAACAACTAGGACAGTAGTGCTCGCAATTCCTAAAGCAAATCCCTTAACTCTTTTTAAAATTTTCCAATCGAACTGCGGAGGCAGCAAACTTCCTTGGAGGTTTTTCCAAAAGCAGATGGCCACAGTAATTGTTTGCAAGGTATTACTTACAGTCTGCCATAGAAAAAAAGCCTGGATCGTAGGGGAAATAAAAGTCAGGACAACAATCATTCCAAGCGCTCTAAGCGTTGCAAAAATAATGATGATTACATTGAGTAGGACTTGCTTCTGAAGTCCCGTCAACCCACCTGCATAAAGTGCCCCTGGCCACTGAAAAGCAAGGGCTATTCCCGCACAATAAATCGCCTGTCTTACAGTGGCTTTTGTAAGCTCTTGGGCTTTGATCCAATCATTGGCTAGGTAAGGGGCAAGGACCGCTATAACGGTAGCGATTAACACGGCCATTGGCCAATAAATCCATTCTAAGGTGCGGGTCATATGCCGACATTCATCTACCCCATTCTTGTGAGGGAGGAGCCTAGCCATTTCCCGATTCACCGTCATACATAGCCCTAAGTCAAGGAGTTGGGAAAGAGCCAGAAGGGTGATATAAAAACCCACTATCCCATAAGCCTCTATTCCAATGATCTTGATGTAATAGGGCAAGAAAAGGATCGACATGAGAGACATCCAAATCCTGGCGGAAAAGTTAGCTACAAGATTTTTTTTAATCGATGTCATGAGTTGGGCATATAATGTGATGGGTTGATCTCATCGAAAACCTGCTGCATAGAAGAAAAGCGGCGGTTGACTGTTTGGTGGTCGAACTGGGGATGGGAAGCGACTAATAGTCTTTCCATCTCTGCTATAACCCTCGAAAAGTACTTTCTTGGGACAAATCCTAGTACTATGAAAAAGAAATGAAGCCCCATTCCATACAGAAGTTTTTCTTTCCAATTTATCTCTTTCCAAAGCTTTTTGGTTTCGGAACTTTTGGGTTTCCCTTGTAGTATTTGCGACTTGTAAACGTTAACCATTTGCAAGAATCGATAGCGCTTATAATTAACCTTTAGGTCAAATTCATTCTCATAATTTTCCTTTATCCGTTCCATTGAAAAAAGCCAGAACGTGTTCATTGTTGTACCTGGAAGAATTATTTTCTGGAATTTCTCATACATGTCTGTGTGGGTCCCATGCTTTAAACATTCTTCGCTAGGGCTGGTTTTAAAGTTTTCGATTGAATTTTTTAAGAACTCATTTCCCTGTTTTTCACACCGATTGAAATACAAGGCTCCAAATGATTTCGGACTGATTCCGACAGCTACCAGGGGGATCGGGCAGGCCACAATCCTCTCTGCATTAAGCATCATTGCTGTCATGGCATAATAGTCGGGATAGGGAGATTGAAAAAAGGTCCCCTTGGACATCAGTCTTTCCATAAGCCTTCGGGAGAGCAAAGCATACTGCATGTTATAAGCGAACATCACCTTAAAGTTCATGGAATCTTCTACTAATTTTAAGGCCTCCTCTCTCGGAAGCCAAAAAGGGCAATCCTTCTTTTGTAAAAAGCTTGCATTTCCAAACACATGTAGAAAACCTTCTGGAATATCTCTGAGGGCTCCAGGGTAAGCATAAGTAAAGCCACTTGTATAGATCATATCTGGCGAGGGATGCTTTTTGATTAATTGGCAGATGTTTGTGAAATAGTTTTTTAATAGGCAATCATCATCTCCTAACATAATGATATAGTCTCCAGAGCACTTCTCAATGGTATGATTCCAATTGTCGGTGACAGATATAAAATGTGGCGTGCGAAAGTACTTAATTCTCAGATCATTCAATGATCGGACATATCCTCCAATATCTTGCTCAGAAAAGTTGTCAGATACGATGATTTCCCAATTGTCATAATCCTGGTTTTGGACAGAATAAATGGCAGTCTTGAGAAGTTCTAATCGATTACGCGTAGGTAAGAGCACAGAAAATTTCAAAGGACAGCTCCCCTTGCTCTTGCAATTAATTTTCTATATTTCCGCTGCAAACGGAATCCTTTAATATGCCTCTTCCAAAACCGTCTCAACCCAAGCAGGGCGGAAAATCCTCTCTGCATAAAAGGGAATCTTTGACATATGGTAAGCGTTGTAGTTAGAAAATTTCGCTTCCCTTTACTTGAGCTTTGCTGGCAAAAGAGCTCAATGGCTGCTGCAGCTTCCTGAAATTTTTTCTTCTCAATGCACTTAACTGCTGCTACGAATAACCCACGCTGAAGATCCGTTTCTAACATGTGCTCTAGTTGAATTTTTATCTCTGGCAAAATCTCCTTTTCCTCATGAATTTTGGTAATCAATTTTAGCCAGGTAGGCCAATATAATTCAAGGACATGAGTATTGGAATAAGAGGAAGTATGGTGTACAAAAACTGCACAGGGTTTTTTAGAGATTGCAACCGGATAACGGGCGGCAAAGCGGAATAAAAAATCTACATCAATGGCGCTTATTGAAGTGTCCAATGAGCCTAGTTGGTTTGCCGCAGCAGTGCGAAAAAGAGCCCCTGTCCAATTTGAGTACTTTCCGATCATTTCTAAAAGGCTATTAGGTGGCGAAAAATATTCTCTATCTTGCCATCTTGTTAGAGGGACTCCGATTACTTCTCCATGATCTTCGATTTCTATAACAGCTCCAAGAGAACATCCTGCGTCTGGGTACTTTTCAAATCCTTTAAGGGTTGTTTCATAAAATTCAGGAAGGAGAAAGTCATCGTCAGCAAGGAAAGAAAAAAACGGAGTTGTCACTTGCTTAAGTGCAAATTGCATGTTTTCTCCTGCGCCAATATCTTGTGAGTGAGAACGATAAAAAACGCGCGGGTCTTTATTAATACATTCTGTTACTACATCCGCTGTAGAATCACCTGAGGCATTGTCATAGATGCAAACCTGAAAGTAGGGATATGTTTGGTAAAGCACGCTTTCTATAGCCTTTCTCAACTTTTCTGGCCTTTTATAAGTAGGAATGATTGTCGTTATATGAGGTGAACTATTGAGCATTAATTACCTCCTTCTACACTCTTTTTTCCACCACTCCACAGTGTGGTGTAGGCCATTTTCTAAACAAAATTTAGGCTTCCAATGGAGTTCTCCATTTAGTCGCGAGGTATTTGCGATCATTTGGGAGGGCTCATGAAGAGGCAGGGGGATCGCTCCTAAATTGACAAACTCAGTGCCTTCAAGATATGCACCGATTATTTTAACCACATCTTTGACTGCGATTCCCTCACCTGATCCGATATTCACCGCGCCTTGCACATCGCTCTCTAAAAGAGCGGCGAAAGCACTTGCTACATCTTCCACGTAGAGAAAATCTCGAATTTGATTGCCATGTGTACAAGGGACTCTCTTTTTTTCCAAAATCCCTTGGATGATAGATGGAATAAAACGCTCCGGGTATTCATGAGGTCCATAAAGATAAAAAATGCGGCCCCATGCCTGACTGAAGCCTTTTTGCATGGCCAAAGACTCAAGGATCATATGTAAAGCTGATTTACAGGCTCCATATAAAGAATGGGGTCTGCAAATTGTAGCCGCCTCTGAAAATTCTGTGGCGTTCCAATCGTATTCTGCGCAAGTGCCTGCAGCAACAATCCTTTTTCCTCCTTGCTCTGCAAAGGCTTCAACAAGATCGATGCTTACTTTCAGCCATTTTAAATTGTCTGGAGAAGTCCAAAATTTTCCAGGGATGACATTCCATGCTAAGTGCAACAAGTGGGTCGGTGCCACTAGGGTCATACATTTTGTTAGAGAAGGGGTGCTTAGAAGATCGCATTGCATCCAAGTGATTCCAGGAGAAGCTAAGTGGGGTTTTGAGGAGAGAGCAAAAACCTCGAACCCTCTTTGTTTTAAGAAGGGAATGCAATGGCGGCCTACAAAACCGGTTCCTCCTGTGATTAGAACTCTTTTCATAGAAAATCCGGGTACTGCTCATCTTTAGAGGAAATCACGCTGATTTTTCCCGGCCAATCAATCCCGAAAATGGGGTCATTCCAACGGACTCCTGCGGCACAAGCTGGAGCATAAGAGCAGGAAATTTGATAAAATACCTCACACTGGTCTTCAAGTGTTTGAAATCCATGAGCAAAACCCTCCGGGATATAGAGCATATGGTGGTTATCCTCTGTCAAGATAGAAGCAGCGCATTTTTTATAAGTCGAGGAATCGGGGTCTGAGATCGATGATCACATCGTAGATTGTCCCTTTGGTACAGCGGACAACTTTGACCTCTGCATGAGGTGCCTTTTGGAAATGCATCCCACGTAAGGTTCCCTTCTTATGGTTAAACGAAAAACTGGATTGCTCTAAGTGAGAATGTAAGCCCATCTGCTGGAATTCTTGACGGCAGAAGGTGCGGGCAAAAAGGCCCCTTTCATCTGTAATCAGCTCTGGCTTTATGAGAAAAGCTCCAGGCAGTGAAAGAGGAACAAATTTCATGAGATGATCTCCAATTTGGGAATAGGCACGACAAACTTCCCACCCCATGTACGGATATAGCCCATTTGTTTAATGATCTCTTCTTTTAGGTTCCAGGGCAGAATAAAAAGATAATCGGGCTTGGTTTCTTTAATCAGATCAACAGATTTTATGGGAATGTGAGTTCCAGGTAGATAGCGCCCTTGTTTATGAGGGCTCCGGTCTACCGTAAAATCAAGAAACTCAGAGCGGATACCGCAAAAATTGAGCAGGGTATTTCCCTTGGCAGGGGCTCCATAGCCAGCGATTTTCTTTCCCTGATTTTTGCACTCTAGGAAAAACTGGAGCAGGTCTGACTTAAGCTGTTGGACTCCGATAGCAAATTGTTTATATCCCTTTAAATGATTAAGCTGGAGCTTCAACTCTGCATCTTGGATGCGCAGCACATTTGGGGAAATCGTTTTCTTCTGATCTTCTAGGTGGCAAACGTAAATGCGTAAAGACCCACCATGTGTGAGAAGCTCATCTACATCGAATATTTTCAAGCCTTGGGCTGCGAAGATCTTTTCGACTGTCAGAAGAGAGAAGTAGGAGAAATGCTCATGGTAAATAGTATCGAACTGGTTGCTTTCCATCAAACGGAGGAGATGGGGAAATTCCATTGTGATGACGCCGCTGCTTTTCAAGAGGGTCTTCATCCCCTTGATGAAGTCGTTCAAACCAGGCACATGGGCAAGGACATTGTTTCCTATTAGCAGATCGGCTTGGATTTTTTCCTTTTTAAGCTCTTCCGCTAATTGGCTATTGAAGAACCGGACCCGTGTTGGGATCCCTTTTTCTTGAGCAACCTTAGCGACATTGTTGGCAGGTTCAATGCCTAGGATAGGGATATGGCGCTTTTTAAAGAATTGCAGTAAATAGCCATCGTTGCTGGCGATTTCAATTACTTGCGTGGAAGAGTCTAAATGCAAGCGGGAAGAGATGTTCTCGGCGTATTCTCGGCAATGCTGCAACCATGTATCGGAATAAGAGGAGAAATAGGCATAGTCTCCGAAGATATTCTCTGGAAGCTCATATTCCTTGACTTGGACGAGAAAGCACCTTCTGCACACGTAGGCATGCAAGGGATAGAACATTTCCCCTTTTTCCAGCTCTGATTGAGAAAGATAGGAATTGGACAAGGGGGTCATCCCGAGATTGCAAAAGGATTGATCAAGGGGGCTATGGCAAAAGCGGCAGTTTCCTTTTTCTTGATTCATAAGTGGTATCTTCTGTTAACATGTTTTTGAAATAATTTCTATACCAATTAATGGTATGCTGGAGCCCTTCTTCGAGGGTAAAGAGAGGTTGCCAGTCAAAGATTTTCCGGGCCTTCTGAGAATCGAGGCTTTGGTTGCGGATTTCTTCTTTAGCTTCATTGCGGATTTGGGGGGCCAGGTCAGAGCGGCCCATCAGACGTTGTAAGGAGCTGACAATTTCTAAAACAGAATAGGGCTTGTTAGGTCCAAAGTTAAACGCTTGACCACGCACATTTTCTTTGTTGGCATGGAATGCCAGCATGAGATATGCCTGGGCAGCATCTTCCACATAGAGATAATCTCGGGTATAAGTCCCATCACTGCGGATCACAGGTGCAATATGAGAATGGAAGTTTTTAATTGTGCCCGGGATCAAACGGCTCCAATTTAAATCTCCTCCCCCGTATAGATTGCCACAACGGGCAATGACGATAGGTAGCCCATAGGTATGATGGTAGGTATCAGAGAGCAAGTCAGTGCATGATTTCGAAACATCATAAGGGTGCTGTCCTCTAAGTGGCATCTCTTCTGTATAGGGAAGGGTCGGACTAGAGCCATAGGCTTTATCGCTCGAAGCAACAACAATCCTTTTAACAAGGTTTTTGTGTTGTCGACATGCCTCAAGCAGGTTATAAGTTCCGCGGATGTTACTTTCAAATGTCGAAAGGGGATTACGGAGAGCAGTTCCCACAATAGTCTGAGCGCCAAGATGAAAAACGGTGTCGATCTCGTGCTCATTGATCGCTCTCTCCACAGAGACAAAGTCTTCTAGTGCACCGTGGATCACCCGGGTCTGTTGGATCAGGTCGCTTTGGATTAACGTGCTTTGAGGATCATGATCGCGGACAAGGATAACGATCTGGGCTTTTTCTCTAACAAGGGCTTTTGTTAACCAATAACCTAAAAAACCAGTTGCACCTGTAACAAGGACGTTTTTATCATTAAAGAAGCCTTTCATATTTACTGTTTATGTTTTTAAATAATCATGAACTTTCCATGGAGCTTTTCCCAATTCCCACATCGTTTGAAGCATTTTTTGCTCGCGCAAAGTATCCATCGGCTGCCAGAACCCATTATGGAAATAGGCCATTAGCTGGTCCTCTGCGGCTAGCTTTTCCAATGGATCTTTTTCCCAAGAAGTATTCTCATCTTGAATATATTGGAGCACTTCAGGTTCTAGGACGAAAAAGCCGCCGTTAATCCATCCTTCCTGGGATTGGTTTTTCTCAGAAAATTCGATAACTTGGTTTCCCTCCAAGACAAGACTGCCAAAGCGGGCTGGGGGGTGTACAGCTGTGACAGTAGCGAGTTTTCCGTGGGATTTATGGAAAGCAACAAGCTCAGAAATGTCGATATCAGCAACGCCATCGCCATAGGTCATGAGGAATGTTTCGTTTCCAATTTCCTTGTTTAGGGCTTTGATCCTACCTCCTGTCTGACTATGCAAACCAGTGTCGATCAGATGGAGTTGCCAATTGGGATGACTTCTCCCCGTTACTTTTTTTTCGCCCGAGGAAAGATCTAATTTTAAGTCCCCGTTGATGGCATAATAGTTCAAGAAGTACTTTTTGATTTCCTCTCCTTTATAGCCAAGGGCAATGACGAATTCATTAAATCCATATGAGGAGTAGATGTTCATGATATGCCACAGAATGGGTTTGCCGCCGATTTCTACCATTGGTTTAGGGATATGACCAGTCATTTCGGAAAGGCGCGTTCCTAGTCCACCTGCTAATATTACCGTTTTCATAGGCCCATCTTAGTCCGCTCCTGTTTTTTATGATCTTGAATCCTCTCATAACTTCCCTTGATCTTGCAACCTTTTTTTGCACATTGCGAAGCAAGTTCTTTTTTTATGGCTTCTTTAAGCTATTTGCTTTTATCTTCTTCTAGAGACATCTTTGACGTGTTTAGATTGTGTGAATTTTAGAGGCCATTACCTTGACATATCAAGGCTTTTCTGACACATTTTAGCTTGTTTATTACAACTAAAGCCATGAGGTGAAAGGTAGTGTATACGAGAAAGCAAGGATTGTTATTACTTTTGTCTATATTTGTTTTTCTATCGGGATTGAGTTTACAGGCTGAGCTTTTTAGGCGACAAGAAGAAATTAAGGCGATACCCGTTCGAACAGCTCCTGTTGAAGTGAATGATGCTTCTCTGGTTAAACGTGTTGTTTCCGCTTATCAGTTGTCTAATAGAAAGCATTTAGGGAATTCTATGTGGCAACTATTCTTTGATCAACGCCATAAAGAAATACATCAAGCATTTAATAATGAACAATTAGACCTAGATCAAACTACTTTTTTATTACGAAACCCTGGAGCTTCTGATTTATTCTGGGGGATTGATAATCTTGCTAAGTCTATATTGAGTTTACCTCAAATCACCTCTTCTAAGGCTATGGTTGATTGTTCCGTGCAGTGTTTAGATGCTTTAGTGCGTTTTGGTGAGGCAATAGGGGCGATAAAATTAAATAATCCTGAAGCTTATATTCTTTCTCCGAGAGAATGGGATGGTTTGACAACAGTAAAAAAATTAGAAGATTTTCTTGGCATTATCCTCAAATTCCCTAACCCATATCCTGATGAAATTGGGGCTTGGACACCGCGCGGAGTCGTTTCTTATCGAACGCCACAAGCTCTTTATCAAGCGGTCTTAATTAAAAATCTTCTTAAAGGCATTGAAAAACCTCGGGTCCTTGAAATTGGTGGGGGGTTAGGCCGTACAGCATATTATGCAAGATTATTAGGGATAGAAGACTACACAATCATTGATATACCCATGACTGCAGTATGTTCCGCGTATTTTTTGGGACGTACTTTGGGCGAAAATGAAATTCTTTTGTTTGGGGAAAAGTGTCATAATCCAAAGAAACGAATCAAGATTCTGACACCTGATCATTTTTTTAATAATGTTCATCAACACTACGATTTAATAATTAATGTGGATTCTTTAACAGAAATGGACCCTAACTTTGCTAAAGCTTATGCCTTCATGATAGAAAAGAGCACGCCTATTTTTGTATCAATAAATCATGAAGTCAATTCATTTACTGTTAAAGGACTTTTTGATGAAAGTCGGTACTTAGAAAATGTTCAACGCAAGCCTTATTGGATGAGAAACGGTTATACGGAAGAAACTTTTCGCTTTAAATCAGATGAACTGATAGACGAATAATTGCCACCCTATTGATTTACAAGCTTATAAGTTGAAATTTCTGTTTTTCAGGCACTTTGGGTATATCTTTTGATTTGCTTGTATATATAAGAAATTCAAGGTAAACTCGGATATTTTCTATCTCATAGTCGTTGAATCAATGGATGGCATTGAGGCGTCTCACATATGAAAAAGGCTTTTATCACAGGGATAACAGGGCAAGATGGATCCTATCTTGCCGAGCTGCTTTTAGAGAAAGGGTATACTGTTCATGGTCTAGTGCGGCGCTCTTCCTCTTCTAACCTTTGTCGCATTCAACATCTGATCGATGATGAATTGCTCAAAGATCGGTTTTTTCTTCATGAAGGAGATTTGGGTGACTTTTCTAGTTTAAAGCGCGCAGTACATGCTGCTGAGCCAGACGAAGTGTATAATTTGGCAGCAATGAGCCATGTAAAGGTTTCTTTTGATATCCCTGAGTATACGGCAAATGTGGATGCTTTGGGTGTTTTACGTCTTTTAGAAGCTGTGAGAAGCATCTGTCCTCAAGCTCGGTTTTACCAGGCTTCGACATCGGAGCTATTTGGAAAAGTTCAAGAAGTTTCACAGTCGGAAAACACTCCTTTTCACCCCAGGTCTCCTTATGGAATTGCAAAACTTTATGCTTATTGGATTGTTGTCAATTATCGAGAAGCCTATGGGATGCATGCATGTAATGGAATTTTGTTTAATCACGAGAGTCCAAGAAGAGGTGAAACTTTTGTATCTCGGAAAATTACTACTGGCATTGCCAGAATTGTTGCAGGTTTGCAGGAAAAAATAGTGCTGGGAAATTTAGATGCAAAACGGGATTGGGGCTATGCAAAAGATTTTGTTGAAGGAATGTGGCTTATGCTGCAGCAAGAAACTCCAGAGGACTTCGTTTTGGCAACAGGGAAAACAACTACAGTACAACATTTTGTTGAGCTGGCTTTTCGTGAAGTTGGCATTGAGATCATTTGGGTAGGGAATGGCCTTGAAAAGAAAGGAATCGATCGTGTAAGCAGAAAGGTTTTAGTTGAAGTTTCTCCTGAGTTTTTCCGACCTGCTGAAGTTGATTTTCTTGTTGGTAATGCTTCAAAAGCCAAACAAAAGCTTCATTGGCTTCCAAAAACAACTCTTCAAGAGCTTGTTTCATTGATGATCGCTTCTGATCTAAATGCAGTTTTAGAATCTGAAAGAAAAATACCAGCACGAACTGTCATGGACCCTTTCTGAAATGTAAGTCGTATAGGGTTGTACAAAAGGAAGTCTCCATGAAAACTGTCTGCTTTGATGCGCGATTGTTAGGCCCCTGGGGCATTGGGACTTATTTAGAAAATCTTTTCCCTTTCCTTAGAAAGGCTCCCTTTCGGCTGCAGGCACTTGTTAAGCCTGAAGATGCAGACCGATTGAAGCAAGAGGAGGGGATCGAAGCCATCCCCATGCAGGGGCGCATCTATTCAGTCGCAGAACAGCTCAAGCTTCCTGTTATGATCCCTCCCTGTGATCTATTCTGGTCTCCCCATTACAACATTCCCCTTTTACCTATTCGAGCTGCTAAAAGGCTGGTCACGATTCATGATGTCTATCACTTGGCCTATTATAGCACCCTAACTCCATTGCAAAAGGTATATGCAAAAGTGGGGATGCAAGCAGCAGTTCGACTGTCTGATTATGTGATTACAGATTCCTCCTTTTCAAAGAAAGAACTAATCCGTTTTACCCGAATACCGGAGAAAAAAATCCAAGTCATTCCTCTTGGGGTCAATTTGGAAAGCTTCCAGAGTAAAGATCAAGGCGATGAAAGTCTCCTCGCTGAGTATCGATTACCTAAGCAATTTTTTCTGTTTGTCGGACATAGGCCGCATAAAAATTTAAAAGGGCTGCTTGTCGCTTTTGATCTGCTAAGTAAAGAAGGATGGGGTGATCTTTCCCTTATTGTTATTGGAAAGAGGGACCATAAAGGTGAAGCAGCTTTAGACTTAGTAGCGCGGTTTCCCCATCTGCAGCAGAAAGTTCAATTCGTTGGAAATGTGCCTAGAGAGCACCTTGCTGCTTTTTATAGGAAGGCCCTGGCTTTAGTTTTCCCCTCCTTTTATGAAGGGTTTGGATTGCCTCCTTTGGAGGCTATGAGTTCGGGATGTCCAGTGGTTGTGTCTTCTTCTGCTTCTTTGCCAGAAGTATGTGGCAATGCAGCTTTGTATGTCGATCCCTACTCTTCTGCAGATATTGCTCAAAAGATGGAGAAGATGCTAAAAGATAGTGTGTTAAGAGAGGAATTAAAAGTAAAAGGGATGAACCAAAGTCAAACATTTAGTTGGACAGTTTGTGCAGAACAGCATCTTAAGGCAATGGAAATACTGTTAAACTATTAAATAGATCACATGCTGATAAAGGCATTTTATGAAAGTCATTATCCTTGCAGGTGGTAGCGGTACAAGGCTGTGGCCATTTTCACGCGGCTCTTTTCCAAAACAATTCTTGCATTTTGGAGATGGTCAGTCGTTATTGCAAAAGACTATTTTACGTTTTATGCCTATTGTATCTTCTGCAGATATTCTCATTGTGACAAACCAGGATTATTATCATTTAGTGAAAACGCAAGCAGGAGCGATCGATCATGCGCTTGAAAAGCAGATTCTCGTAGAACCAGAGAGAAAAAATACAGCTCCGGCTATTTGTTTGGCTGTAAAATATTTACAAGATTTTTTGGGCTGTCAAGAAGAAGAGTGTTTCTTGGTCTCTTCTTCAGATCATTTGATCACCCCTCCATTAGTTTTTCTTGAAGGGGTTGCATGTGCAAAGCAAGTGGCTAAACAGGGGCGGCACGTTATTTTTGGGATTAGACCGCATAAGCCGGAAACGGGATATGGATATGTCAAAGGGGTTTCTACAGAAAACCCCTTCATTTGGGAAGTAGAGCGCTTTATCGAGAAGCCCGATTATGCTTTAGCTCAAGAATATGTGCTATCTGGAGACTATTTATGGAATTCAGGCACATTTTTATTTCAAGCTCCCTTTTTTTGGAAAGAGATCGAGAGATTCTGCCCATCGATTTGGTCTCTTGCAAAAGGATCATTTAAAGAAATGGGAGCCAGATTTAGTGAAATGCCCGATATTTCGATCGATTATGCATTAATGGAAAAATCGCAAAGTTCTATGATCCTCCCTTTAGACATCAGTTGGTCTGATGTAGGTTCTTGGGATAGCGTTTACGATGTGCTTGAAAAGGATGTGAATCAGAATGCTAAGGTGGGAAATGTCCTTGATATCGATACAAAAAATTGCCTGATTATGGGGGGGAAGCGGTTGATTTCGACAATTGGTCTTGAAGATATTTTGGTCATTGAAACGGATGATGCACTTTTTATTGGGAGAAGGGGAGAGTCTCAACGTGTTAAACATTTAGTGGAAGAGCTTAAGAAAAGAAATACAAAAGAGCCTTATGAGCATCTAACGTCTCATCGCCCTTGGGGATATTTCACTATTCTTGAGGAAAGTGAGCGATATAAAATTAGAAGGGTTATTGTCGAGCCCAAACAGAAGCTCAGCTTGCAGAAGCACTATCATCGGAGTGAGCATTGGGTTGTTGTCAAGGGAACTGCCCATGTGACTTTAGGTGAAGAAGAGAAGCTTATTCACGAAAATGAGAGCATCTTTGTTCCTAAAGGGTTTGTTCATTCTTTAGAAAATCGGGGTAAGGTAAATTTAGAGCTGATTGAAGTTCAGGTCGGCGCATATATTGGTGAAGATGATGTTGTACGGCTTGAGGATATTCACCAAGTTTAAGAAGCTCTATTATCTATCTTCTAAGCAGGAAAACCAGGTTTTAGTAGCTTCAGCGATGCTTTGTTTATCCCAAAGAGGGGCATCTTTAAAATCTTCGATCTTTTCTAAGAGATATCTTATTCCCTCTTCAAAAGAGACCCTTGGCGCAAATCCTAATTTTTCTTGAATTTTTGAGATATTGGCTAGCGTTATGTCTGGTTCACCAGGTCTTTTAGGAAGAAAGATGGCTTTCCCTTTTAATAACTCTACAATTTGATTAATGCTCTCTGCTTTTCCTTTACCTACATTAAATACTTCTCCTGAAAAAGAGGACTGAGCTGCTAGGTAAAAAGCATGTGCCACATCAGTCACATAAATAAAGTCGCGTGCTTGCGTTCCATCGCCTACAACTGTAAAAGGCCTTCCATGTAGTTTTTGTGTGAGAAATATCCCAAAGACTGCTCCATAGGCTCCCGTCGTGCGTGCTCTTGGGCCAAAAACATTAAAGAGACGAAGAGAGATTGCAGGGAGGCGATAAACTTGTTCCCAATGCAAGACCAGCTTTTCACCCACATACTTGGTGAGGGAATAAGGGTGCTGAGCATTGATCTTGGCCGTTTCTGTAGTAGGAATTTCGCTGGGAAATCCATAGCAAGAGGAAGAAGCGGCATAGATCAATTTTTTTACCCTGTGTTGTCTAGCACATTCTAAAACATTAAAAGTACCATCCACATTCACTTCAAAATACTCACGAGGATGTTCAATAGAGGGGACGACATCTGCTAATGCTGCGAGATGAAAGACCCAATCAATTCCTTCAAAGTGGGGAAGGATCTCTTGATCATTTCTAATGTCAGCTAGGGCTATTTTTAAACAGGGATTTTGCTTAATAAGAGCAAGGTTGTACTCTCTTCCACTGTGAAAATTATCAAGGATAGTAACATGATGTCCCTCATTAACTAGGAGTTCGCTCAGGTGGCTTCCGATGAAGCCTGCTCCACCTGTTATAAGTGCTTTTGCCATTTTGAACCTAATTTTTGTATTTGCATGAATAGAAACCCTGCTTCTAGAATAAAAGAATCATAGCGAAGAAAAAGCCCTCTCACAAGAAAAATGACTGTCATCCTTCTGCTATTGACATACGCCGAACATTAATGCTTTAGCCTTGCCTCTACACTGCTTCAGTTATCAAAGCCTTGTTGCATAAACCTTTACTCCTCACCGACATTCGGTATAAAATGAGCAAGGAAGATAAAATTTATAACAGGGGGCAAACGGATGAAAACAGCCATTATTCATGATTGGTTGCTTAGTGAAGGGGGAGCAGAAAAAGTAGTCAGCTCTCTTTCCATTCTTTTCCCAAGTGATTTATATACCCTTATTGCCGACACCAAGTGGGCTAAAAAGCGGTTTCCTCTTGCACGCAGCATTTCTACCTCTTTTATCCAAAACTTGCCCTTGGCAAAAAAGAAATATCGCTATTACCTTCCTCTTTTCCCCTCCCATGCGCTATGCATGGGATCTTTATCATCAAAATGTAGCAGAAGGAAGGCTAAAACGGGTTTTTTTAGGGACCTTAGCTAAGAAAATGCTCCATTCGCTAAGGCTATGGGATGTGATTTCTTCAAACAGAGTGGATCATTTCATTGCCAATTCCCACTACATAGCAAGAAGGATCTGGAAAACCTACCAAAGAAAAGCAAAGGTAATCTATCCCCCTGTTGCCACCGACTTTTACTCCCTTGGAGGGAAGAAAGAGGAGTTCTATCTCACTGCCTCTCGCCTTGTTTCTGATAAAAAGGTAGATCTGATAGTAGATGCCTTTGCTTCATTACCTGATCAAAAACTTCTGGTTATTGGAGAGGGACCCGAGTTAAACAATCTGAAGAAAAGAGCAACACGCAATGTGGAATTCTTAGGTTTTTTGCCAGAGAAGGAGCTTCTCTCCTACTTACAGAGAGCAAAAGGGTTTCTCTTTGCATCGCTTGAGGATTTTGGGATTGCACCTGTAGAAGCAATGGCTTCTGGCACTCCTGTGATTGGCTATGGGAAAGGGGGACTTTTGGAAACGGTGATCCCCAGTGAAACAGGCATTTTCTTTGAAGAGCAAAATAGCCATAGTTTAATCCAAGCAATCAAACTTTTTGAAAAAACTCAAGATTCCTTTAATCCGGTGCATATTCGGAAGCAGGCAGAAATATTTTCTAAAGACCGCTTTGAAAAGGAGATTAAAGGGTTTATAGAAGAAAAGATGAAAGAGTTTTATGCAGAAAGAAACGGAAAAGAAACTCCTCCTTTCTCATTTTAGACCCAGAGCAAGGCAAGAGGTCTCTTCAGACTTTTCGATACCTTTTCTAGAGAAAAGATGCATATTCATTAAAAGAAAGATAAACCAGGTGAGGTGATGGTTGAGGTTGTGATTGGTAAGGGCAAACCAAAAAACGTGGATGAGTCCAATAACAATCACCCTGTTGGTAAAAAGGTCCTCGCACGCCATATGTCTTCTAAAGAAAAGGGAGGAAAGGCTTCTTTGGTGGGAAGCTAAAGAGCAAAGAAGAGTAAAAAGGAGAAGGAAAGCTCCTATTACACCAAGCTCAAAAAGGAATTGGAGATAAACATTGTGGATTCTGTAATGGAACCCGAAGCCGTTGCCAAATAGAGGAGAGTCGATAAATTGTTCTGCCCCTGCTGTCCATGTATTTAGTCGTGTTGACATAGAGCCTAGTTTATCAGTAAGGGCCTGCAAGACGGAAAGAAAGGCAAGGAGCATTTTGCTATAAAAAAATTCAAGACATAGCAAAAAGGCTCCCAATGCAATCGCCATTTTGATAAGTGCTTTTCTCATGCCAAAAGAGATGATGAGAAGGTAAGAGCAGCTGAAGAAATAGGAAAGATAAGCAGCGCGGGTAGTAGTTAAAAGAAGGGCGAGGAAGGTAAAAAAAAAGGCAATGTAGAGCAGCTTTCTTGAAAAGAAGTGGGGGAGGGGGATCTCTTTTTTTCCTACGATAAGAAAGGTAAGAATGGATAAAACGAAGCTTGAGACATTTCCATATTCGTTGGGATAAGAGCCAGGGGAAAAGCGGAGAATGCTGTAGCCAATTTGGGTAAGAACTGAGAATCTTGTAATAGTGGCAAAAGACACTTTTCCCAGATAGAAACCAATATAGAAAATATATCCCACTAGAAGGGAGAGAAAAAAAGAAAAGAGATAGAGTTTAATAAGGCGACTTTTTTCATAGAGAAGGTTGCTTTCTCGTAGATGCATAGCAGCTCCAAACGCAAAGAGGCATTGAGAACCGAGGAGAAAGAAACGGAAAAAGGGCTGTGCCTCTAGAGGAAGATCGGCAAATCGGGTAAAAAAGGCAGAAAGGAGACAATAGAAAAGAAAAGGAAATACAATTAAAAGGCTTTTAAATTCTTTAAAATAAGCTAAAGGGTAAAAAAGGGGAAAAAAACTGAGAAGAAAATAATAGAACCGAAAAGGGGAGGAAACAAAGTGGGGGGTAAGAAGATTGCCCAAAGGGCCTAAAAATACAAAGGCGCTGAGGAGAAAAGAGCGGATGGAAGGCAGACTAAAAGAAAGAGCCTTACATTTCATGACTTCAAATGCTTGCCGAGAATGCCGCTAAGCTTAAACATATCGACCGGCTCGGAGCTTCCAAATACTTTGGAGAGTTTAGCGTCAGGGGTAATGAGCCTCTTATTCTTTGGATCCTGTAATTTTTTCGATTTGATATAATCCCATACCTTTTTGGTTACCTCACCGCGAGAAAGCCTTTTTTCTCCTAGCAAATCGGAGAGTTCTTTGGAGAGTTCAAAGGTAGGGGAAGTGCGTTTGCTTTTTCCTTTGCCGTCGCCTTTTGTATCTTCTTTTCCCCCTTTTTTGCCCCATCTTTTCGAAGAAGGTTTTTTTACGGAGGGAGTTTTGGGATGATGGGCATATTTGATTTCCAGATCTTCTAACCGA
>JACPWH010000075.1 GCA_016197185.1 Ignavibacteriota bacterium
AGTTGTAAGTGTACGTGTTTGTCCCGTCATCCGTTACGTTGCCGTTGGCGTCGTGGGTGCGGCTCGTGTCGTCGATCGTCTGGATCCGATTCGCCAGGTCGGGCACGTAGAGGCCGTTCACGTAGTTGCCGGAATTGATGATATTACTTTCACCTCCAAGAATTGCATTACGGTTACCTGCTGTAATTGTATTCGATTCGCCGCCAAGAATAGCGTTATTGTTCCCTGAGGTAATTGTATTAAACTGACCTCCGGTAATTGACCCTTTGTTACCCGCTGAAATTAAGTTGTCCTCTCCACCTGTAATTGAATTCTGTGAGCCGGCAACAATCGTATTTGCTTCTCCGCTTACTAAAGCGTTGTGAGTGCCGGCTGAAATTGTATTGGTTTGACCGCCTGCAATGAGGTTGTGTGTTCCTGCTGTGTGCGCGTTGCTTTCACCTCCGATAATCGAACTGTTTGTACCATTTACGATAGTAGTGCTTTGCCCCCCGATAATTGCACCTCTGTCGCCGGATGTTATTATATTATCCTCACCACCGCTTATCAAATTTCTTGCTCCGGCAGAAATTGTATTATTAAATCCTGTTATCGCATTATGCGTTCCGGCTGAAATCGTATTATTTTGTCCTCCGCCAATAAGGTTGTGCGACCCGGCAGTTTGGATGTTGTTTTCACCCCCGAGGACTGTTGAGTGATCACCGAGAGTAATTGTATTTAATTCTCCACCACCGATGAGGTTATCAGTCCCTGCGGTAAGTGTATTAGCTTCTCCACCAAGAACCGTACTGTTTGTACCATTAGCAATAGTATTACCATCGCCACTTCCGATAAGGTTTTGGCTTCCGGCTGTGTGAGTGTTACCTGTACCGCCTACAATTGTACTGTTCGTTCCTGCTGCAATTGAATTATTATCTCCGCCGCCGATAAGATTTTGACTGCCCGATGTATGGGTATTACTCATGCCGCCTACAATTGTACTGTTCGTTCCTGCTGCAATTGAATTATTATCCCCGCCGCCGATTAAATTTTGTGCTCCGGCTGTATGCGTATTGTCATTGCCACCTATGATAGTGCTGTTGGTTCCTGCAATTACTAAGTTGTTATTACCACCTCCAATATGATTTTGACTACCGTTAGTATGAGTATTGTTTGTACCACCTACTATTGAGCTGTTTGAACCGTTGATAATTGTATTTATTGAGCCACCGCCGATGAGATTTTGACTGCCCAATGTGTGAGTATTTCCCGAGCCGCCAACTACAGTACTGTTTGTACCTGCTGCTATAGAATTAGTAGAGCCACCACCGATTAAGTTTTGAGTACCGGAGGTCTGGGAGTTTCCTGAGCCTCCAACTATTGAGCTGTTAGTTCCATCTGTAATTGTATTTCCATTACCTGCACCGATATGGTTTTGGTCGCCTGTTGTTACAGTATTTCCATTACCGCCGCCGATATTATTATGCGTTCCGGCAGAAATTGCGTTGGTTTGCCCGCCTCCTATACTGTTGTGTGTTCCTGTTGTAACTGTGTTCGACTGTCCACCTCCGATTGCTGCATAAGTTCCGTTTGCACCTATAGAGTTTGAATTACCACCGCTGATTGTTGAAGAGAATCCTGCAGAAGCAATTGAATTTGTATGTCCTCCTCCGATTGTTGAGGCAGAAGCATTTACATTGATTGTATTATTCAATCCACCGCCGATGGTCGAGCCGTCTGCATTATCAATAATCGTATTTTTCGAACCACCACTGATAGTTGAACTGTCAGTATTATTGATAGTGTTTTGTTCACCGCCGCCAATTGTTCCGTAGAGAGAAGTCGTTGTAATTATATTGCCTCGTCCACCGGCAATAACACTTGCTACTGCTGATGTAGTAATCGTATTATCCATACCGCCGCCGATAGTAGATGCGTCCGATTCATTGATAATTGTGTTTTTAGCACCACCGCCGATTGCTGAAGAATCTGTATTATTTATCGTGTTCATAAGACCACCACCAATTACCCCGACAGTTGAGGAATCAATAATAAGGTTGTCAGAGCCACCGCCGATTGAAGAGCCATCCGATTTATTGATAATATTATTGACTGCACCACCGCCAATTGTTGCACCTTCGGTATTGGTGACAGTGTTGGTCAATCCTCCACTGATAGTTGATACCAGAGCGTTCGTTTGGATTGTATTATCCGAACCGCCGCCGATTGTGGATGCATCAGAATTATTGATAACAGAATTATTTGAACCGCCACCGATTGTTGAACTGTCGGTATTATTCAAGGTATTCTTACGTCCGCCACCGATTGTACCGACCGTTGAGGAATCTATTACAAGGTTATCAGCTCCACCGCCGATTGTTGAACCGTCCGATTCGTTGATAATTGTATTCACCGCTCCTCCGCCGATGGTTGCGCTGTCGGTGTTTGTTACTGTGTTTTTCCAGCCACCGCCGATTGTGGAGACTAATGATCCTGTTTGGATAGCATTATCAGAACCGCCACCAATTGTTGATGCATCGGCATCATTGATAATAGAATTATTTGAACCGCCACCGATTGTTGAACTGTCAGTATTATTCAAGGTATTCTTACGACCGCCGCCGATTGCGCCGATCGTTGAGGAATCTATTATAAGGTTATCCGCTCCTCCGCCGATTGTTGAACCGTCCGATTCGTTGATAATTGTATTCACCGCTCCTCCGCCGATGGTTGCGCTGTCGGTGTTTGTTACTGTGTTTGTCCAGCCACCGCCAATTGTGGAGACTAATGAATTTGTTTGGATAGCATTATCAGAACCGCCCCACCGCCAATTGTGGAGACTAATGAATTTGTTTGAATTGTATTGTCAGAACCACCACCGATTGTTGATGCATCGGCATCATTCAAAACAGTATTGTTTGAGCCGCCGCCAATCGTTGATGAATCTGAATTGTTTATCATATTCAGACGACCGCCGCCGATTGTGCTGAGAGTAGCAGCATTGATAATCATGTTATCTGAACCACCACCAATTGTGGAAGCATCCGATTCATTTAATACAGAGTTTACAGAGCCACCACCAATAGTTGCACTGTCAGTATTTGTAACTGTATTTTGCCAGCCACCGCCAATTGAACTTAGCAATGAATTATTATTGATTGTATTCGTTACCCCACCTGCGATTGTTGACCCGTCAGCATCATCATGTATCGTATTCTTCGAACCGCCACCGATTGATGCGCTGTCAGTATTCGGTATAGTATTCAGATACCCACCTGCTATGGTGCTGTATAATGAGTTATCACCAACAGCGTTTTCTCGTCCACCACCTATTGTACTCGCTGTTGAGTTACTCCTTACTGCGTTTGTCATACCACCACCGATTGTGCCCGCAGTTGATGACTGAGTATTATCCTTACCTCCACCTATTGTGCCGTATTGACCACTGTTAGCATTATTATCGCCACCGCCGATTGTGCCCGACAATCCTTGTGAAAGGTTCGTTATACCTCCGCCTACATACGCATTCGTTTCTGATGCAGTATTGCTTGAACCTCCTGCAACTGTAGAATTTACACCGGAAGCAATATTAGTTACTCCACCACCTACTGTTGCATTGACTGCACTCGCAGTATTTGAGTTACCACCGGCTACTGTTGTTCCTGTTGCTGTTGCATGATTTGTATTTCCACCACCTACGGTCGAATATTGTCCTGATGCTTGGTTGTTATATCCTCCGGCAATCGTTGTATAGGTATTATTTGCAAGATTAGAACCACCGCCACCTATTGTGGAAGAGCTTCCCGATGCTGTGTTTGTTCCACCGCCGCCAACTGTTGAAAGCGAAGCAGATGCAGTGTTGTCATTACCACCGCTTATCGTTGTATTCGGTTGTGATGCAAGGTTGCTTATTCCACCACCCACTGTTGAATTTGTTCCTGATGCAATATTCGAGTTTCCGCCGCCTACAGTTGCCGCCGATGCTTGAGCCTTATTATTATAACCGCCACCCACTGTTGCTTGGGTTGTATTTGCTGTATTGGCGTTACCTCCGCTTACAGTAGTATAAGTGGCTGTTGCTGTATTGGTATTACCGCCACCTACTACAGCATTTGCACCACTTGCAGTGTTAGATCCTCCGCCGCTTACTGTGGCATTCGTACCGCTTGCAATATTCGATGAACCACCACTTACTGTGGAATAGAGTGCATTTGCAGTATTTGTACTTCCACCTGCAGAAATAGCATAATTTGCTTGGGCTTTGTTGGTAAAACCACCCACAACTGCAGAATAACTTCCGGATGCTATATTAGCATCACCGCCGCCGATGAACGCAAATGCTCCTGTTGCTGAATTGGCAAGTCCTTTGGTGGTCTTCTTTTCATTCTGTAATTCAACTGAAAGCTTATCTAATGTTATACTTCCGTCAGTATCTTATTCGTTGTTATGCTTCCGTCCGCTATTTTATTTGTCGTGATACTTCCATCCGGTACACTTTCGGTCATAAGGGCATACGGGACTGAACTTAGCGGTATTCTTGTTACTTCCTGTTTGTGGTCGTAACTGATCCCCACATAATATTGTTTATCAAAGGTTATACTTTTTGACAACGGCTTTTCTGCACCAAGAGTCAAGTTGAATAATCCTTTCGTTATAGGAAGGATGAATTCTTCAACATGAAGAGGGCTTCCCCCAGTTTGTTTATCGTAGAGTTTTATCTCTATCGTATGAATGCCGTCAGCTACAGGTTTCGAACTGCTGTCGGTTATCACACCCTGAACCGTGAAGTTACGGGGCATCTGTGCAGTTGCAGTATTCAGACTCCCCACTAATAACGCACATGCGCAAAGCAGTAGTAAAGACTTCATGCTAAATCCTTAAAATAAAAAATAAAAATATATAAAACAGTTTCCCACATAAAAGTAGGCATATATCCTACAAATCGTCAATCAAGAAGACCTATTTAAAACAAATATAGATAAGCATAACACCGTTTATGTATTATATAAACGAAAAAGTAATAAATTTTGATTTTATCAAAATTACATTGCTGATGTAATCATTCTCCTACAAACTTACACACTTTGCTTTCGGATTTATGTACATGTTCAATAGAAAAGTAATAGACAATTGCTATTTTTTTATCAATCTTTTTTTATATAAACCTTATCTCTTAGCAAATCTTAGCAAATCTTAGCAAATATTGGATAGAACTTACTTTTAGAATTGTTTTTCAATAGGCTCAGTCTCAATCCCAAGCTATTTATGAATTTTAATTCTTTGTTGAGAAAATGCACAAAATCTTTATACAATATTAAAAAAAGCTCCCTCAAGGTTTTGATTCCTTGAGGGAGCTTTGTATTTACACGTTTGTGTACTTATATCAGTATCTCACCTTTATAAGGTAATTGACGGCAGCATTTACAGGGCGGGTTTCCGTACCTGATCCTGCTGTTGAAGTTGCTGTCGGGGTATATGTAAGTGAATGATTATGACTACCGCCTCCTGCAAGAGATGCAGTTTGAATTACAGTTACTTGATTATTCCCGTCATCACTAACAGTTGTAGTAGAAGTATTTAGCGTAATGCCTGTACTGCCGGTTGGAGTATCAGTTTTATCATAATTATGTGTATGACCTGTTATTTCACTTGCTTGGATATTACCAATTGCTCTGCCTGCAGTCGGGTCATACGTACCTGCAGGGTCAGTACCTCGCAGGAAGAGTCCTCGTAAATCAGGAAGGTTAGCACTTCCAATTATACCTTGCAATGTAGTTTTCTCTGTAGGAAACAGTATATCATCGCTAATTGAGGCGATAGATGTTCCATCGCACAAGAACCATCCTCCTAAGTTCAATGCTGCTGCACTTGCAGCAGTACCGTAATACGGGATAATAGTTCCTACAGGAGGATTAGAGTTTGCAGCAGATGTATAGAATTCTTTGCTTTCAAAAGGTGAACCTGTACCGCCCGCATTCAGGTACACTCTTGCAGTAAGTGATTTTCTCGTCTGAGTGATTCCTGTCATTAAAAAGGATATTTCACCGGTTGTAGAATTGAAATTTACAGCTGCCGGTGTATTATTGAGATAATTGTATATCGGAGTATTCAAATCATCAGTATAGAATACTCTAAATGATACAACCGTAAAATCTGCCGGAGTTTGCATAACCTCAACAGCATCATACGGAACAGGAGTTCCGGGAGTACTCGCCCCATTACAGTCAATTTCTGCAGCAGGGGTAATCATTTTAGAGACTGTATGCACTAATGAAGTTTGAAAGGTAAAGTTTTCAGCAAAGGCATTGTACGGGATTGATAGCCCGAACAATAATAAAAACACACCACTAAATTTAAAAATATTTTTCATAGTATTATTTCCAAGGGATTGTTAGACAATGATTAAGGATGAATTAGTTTTTAGCTGATTTCGACAAGCTGCTTTTAATTAGTTGGTCTATAGCTGTTTTATTCAATTGATTTTGAATCTTCTTCATTGCTAATTCCCTATAAGCCGGGTCTGTTGTCATTCTTCCGAAGAAAGGATGAAGTGCCATATCCTCACCTGATTCAGCGGTTTGTTTCTGGGCAATTTCAAAAGCTTCCCTCATAATTTCATCTGTAAAGAATGCACTCGGAACAACAACTTTGTCAGAAGAGACCTTATCGTTATTAACAGGAGTAATCGTGGTTGTTCTAACAACAGGTTGTTGTTTTTGACCGTTTTGTGCGTTTTGAACATTACCTAACACTTCATTAAGATAATCTTTAGGCATTATCTTAGCACTTGCAGGTATGTTCACTGATTTTCTATATCCGGGGACCAACATTGCAAGTGTACTATTGATTTGCTCCATTTTCTCGTCTGTTTTTGAAACTGCAAGTTGAAGGGCTTTGATTTCTGCTGCTTGTTTTTCAACTACGGCACTAAGAGAATTAGCAATTAAACCAACTGCCACTCTTACCACATTGATATCTTCATTGTTACCTTCCGACCATGCCATACCAACGATTCTCTTAAAGTCATCTATATTCATTTTGCTTGGCTCTACAGCAATTCCCAAGCCATTGTTTCCACCGCTCGGGAGAATATAATCTCCAAGCTTAACCTTGCCTATCACACGTACAGGAACTTGACCCATGAATGCAACTTTTTCGTATTCTCTTGATTTTCCTGTTTCAGGTGAATTACCCAATACAATCGGCTTGAGAGAAACAACCATAAGCTGCTCTGCGTTTACTGTGTTTTTGCTGATTTTACCACCGAGAACACCAACGATGTCTGCGATACCGAATTTCTCCGTAGGATTTGCTTTAGGCAACCATTCGGCATAGTCAGCCGAACCTGATTCATACGTAACACCAATATTATTGACAACCATTGTATCATAATCGCATTTGAGTTTCAAAGCTTTGTTCTTAGTTGAGATAGCATCATCCATATCAAGACCTGCAGCAACGATATTTGCTGCAAACTTTACCGCATTTGCAATTTTCAAAACAACATCCGCAGCACCTGTAACAGCAATCGCAGTACAACCGCCTAATGTTCCTGCAGCACAAGTAACACGAGCCACAGCATCACCTGATGAGTTAATAATTTCTGCAGCACCGATAATACCTTCTGCAATTTCCAACGACAGCTGGAAAGCAGCCGACTGTACACCATAAGTAGCATTGTCAATCGCGTAATCGAGTTCACGTACAAAATGTAAGTGCTCACTGTCACTTGGAAGTTCGGGAACTGTTTGTCCTTCGATTCTTCCAACTACTGTACCTGTGTTATTACGGAATTGAACAAAGTCGTTACTATTGGTAGGAGCAGTATTATTAACTTGAATACTGATGCCGTTTCCGTCCGTAGGATTGATGAATGTAGCCGTAAAGTTTCCGTTGTTTGTACCTTGTCCTTCAACTACAAATCCTGCAGAGTATTTAGAATACAATTCATTTGAAGAAGCTGTTGCATTATCACCGAGAGCGAAGCCGTTAGAACCTGCAATGTTGCCTGTACCTAAAGCAAATGCAAGACCACCGGAAACAGTATTACCAGTACCCCCGAGAATACCGTTATTGTTTCCTGAAGAGATGGTATTGGTTGAACCGCCAAGAATAACATTATGGTTGCCTGCTGTTATGATATTGGTCTGTCCGCCACCGATAAAGTTGTGAGTTCCTGCATTAATCTGGTTGGATTGACCACCGGCAAGTGCAGTATATGTACTGGTGTTTCCGATTGTATTGGTTACACCGCCACTGATGAGTGAACCTGTTGCTCCATCGCCGATATTATTGTCATTACCGCCACCTACAAATGCATGTGTTGATGAACCAATATCATTGCTTTGTCCGCCGAATATTGAAGAATAAGTTGCACTATTTGCAATATTATTATCTTCACCTCCACCGATTGAAGATGCACCAGCATTACTACCAATATCATTAAGATAGCCGCCCGAAATAACACCATAAAGAGAAGTATTTCCGATATTATTATTATCTCCTCCACCAATTGAAGATGCGTCTGATGAAGTCCCAATATCATTCAAATAACCACCTGATATTGTAGAATATTGAGAAGAAGCCCCAATATTATTATCGTCACCGCCACCGATAGTAGTTGCTCCTGCTGTTCCGGCTATATCATTTGAAAATCCACCTGTTATTACTGCCCATTGGCTGCTTGCAGCTATGTTATTATCCTCACCGCCTCCAATAAAGGCATCGGTAGAAATATCAATATTATTATTTCTACCACCGAAGATAGAAGAATAACTTCCACCGCTTGCAATAGCATTCGTATTACCACCGCCGATTGCAGAACTTGTTACACCATCACCTATAGTATTTGTAGTTCCGCCACTGATGGTTGAATTATCTGACGTATTACCAATGTTATTGGTAGTACCACCGGCAATGACTGCATTGGTTGAAGCATTGCCGATATTATTATTATCACCTCCACCGATAAAACCGCTTGGTGAAGAGCCGATGTCGTTGCTTTGTCCACCGAAAATCCCTGCATAATTTCCACCGTTTGCAATATTGTTATTGCTACCACCGCCGATTGAACCATGTGTTGCGTTTATATCATTATTAACACCTCCGCCAATCGTGGAATATATTCCGCTATTCGCAATTGTATTTGTATTACCGCCGCCAATAGTTGAATTGGTTGCACTACTGGTGATAGTATTTGTATTACCGCCACCGATGGATGAATAGTTTGCACTGACGCTTATAGTATTAGCACCACCACCACTAATTGTAGAGTGGTCAGCACCGGAAGTAACTATATTTGAAACACCTCCACCAATCGTTGAGTAATTTGCACTGCTGCTTACCGAATTAGCACTACCTCCCCCAATTGTGGAGTGGTCTGCACCGTTTGTGATTGAGTTCGTTATCCCACCGCCAATTGTGGAATAATTTGCACTGTTGGTTACTGTATTTGTATTTCCACCACCAATAGTTGAATTATCTGCACCATTTGTGATTGTATTTGTAGTACCGCCACCGATGGTTGAATTAATTGCACTATTATTGACAGTATTTGTATTACCACCGCCAATTGTGGAATAGGTAGCTCCTGTGTTAATTATATTTGTTGACCCACCGCCTATGGAAGCATGAGTCGCTGAACTACTTACAGTATTAGCGTTTCCACCGCTGATTGTTGAATGAGTTGCGCCATTTGTAATGAGATTTGAAATACCGCCGCCAATTGTTGAGTTAACAGCAGTATTGGTAACAGTATTGGTACTTCCTCCACTTATTGTAGAATTATCAGCACCTACAGTTACAGAGTTTGAAATACCACCGCCTACTGTTGAATTAATTGTGCTGTTAATTGTATTGGAAGCACCACCGCCAATTGTTCCTTTAGAAGCGTTGGTAGTTACTAAGTTATCCATACCGCCACCAATTGTAGAAGCATCGGATTCATCAATAATTGTATTTTTTGAACCGCCGCCGATGGTTGAGCTGTCTGTGTTATTTACTGTATTTTGCTCACCACCACCGATTGTGCCATACAGTGTTGTTGTTGTAACAGTGTTCCCACGACCACCGCCGATTGCACTCGCAACTGCTGTTGTCGTAATGGTATTATTCATACCACCGCCAATTGTTGAAGCGTCTGATTCATCCAATACTGTGTTCGTTGCACCACCGCCAATTGTTGCACTGTCACTATTGGTTATATTGTTCACCCAACCACCACTGATAGTCGATACCAATGAATTGACTTGAACTGCATTATCCACACCTCCACCGACCGTCGAACCGTCAGCTTCGCTAAAAACCAAGTTATTAGATCCTCCTCCAATGGTCGCACTGTCAGAATTTGTAATACTGTTCTTTCTACCGCCACCGATTGTTCCGAGAGTTGCTGTGGTTGTTATGATGTTATCGGCACCACCGCCAATTGTTGAACCGTCAGACTCATCTGTTACCGTATTCATTGCACCGCCACCGATTGTAGCACTATCGGTATTTGTAACAGTATTCGTCCAACCGCCACCTATTGTAGATACTAATGACCCTGTTTGAATTGTATTGTCGGAACCACCACCAACAGTGGATGCATCAGCATCATTCAAAACCGTATTGTTTGAACCGCCACTGATTGTGGATGAATCAGAATTGTTTATTCTATTCAAACGACCGCCGCCAATTGTACTTATAGTGGCTGCATTAATTATCATATTGTCCGAACCGCCGCCTATTGTTGATGCGTCCGATTCGTTCAACACTGAGTTCACTGCTCCACCTGCAATCGTTGCACTGTCTGTATTTGTAACGGTGTTCTGCCAACCGCCGCCTATTGAACTGACCAATGAATTTGAATTGATTGTGTTGGTTGCTCCTCCAGCGATTGTTGAAGCATCTGCATCATTCTCTATCGTATTCTTCGATCCACCGCCGATTGTTGCACTGTCCGTATTCGGGATTGTATTCAGATACCCGCCGCCTACTGTGCTGTAGAATGAATTTTCCCCAATTGCGTTTTCACGACCGCCACCGATTGTACTTGCTGTGGAGGAGTTCCGTACTGTGTTGGTCATACCACCGCCGATTGTTCCTGCAGTTGATGACTGCGTATTATCCTTACCACCACCGATTGTTCCGTACTGCCCGCTGTTACCGTTGTTATCTCCACCGCCAATTGTTCCCGACAAACCTTGTGAAAGGTTCGTTATACCACCCCCAACAAATGAATTTGTTTCTGATGCCGTATTATTTGATCCCCCTGCTACTGCTGAGTTTACTCCTGATGCAAGGTTATTACCACCACCGCCTACTGTTGCATTGACTGCACTCGCTATGTTCGAGTTACCGCCTGCAACTGTTGTTGCTGTAGCTGTCGCGTGATTGGTATTTCCACCACCTACTGTAGAATATTGTCCACTTGCTTGGTTATTATATCCACCGCCTACTGTGGAGTAGGTGTTATTGGCAAGGTTAGAGTTTCCTCCGCTTACCGTTGAAGAATTTCCTGATGCTGTGTTCGATCCGCCCCCTCCAACAAATGAGAACTGTCCTGAAGCCGTATTGTCATTTCCGCCCCCTACTGTAGAATTCGATTGGGACGCAAGATTACTTGTACCACCGCTTATAGTCGAGTTCTGTCCTGATGCAATGTTCGTACTTCCCCCGCCTACTGTAGCTGCGGTTGCTTGAGCTTTATTGTTATAACCTCCACCAATTGTTGATTGTGTTGAGCTTGCAGTATTAGTATTTCCCCCGCTTACGGTAGCATAAGTAGCAGTTGTCTTATTTGTATTACCACCTGCTACAGTTGAGTTTGAACCACTGGCTAAGTTCGAACCACCACCGCCAACAGTTGCATTTGCTCCACTTGAAGTATTTGATGAACCTCCGCTTACTGTTGAATATAATGCGTTCGCGGTATTAGTGCTTCCCCCTGCTGCAATTGCATAATTTGCCTGAGCTTTGTTTGTAAAGCCGCCTGTAACAGCCGTATAACTTGCAGACGCAACGTTTGCATCACCACCACCGATAAATGCAAATGCTCCGGTTGCTGAATTGGCAAGTTCTTTAGAGGACTTCTGTTCGTTCTGCAACTCTATCGAAAGTTTATCAAAGGTGATACTTCCGTCAAGTATTTTATTGGTGGTGATGCTTCCGTCCGCAATTTTATTTGTAGTGATGCTTCCGTCAGGCACATTTTCCGTCATAAGAGCATACGGAACAGAACTTAGGGGGATTCGAGATACTTCCGGTTTCCGGTCGTAGCTTATTCCCACATAGTATTGTTTGTCGAATGACACGCCTTTTGATAGCGGCTTGACTGATCCGAGTGTCAGGTTGAACAGCCCCTTTGTTATAGGAAGAGTGAACTCTTCGGTATGAAGAGGTGTTCCGCCGGATTGTTTATCGTAAAGAGAAACAACTATTGTATGGATACCATCAGCTACGGGTTTGGAGCTGCTGTCAGTTATCACACCCTGAACCGTAAAATTGCGAGGCATTTGTGCCGATGCGGAGTGGAGATTTACCACTAACATCGCTCCTGCGCAAAACAGAAAAAAAGATTTCATAAAGAATCCTTGTATAAAATTAATAAAATAACTGTTTGTTTCAAAAATGACTATGTGCTTCAAAAATTATATATTAAGACAAATTTAACCTAAAAAAAAGTAACAACACCCAAAGAAATTATTGTTCGAACAATACTATTTAGTTAAGGCTGAATATTTGAGTAATGACATACACAAAAGTAATTGAAAGCAGGTTTTGTTTGTAAAGTCGCCTGTTATTGAAGTGTAACCGCTCGATGCTACACTTGCATCTCCACTACCAATAAATGCAAATGCTCCTGTCGCTGAATTTACAAGACCCTTGTATAGCTCCTTTTCATTTTGAAGTTCTATCGAAAGTATATCCAATATAATGCTACCGTCTGCAATCTTATTTGTTGTGATGCTGTCAACCGAAACAATTTCGGTCATAAGTGATACGGAATGGAACGGAATGTAATCCTTGAAACTTCGGATTTTTATCTTTACTAATTCCAACAAAGTATGGTTTATCGAATGTTACTTATTTAGATAACGGTTTTGCTGTACCGACAGCACGATTGAACAATCCTTACATTAGTAATAGTAAATTTTTCAATATGCAGTGGACTGCCTGCAATTTGCTTATCGAAAACAAAGACAACTATTTTATACTAAATCCTTCAATAAAGCAATAGAACAAGAAAATAATGTTCATTTACTAAAAAGCCTACGTAGTTCTTTGTAAGTATCTAACCTACATACAAAAGAAGAGTTAGGTCTAATATACAAATATAAAATTTTGTATTTATTTATCGGCATTTTTTTTGACAAATTAATAGTTCGCTTTCTACATTATTAAAAAAAAGCCGGAGAACTCCGGCTTTTTTGAAAAAAGTGTAGAAATTTGATTGGCTTAAAACATACTTGAACTTTTACTGATTGCCGGAATATTTATATTTTTCATTAGAAGGAAACAAAGTAACCAAACGAAAATCATCGAAACCTGAATTATCGACAAATGTATATTGACCGTTATTATTATATGTCCATCTGGTATATGTTCTGCCATCTGCCCCACGAGGCTGGCGTTCTATATTTGACGGAGGTCCGAGTATAATAAATACCATCCCCATATCGGTAAGCCATCCTTCGGTATAGCTTCGATAATTCTTATTGGCAAATTCAATCCTGCCGTAATATTCTTCGAATGCTTCATTTCGTTCGGTAATGGGAGTGGGGTCTAATTTTTTCCAAAACTCTTCGAATCGCTGACGTTTATCCTCGGAGCTTGAAGCATCTCGAATATTATCCAATTCAGTTTGTGATGCAACATACCTCATCTGTCTGATTGATTTCTCTAAATCTTTTAGTACAAATCCTGATATTGTTCTCTCAATACTAATAGAACGTTCGGAGACTGCCGAATAATCTTGCTTTGAAAAATTAGCAGGTGCTGTTGTTCGCAAGGCAATTATTCTCAAGTTATATGTACCGGATGCCAAGTTGGTTGCAGCCGGAATTTTAATAAATTGCTGTTCAGTAAGGTTTCGGATGGATTTTCGAATTCTTGGACTTTTCAGAAGTACAGAAGATTCCTTTCCACCGGAAATTTCGTACACAAAATCCGCCGAATCCACTCCAAGTTCACTATAGGTTTCAAAAAAAACAAAAAAACCGTCTTGAAGTCGAGCTACATTATCTGAAAGATGCGGAGTAATGGTATATCTCCCACCACTCTCTTCTATGGAATTTACAAGTAACAATCCGCTCATTGAGAATGTAAAATTTTGAAAATTCAATACTGTTATCACACGGGTTTTACGGTATTCCTTTTTTGCGCCGTTATTATCCAAAACCAAAACTTCAACTGTATATTTACCGGGTTTGAGTGGAAGAATTGTTTGAGTATAATCGAACCCTCCGTTTGCTCCCCTTGCATTTTCGTAATTCTTTTCAATTATTTCTCTATCAAATTTTTCTTGTTGAATTTGCTTACCCAAAGAGTCACGGACGGTAATTATACCCTGGTATTGCCCCTTGTAAAGAGTATTGCTCCTCATAAACTCTAATGCTTGATACGGCACGAGAATATACACATCAACACGTTGGGCTGTATCCGTATTGCCTCGTAAACAGACTACATCTAAAAAAACCGTACTGCCGTCTTGCATAGAAAAGTTGCTTGACGGCTGAGCTTCTACCGTTGTAATTGTAGTAAGAATAATGAATAGCACCATTACAATCGTAGTCATTGGAATTTCGCGAAGCATTACGTGAAGATAAGCATATTTTATACAATCAATTAAAAGCATAATGTGTTGATATGGTAGCAATAATTCAAAAGTGATATTCGTACTAAAAAAAGGGATTTGTATATGTTTATTGAAATGCACGGAGAAATATCAGTCCTTCCAATATTCGATTATCCCTCCGCCAACCACATCATTTCCTTCATAAAGAACCACCGATTGTCCCGGTGTTATTGCCCTCCGTGGTTGCTCGAAATGTATTTCCAATTTCCCGTCTTCGTTAATAAAACATTCGCCGATTTCACCATCGTCTTTATAACGGATTTTAGTTATTAAGCGGGTAGGCTGCACTAAAGTTCCATATTTAATTAAATTAACCGAATGGGCTACAAGGCTGTTATGAAGTAAATGTTCGTCTGTCCCTACTTCAATTTCATTTGTTTCCGGGATTACATTCAGAACATACAGAGGTTCAGGATGGGAAACTCCCAACCCCTTTCTCTGCCCTATTGTATAGAACGGGAATCCGTCGTGCTTTGCAATCGGCTTGCCGTCGAGTATGATATTACCGTTAGTTTCCTTTTGCAAATCAGGTACATTATCACGTAAGAAACGCCGGTAATCGTTATCAGGTATAAAGCATATCTCATACGATTCAGGCTTTGAGGCAAGTCCCAAACCAAATCTTTCAGCTTCCTCCCGGCTTCTCTCTTTTGTAAACCCGGTGAGTGGGAACATTGTACGGGAGAGAGATTCTTGGGTCAATCCCCAAAGCGCATACGATTGATCTTTCCGGTTTTCCATCTCACGCGAGAGAACATAGCGGTCATTTTCAAACCTGATTCCTGCATAATGTCCGGTTGCAATCCACTGTGCACCCAAAGCATTTGCTTTTTTGATCATTTCACCCCATTTTATTGTCCTATTACAAGCCACGCATGGATTGGGTGTATTTCCTGCGCGGTAATCATCAATAAAATAATCAATGACATCATGCTTAAAACGCTCTGTAAAATCAACAACATAATGTGGGATGCTGAGTTTCAAACACACCCTTCTGGCATCATTAATACCATCAAGAGAGCAGCAAGTTGAGTCATTACCTACGTTCCCGCCTACATCTTCATATTTGTATGTTTTTATGGTAATTCCTATAACATCGTACCCTTGCTCCACAAGCAATGCAGCTGCCACCGACGAATCAACACCGCCTGACATTCCTATAATAACACGATTGGGATTAAGTTGCATGATTTTTTTTTCTACCCTTTGAAAATTCAAACGATCAATTTAATCAGAGTATAGTATTCTGACAATAATCTGAACGATTGTTAAGTGACGAATGAAAATTACTTTTCGGATAAATAATCGAAATTTATGTTCTGTATATAAGGAAATTTCTTTGAAAATTACTGACAATAATGGTCAATTGATCATAGAGATAAGACATTGCCTTATCTTGACCGTACTGCTAATAAATCACATAGAATTCTCCATCCTATTTTTTCCGTTCATTTACAATAGTGGTCAGCCATTCAAGCATTAACGTATAATAATTCTTTGGGAGTACTTTAAGTGCAGAGCAAGAAAATTCAAGTTGACGATTCACTTCGTTCTGGGCATCTGCAAATACTCCAAGTTCATCCATCATTGTTTTCATTTGTTCGATAGACTCACCTGCAAGCCCCTTCTCATCATAAAAATGCTTTAGTAATGTTCGATGTTGTTCACTTTTTGCTTTTTCTGTTGCTCGAATGATAAGATACGTTTTTTTTCCTTCCACTATGTCTTGTCCGATAAATTTCCCAAGCTCATGCTGCTGTGCTGTAAGGTCGAGAATATCATCTTGAATTTGGAATGCAATTCCAAGGTGAAGTGCAAATTTTTTCAGAGCTTCATTTTGTTCAATAGTGCCATTCCCGACAAGTCCTCCGATTGCAGCAGACATCTCGAGAAGGCGCGCAGTTTTATGCTCAATCATATCAATATATTCGTTCATTATAACCGTTGTCTGATGCTGAAAATCAAGATCCATTGCCTGCCCTTCGCATACTTCAACCAGCCCGTGGGTGAATGCCGTAAGAATATCGTCAAATTTCGGCAGCAACCGAGATGAAGATATGATAATATTATATGCAACACCAATCATCACATCCCCGCTAAGAATTGCCGTGGATTCATTCCATCGTTTATGAATCGTTTCACGTCCCCTTCTAATTGGAGATTTGTCCATAATATCATCATGAACAAGTGTAAAATTATGGAGAATTTCCATTGCAGTCCCGCATTGCAAAGCATCATCCGGGTTATTTCCGACTGCTCCTGCTGATACCATTGTCAGAATAGGACGCAGACGTTTACCGCCTCCCTCAAACAGATAAGCTATCGGGTGGTAGAGTGAATCCGGAAGCCGGGAAGTGAAGAGTGAATGGAGAGTTTCTTCTATTTGTGAATGAAACTCATCGAATGTTTGCTTAAAATCTGAGGCTGTCGAAGAAATTTGCATAGAATAATAATATTTGATACGTCTATTTCGGTTGTTTATACGTCTATTTCGATAAATATAATGCAATCGACGGTTCTAACAAGAATATGTTTGCTTATTGATATTCAAAAGTCAATCAAATTTATAGAATTACCCTATGGAAAACAAGGAATTTTACGATATTTTAGTTAAAAAAAATGCTGTTATGAACGGTCATTACCTTCTCAAAAATGACGTACATACTGATTGTACATACAGAGTAAACAAGGCGTTGCAATTTCCGCCGACAAATCGAAAGTTTGCATACGAAATTGTAAAACACTTTTTAGATATGGATGTTCAGCTTGTAGTTGCGGCACGTATCGGAGCCATATTATTCGCCGGTGAGATTGCCAGACAGCTCGAAGCAAGGGTCATTTTTACCGATGGACTATGGGAAAACGAAGAAACTGTCATGTATCCCGATTTGGAAATTCATTCAGGTGACAGAATATTAATTGTTGATGATGTACTTTCAGAAGATTTAACCCACCTTCGAGCCATTTCCAGAAAAATCTTAACTGCAGATGCACGGTTGATAGGTGTTGCATCAGTAATTGATATTACCGGCAAGCATAATGTATTGAATGTGCGTCAAATTAGTGTTCTCCAGATTTCCCAATCAGTTTGGATGCCAATCGAATGCCCGATGTGTGAAACGAACACTGTGCTTGAAGAATTTCCTACACGTCCATAAAAATATATCAACAACCTGAGATAAAACAACGAAAGCAAGCCGAAAATTCGACTTGCTTTCGTTTTGAGTCCTAATGGTGTCCTATCAGAATTTTTGGAATTTAGTAGCTACAGTTTTTCCGTAAATATCTCGGGCTTTAATATAATATACTCCTGCAGGCAATTCATGGATATTCAATGTAACCTCTGTATTGTTTGTGTTTGACATTTCCATAATTTTCATACCGACCGCAGAAAACACTTGTAGAGAATTTAACGCCGCTTCTGCTGATATTGTAAGTATGTCGGTAGCAGGATTCGGAGTAATTCCTGCTGTATATGATGCAGGCTCTTCTACTGAACTTGTAGTTTGAACAGAGAAACTGACAGTATCTATCATTGATGGGTTTGATGTTTCATAGACACCAAGTCTTACAGTTGCATTGCTCTTTGGACCTTCAGGAGAAAATATATCAAATGTAAAGAATGCAGACTGACCTTTTTCTATCATTTTGAATCTGGCATTCTCCTGAAAAGCAGGATAGCAATTAATATTATCACAAATGGTATAAGTCCAATCAGTGTGCATATCACTTGAAATGAACTTCCATGATAAATCCAATTGCCCGTTTGTCAGATTTTTAATACCTACATAGAATTCTGTTGTTTCAGTATCCCAAGTTTTAATTATATGGTTAGAAGGAGTGAAACTAATTTTTTGAGCTGAGATAAACTGAAACGAACCGATTACAAGCATTGCAATTGCAGCAATGCCGACAAATGTAGAAACTTTTTTCATAGATGAACTCCAAGACTTAAGAATTGAATGATGATATTTGAAACAAAAATAAGAACTTCGCACTTTTGAAACAAGCATTTTTTTAAGTAAAATAGATTATTCTGCAGCACTTGCAGACGTACGTCCGTGGCATTGCTTGTATTTTTTGCCACTTCCACAATAGCACAGGTCATTTCGTCCTATTTTCGGCTCTTCACGATGTACTGTTTTACTGTCATTTGCATGGGCTTCTTCTGTTTCCGACCCGGCATGATAAACCGGTGTTACAGTTGGTCGTGAGAATCTCAATGAAGCTGAATTCGTTACGTTTACGTTCGAAAGTTGAGGAAGACCCCCATTGTCATTTTTGCGCAGGTTTTGTGGAACTCTGGATTGCTTTGGTTTTTCATCCGGCTGTTGGAATTGAGGGAAAAACTTAAATGCAAAATTGACTGCTTCTTTTTGAATTTCTCCGATTAACTGCTGGAAAATTCTGACTGCTTCGCCTTTATATTCCAGAAGCGGATCTTTTTGTCCATAAGCACGGAGATGGATACCTTCTTTGAGGTCATCCATAACTACCAAATGCTCGCGCCATTTTTCGTCAATCGTTTGAAGTAAAGCTACACGCTCAATGTGAGTAGTAAATTCGACACCAAGTTTTTCTTCCTTACGGTTATAGAATTCTCTTGCTGATTCTAATATCATATCGACACAGTCATCAGCCTTCAAATCCCTGAATTGATTTTTATCAATATCAACTTCACAAAGCAAGGTAGTTCTTACAGAATCTTTAAGTGCTTC
>JACPWH010000076.1:0-1984 GCA_016197185.1 Ignavibacteriota bacterium
GCCAAATATCATGATGCAAAAATTTTGCTACTAGACTTAGATCCTCACGCAAATCTTGCGATAGGGTTAGGAATTGGTCCGGAGCGGCTGGAAACGAGGGTGCCAGTTCTAAAAGGGGAAGACAAGATTACTGCTGTGATCCAAAACACTGCAATTCCAGGTCTTTCTATTATTCCTTCAAACGCTTATCTTGATGGTCTCGAAAGAACTCCTGAGTGGGGAAGTGATCTTTACTCTCATGAGAAAGTAAGGCGTTCTTTAGAACGATTAGATACCAGATTTGATTATTGCTTTATCGATACTCCGCCTTCACTAGGTTGGCTCACTCAGTCCGCTTTCCTTGCTTCTGAGTATTCGGTCGTCTGCGCTATTCCAGAGGCGTTCAGCATCATAGCTCTTAGAAGACTTAAGGAATTTCATGAATCCATTAATGCATATCATACAATTCAGGTGCTAGGAGTCATCTTGTCTTTTTGGGATAGTAGGGGAGCAGCTAATCAGGAGTTTTTAGAAGAAATTGATAATTCTTTCCCTCATAAACTTTTTTCTTCGAAAGTGAGAAGAGATGTTGCTGTTTCTCGTGCAGTTTTAAAAGGAATGTCGGTGATGGATTATGAACCTAATTCAAGAGCAAAAAGATCTAACAAAATTGAAAGGAATTACTGCTGAGATAAAATCTATAACAAAACAAGGAGCAATCTTAATAGGGCAAAGGGTATTAGAAGCAAAGGAACTACTAAAACCCTATAGAGATGGTACATTTACTCTTTGGCTAGAAACAACATTTGGTGGGAGGAAAAGTGGGTATAATGCACTTGCTTATTATGAACTTTACATAGCCTTACCAGATGTAGAGTTAAAGGAAAAATTTAAAAAAATATCTCAAAGGGCTGCGTACTTACTAGCTTCACGTAGAGTAGATATAGGACGAAAAATTAATATTATTTCTAAATATTTCAATCTGAAAACCAATGAATTAATCTCTGTTGTTCAAAAAGAGTTTGCCATTAACGATGGCAGAAATATTAGCGACGGCAGAAATAGAAAAACAATGGATGTGCTTTTGAAACATTTATTAGAGACAGTAGACCGCCTTGTCAAACGGAAAAAAGACTTAAGACGAAAAGACTTTGATGAGGTTAAATATGCGCAAAAAAGAATTCAAGAACTATTGAAAGAATGATGCAGTCGTGAACTGTTTTTTTGTGTTATAAGACTTGAGCAGGGAACAAAGTCAGAGATTAGTTATAGACAGTAGACTAAAAAGGCTAAAGGACATTAAGAAGCCCTTGCAAGATCAGTTTGAGAAAAGAAAGGGCAAAGTTAAAGCTAAAAGGGGAGGGGAAAACAATAGAAAACTTATTTAAGAGTTTTATTTCTAAATGCTCAAATCGATCGATCACATTTAGCATTTCTATAGAGTTCTTCAAAGACAATAGGATGGAAATATCCTCTTTTGAATGTCTAATTTTGATTGATTCTTTATTATCAAGATGAAATTTTTCTTCCTCTGAATTATAGCTGTTATCTGATCTTTTTTAAAGATGCTATAATGCAAGTGTGACATTGTAAAAACGATGTTATTTTTATGATGTCAAAGACAAACATAAGCAATTAATAGTAAGATTGATAGTAAATTTACAGTGCATTTTGTCTATGATCTGTTTTTATGAAGTGCAAAGGAGAGTTAAAGATGTTTTTAAGGGAAGTTATCCATTTTAAAAGTTAGCTTTTTATAAAATAATTTTTGATTTTCAAGAGAAGAAAGTAGAAAAAATTCTTTTTAGAGCAATCTTCTTATGTCCTAACCAAAAAAATCGATGCCCCATCATCTCTAGAGGATGGAGGTTTACTTCTGGGGTTTCTTTTAACCTCTACTTTTGAATCCTTAGTAAATCTTTGTGTCAGACGAAATTGTGTCGTGTAGCCGATGAAACTTCCTTGAGTTTGCAAGCAGTATCTTAAATCTTCTTATTGTATAGGC
>JACPWH010000076.1:2039-5140 GCA_016197185.1 Ignavibacteriota bacterium
AGAAAAAGCCCTTTCTAGTAACCAGTGATCTTTCCCATCCTTTTCTATCGCTACCTTGGTCATCATTTTAAATGTTTCCCCCGCAGCCTTTAGTTTTTCAGAAACGATCCCTTTATGGAGTTGAAGCGATAATTCCAGAAGGAACTCTGTTAAGGTAAGAGCTCCTTTATAGGGCATCCATTGGTGAGTTAGGATCTCTTCTGTTTTAGGGTAGGCTAAGTAGGGATCGGTCAGGTAAAGAAAGGTATGAGCTTCTTCTTCGAAAAGCTGTTTGAGTAGAAAACTCAAGGAAAAATCAGGAAAGCGTGTTAGATTATCTTCGATAATAAGAGCAGCTTTCCTTTTCTCTTCAAGGAGCAGATATTTAACAACTAAAAAGTTATTGAGCAGAGGGTGATCAGGGTATTTTTTGAGAAGAATGTCGAGGAGATGAAAAGAGATTTTGTTTCCTTTTTCCTGAGAATTAAAGAGGACTTTGTAGCCTCTTACAGCTAATTGATAATCTCCCTCCTCCATTTCATACTGAAAAAATTTCTGTCTATGTCAGAAATAAGATCAAACTCATCAAACTTCAGAGAAGGGAAGGAGCCCTCTTCCTTGCCCATGCAACATTTTTTGTACTTTATCCCACTTCCACAATAGCAAAAATGATGAGGGCAGGGTTCTATTTCAATATCCCTGGTGATTTCAAATAAAACTTTGCTAGAGATTTTTTCAAGCAACGCTTCTTTAGGTTGCCACAGCTCCCCCATATCTACATTTTTATTTAACCTTATTTAAAACAATTTTTCTAAGTTCTAAAAAAAAGCTCAAGAATCCGAGAGCTTACAAAAAAAGAAAGAATTGGTCAAAAACAAAGAAAAAAGATTTTATACAAGCTTAAGTAGAAAACAGGCGAAATGACCGCAATCAGGAGCTCTTTTTTTTTTTAATCAACTCAAATAGAGACCGGTAATTTTTTCATTTTTAGGAAGAAATGAACATTGCTGTCCTGCGGCATTGAAAGGAGGAATTTTTTTGCCACAAGTTTAGGGCTAGATATAAATTTGCAAAAATTGCCAGAGATCATTGGCAGGTAGAGAACAAGCTGCATTAGATTTTAGATGTAACGTTTGGAGAAGATAAGCGAAAGTACAGGAATAAAATTATGGCATAGAATGTTAGCTGTTTAAAAAAAAAGACCCTCGTAGGACATCTCTTAAGTCTAAATCCTTAAGAGCGGCAAGTAATATTGCCTATGGAGAAGACCTGTTAAAAATTACCCATAATGTGTTACTCCTGACTACTTGAAAAAGTTTCTTGCTAAGAAATTTCTCTTCGCAGGAAAATGGTTTTTCTCAAATCATTAGAGAGCTTCTATGTCTTCTGTTGCATCCTATCCCTTTACAGAGAAGTTTCGTGCTACTTTATATCCTCTGCTACTCCTTGTTAAACCAGAAAGCCAAGAGATAACCGGCTACGACAAAAATGTCACCCATTTTCAAGAAGAGATCCATCCTGAGCTAAGAAAGTCGCTTTGGGTATTTGTTGTAGGTACTGTCCTTCTGGTAAGTCTCCCTATTTTCCTCTATGCAAAAAGAAAAGCGATCAAATCGTATTACTATTCAATGGAACACAATCCTTCATTAACTCGGGCAGATGTATGGGCATGTCTAGCAGGTAGTGCGCTCATAGCCGGACTTTACGCCTATTACAAAGCGCTACTTGTTTTTCTCGAAAGGCGAGAATATTTTCTTTTGTATAGTGAGATAAAAGACTGCGATCATAATGTGTTAAAAGATGTATTTTTAAAAGCTTGCATTTTTAAAAGAGATACAAGCGATCAGGAACTAGGTTTAGACACTCTCAGCAAAAAACTTAAATTGCTTGCTGAAATCTGGTTCCGTCAAACAGAGATACGTATAAGTAAAGATGCAAGTAGCATAGAACTTGCTACTTATAAGCTCAAACTAGCACAACTCGTCCACCTCTTTCGAGAGCCTACCTTTTCGTCTCGAAGTTTTACTTCCTTTGAAAACCAGCAAGTATGGATAGATAAACGAAATAGAGAAGGCGAGCCAATAAGCGGGCGATTCTATACTGTTGATGAGCTGGCAACATCAAAACGGCCTATTTTAGATATTGCAGATCTTTACAAAGGTTAGCCCTCTCTGCCTTCTTCATCTAAGCCAACTGATCCTGAAACTGAAAAAGTGGGGGATCTACCAAAAAAACTAAAAATATATCCAAACCTAGATAGAAACGAAAAGGTAGACAAAACTCCTTCTGTTACTTCCACTAGCTCTGAGGAAAATGATGAAGAGAACGATTTATATGATCACTGAGAGCATTGATTAGGACAGACTTCCTTTTTCATTTCTTTTTTCTTGTAAGGAGCATACCCCGAAAGAAAATACTTGATAGATTGTACCTTAACGTTAGTTCGATTTTTAATTAACTTGCCATCAGCAATTTAAGATCATTTTCGCGTAGATTTAGAGACGGCTTTTTAGGGCGAAGGGTATAAGCAATCAATCCAGACAATAAATTGACTAAAAAATTGGTTGGACTTCTGTGTCTAGAATGTTCGATCTGTGAAATGTTTTTCAGCTGATCGATAATGGTTTCAATAATTCCTCTTTTACGAAGCATCAATTTGTCTATCAACGGCATCAACTTATTTTTCATGTTTGATTTTATTTTGGTGATTAGCTGCACACCCTGCTGCATAAGCTGGTCAAATAAATCCGAGGATATGTACCCCTTGTCACCAATAACCTTGCCAAACACCTTTCTTACAAGCCTTGGAACAGGTTTTCTGTCGTCTACATTGCCAGCAGTAACCATATAAGCTAAAAGCTCTCCTTCATCGCTTACGACAATATGTAGTTTAAAGCCGTAAAAATAACCAACAGAGGTCTTCCCCCATTTGGCAATTCCCTTAAATACCTTATGGCTATGAACACGCTTTAGATGACAAGCTTCTAAAGTAAGCGTCAAGCCTACCCATGTTGTCAAGAATTCCCAGAAATGTTTAACCCAGCAGATGTTTGCCGATTTTCCTGCCATTGATCAGGAAGAAGCTCTTGCAACTTTTGAGCCTTATGGCTAATCAGTCTTCC
>JACPWH010000189.1 GCA_016197185.1 Ignavibacteriota bacterium
ATCAGAGTCATATCGTCTGGCATTAATCGAAGAAGCTGCAGAAACTGCAGAGCTCAGGTTCTTCGCAAAATCCGGAGATTCAATTTCACCTGCAACGCTGGAACGCCTTGCTAATATTATTTTCGGATTAAAAGAAGACGGAATCACCCCGGAAAACCTCAAAGAGGATATAACATCAACAGATGAATTCAGTGACCTCGACCTACCCCGGCTAAGAGATATACACGCACTTTACAGCAAATACGAATACTTGCTCGGCGAAATGTTATTCGACAAAGCTGATATTCCGGGTGAATTGCTTGCAATCAACCAAAGAGAATTCCTCCAATCACAACCGACATCTAACATTGTCTATTGTGAAGGATTCAGCGAATTTAAGTTGCCGGAAGTGCAATTCTTAGAGCTTTTTGCTCAATCGGAAACACCATTTGCGGTAATGATGGATTATTCAGACCAAAACGGACCGCTATTCGGAAATTTGAAAGAAACACAAGAAAAACTGATAAACGCAGGTTTTGGATTTGAAATTATAGATGCAGTACCAAAATTTAATGAAAGAACTCCTCCAGGTGAACGTTCGTTCACTCCACTTGCTGCGTATTTGCGCAGATGGCTGTTTAACACCGAACTCCAAATTACCCATATAGGATTTTCCAATTCATTTTCTGTTCTCGCTGCCGATACACGATCAGATGAAGTGCGAATGATCGCGAAACTCATCAGACATCTGAACCTTCAAAAAAACATCCCACTTTCTGAAATATGTGTTGCAATCCGTCAGCCGGAACTCTATTCAGGATTACTCCGTGAGATGTTTGCAGCCTATTCAATACCGGCTAATATTACCGACCGATTCCCGCTTGCAAAATCTCCGATTGCAATAGCAGTATTTGCTCTTTTGGATATTGTTGTTCGAGGGTATAGACGGGAGGATATTCACCGTGCTTTGCAAAGTCCATACTTGCAATTAACACGAATTGAAAATGGGAAAACAATATCTATTGATGCTGCAAATCTTTATACTGTTGCACTTAAACTGAGAATAACAGGCGGTGAACGCTATCTTGGCAAAATGGGTTGGCAACGTCGGCTTGATGACGCAATCTCTAAGTATGGTACCCGCCTCAAACAACTTGAAAGGGATATCTATGTTGATGAAATTGAGATTCAAACACTCAGAAGGGATTTGGAGGCAATACAGAAAGCAAATCGAGATTTTTATGCACTTTGTAAGTTATTGCCTGACATCAAAAGAAACTTAGCTCCTAAAGAATTTTTCGAAATAGTCAGTAAGAACATCATAGAAAATCTTAAAATCAGAGAAAATATCATTACATTCTATGACCATATCAAACAGTATGCCTCTGACAATAATTCAGAATTCATGAAACTTGCAGAAGAAGTGGAAAAAGATGCACGTTCCCTCGTCGAATTACTTACAATCACCGAAGAAATGACAGTTGTCGATAAGCGGAGAAACCCAAAAATTACACGGTCTCTTTCCGATTATTCAAAACGATTGAGAACGTCTGCTCTTGCAGCCAAATATCAAGTCCGAGAGAAGTCTAAATATGGAGTAACGGTTACTTCACTCGAACAAACACGGGGAATTCCGTTTCAAGTAACAATTATATGCGGTTTGATAGATGGAGAATTCCCACAAGCTTACACTCCCGAAACTTTCTTAGGGAAAGAACTGCCAGATACTGAAGAGCGATTCATCAAAGCCGAACGAATGCTCTTTTATCAATCAATTTCTAATAACCCCCAAAAGCTCGAAACAGGGGAAAAGTTAGTATATCTTACCTATCCGCAAAATCAAGATAACAGAGAAAATGTACGTTCTCCGTTTGTAGATGCACTTTTGAAAGTAACTTCCCTCAAAGATGATTATAGAGTGTTTGATATTCCAAAACTCTCACGTGCTTCATTTAAGGATGAATTATCAGATTCAGAAGCCATGCAGTGGAAAGAGCTTGAATGGCTTGAAGCGGTCTGTTCAAGAGAGGAGACATTAGTCTATCTTTCTACTGAAAAGGAAATCGATTATTCAGAAATAATCTCAGAACTTGGAATAGGAGACACATTAAAATATATAGAAAGAGCTCGTTTAATTTCTACCGAATCTTATGCGCACGGACTCCAAAACAAACATCTGACTGAAGAACAACGCTTGAAACTGATCAAACGACAATCGGAAGCATTTTCCATTTCAGAAATTGAGAAATATTCCGCATGTCCGTATCAATATTTTGCTGACAAAATAATCAACCTTGAAGAAAAGCGTAAGGTTGAATCATGGCTTTCACCGATTGAAAAGGGTACACTTTTTCATCAAGTCCTATATAGATTCTATCATGAATTACAAGAGCATATCCGAGACGAAATAAAAGATACACTTAATATCCTACCGGTCAAACTTAACCCTGCTTTTAGAGATGAATATAAAGAGCGTGTGTTTCGTATTGCTAATGAAGAATTTAGTATATTGGAATTCAATCACCCTTTTTTTGAATTGGAAAAGGAAGATTTACTTGGTTCAAGTGGTAAAATTGGGAAATTGGAACGATGGTTAGATGCTGAGTGTGAACGCGTTGAAGCGGGATGGGGATTTGCTCCTGCACTTTTTGAGTACTCTTTTGGAATAAAATCAAAGCATGGGGATACCCGTCCTGCGGTTCAAGTTTCTGAAAAACTGCTGATTCGCGGGAAAATCGACAGAATTGAACTTTCGTTTCAAGAAGACGGTTGGAAATTTATCATAGCGGATTACAAAACCGGACATCATGCCACCAATAGTGATGTGAAAAAAGGGGAGTCCTTCCAAATGCCGATGTATCTGGAGACAGCCAAAACATTACTAAAGGAAGAGGGGATAGATGCTGAGCCGGAAGCAGCAGTCTATTATTTATTGAACCCGAAATTCGAGAAGAAAAAGAAAAGATACGAAACACATGCTTTTCAGTTGTTACCTAATGAATCACATCTTAAAGGTGATTTGTCTGCAAGTGCCAAAAGTCAGCTTGTGGAAAGTGCAGAAACAAGAGATCAAATCATTCAACAATCAATAGAACTTGCTGAAGAAATTACAGCTAATATTGGTGCAGGAAATTTTCCGGTTAAGCCAACTAAGATGGTCTGTGAGTATTGCTCATACAAAGCAATTTGCAGAATAAAGGAATTGGAAGAGTAGAGGGGGTGCCGATCTAAATCATTAAGATATACGTAAGTATCGGAACAAAAATAATCGAGATAATAGAACTCGCTTATTTGGCAAGCACTTGAACAACGGCAGACTCAGCTTGACCCGGTTTGACTGTCATACAGAGTTCCAGATAGTCATGGAAGCCGCCTACAAAGTAATAAGATAACATTGAAAAAAGTATTTACCTTTTTGTCACCCTGAACCTGATTCAGGGTCTCTGTTGCTATTTGGTCCTGCTAATTTCGATGTATGAACGGAGATGCTGAAACAAATTCAGCATGACAGAATGGTTGTTTTATCAATAATTTAGAAGATGTCATTTACAGTCAGTCGTTATACAGATACGTACCTTCTTTGAAATAAACCCTAACAAATTATGATCAGTTATTTTAGTTCTTTTATTTAATAAGACACAAATAATTAAAATGTAACAATCGAAGATTCTAAAATTGACAGATAATTGAATGCTTCAACAAGATCAGTATTACCTATCGGTTACGTCACATAGAGCTTGTCGAAGTGTCTGGTACTTGCCAAATTTTCATACTTGTTATTTTTTTGCTCTATTGCATAGTTCACAAATCAAAACGGAAAATTGTTCATGGAATTTCTAACACTCAGTGTAGGTTATGTAGCGGCATTTTGTTCAACATTTGGATTATTACCACTTGCGCTTAGAGTATGGCGCACGGGTGAAGTAAACCAAATTCCGATAGGGATGGTAACAGTAATGTTCATAGGTGCTCTCTTGTGGTTATTGTATGGGATATTCCGTGTTGATCAGGTGATTATTGGAGCAAATGCAATTTCGTTGTTATTTATTGGATATGTGAGTGTGGTAAAACTTCGGTCGATTATAAAATGAAGATTTTTACCATTTAATCTTCATGAAAATGAATTACTTAAACTGTAAAAACAACATAATGGGCATAAAAATCTAATCCACAATAATGATGAAATGGAATAAACAGTTATTTCATTTAACATTGTTGCAGATAATACAAGATTCATCGACGGTAAGCAGTTCTTAATTCACCTACTTCGACACTTTCCAATACTTGCTCCCATCAGTTTCACCGTGGATATAACCATTGTCAAACAAATCAAGACGTACTGTCTCTGAGTCGTCAAACACAATCCATGAACTGATGAGCGAGTTCATTTCTGCTTCGCTATAATGAGTATTATCGTCAATTTTACTATGAAGATAATCCCATACAAACGGTAGCAAGAACCTTTTTTTGGTAGGGTAATACTCAACCTTGCCATTGAAGTCAAGCACTCTATGTAATTCTTTGGGTAATTCAGCTGTTTCCATTTTTCAAGCCCTCAATAATTAATAAAACTTACTTTAAAAACTTATTTTGAAAAAACGTATAAATATATTTCCCTTGTTTGATTTTTATAAAATTCCAATTAAAAATTTCGAAATATTTATTTTGTATATGCACCAATATTGAATTCATGTCCATTATCAGTTTTACAGATGAACAACGATTACTACCTGTAAAAGTTACAGCATAATATCCGCCTCTATAGATGAAAGAATCTAACAAATAGTTACAGATAGTAACTATATAGCTTATAACAGCTGCATTCTGATTGTATTTGATTCAGCATTCTATTATGAATGACAAGCAAAAACAAACCTGCAGTTACGTATAAAATAACAATAAGCACCAACCTTCAGTTTGGTGACAAAATTTTTGAAATTATTTTCATTTTGTTAAAAAAAAATCGCCTCATCGAAAATCCGAGAGGCGATTACTGTCACTACAGTTTAGAATTTAGCTCTATATTTTCACAATCTTCATTTCTACACGTCTATTTTTAACTCGTCCTTCTTCTGATGTATTGTCTGCCATAGGCTTGGATGGTCCATATCCTATTGCTGAAATTCTCCCCTCGTCAATTCCTTTCGAAGTTAGATAATTCTTACAACTTTGAACGCGGGATTGTGAAAGTTGTGTATTACCATCAGTTGTACCTTCACTTGAAGTATGCCCCGAGAGTTCAATTTCTATGCGTGGATTTTCGGTCATGAGAATTACCACTTTGTTTAATTCGGTTTTTGCATCAGCATTCAGTTCTGCACTCGAGACTTTGAATTGAATATTGTTTAAGGTGATTGCTTTACCGACCTCCACCTTCTTATTTTGAAATGATATATCTTTTGCTTTTGTAAGGTTGATTGTTTGTTCGTTTGTCGGTTCATCCTGTATCACATCAAATACCTCGCTATTGCTTTGATACCCTGCCGAATTTGCTTCAGCTACAATTAATCCTATTGGAAGGTTGTTTATTGTGAATTTACCCTCCGAATCAGTAGTAGCTTCACCGAAACCTCGGACGGTTACATTGGCGTTGATAATTTTCTCGCCGGTTTCTTTATCTTGAACATATCCTGTGATGGAATTTTTATACAGTATAGGCTTAGGATTTATTAGAAGTTTCATAAAGTCAATTGCAAAGCCGTCTGCTGCTCCACTTGTATCATCAATCATCACTGAAAGTTTTTGGCTGTTCAAGAGGTCAATCATTTCGGGCGGGATTCGTACTGAAATGAATTTGCCGATTGGTCCTCCCTGATTGAGAGTATTGAGGATGTTTTCGAGATTCCCAAATCGCTTCCCGTTGATATACGCTAAATATTTGGCGCAGAGGTATGGTGCTTGAAAATCATCTACGAACATTGTGAGCATAGCCGAGGTAATCTTTACACCTTTTACAGATTCAAGAGGAATATCAATCGGAATAGGTCTTTCAGGATTTGATCCGGAATATCCGTCATTACTGCAAGGTCGTTGTTTCTTGCCAAATTTACTTCCTACAATTATACGGTCAAGTCCGGGTAAGTCGCCATTTTGCGGAAGCCAGGGGTAGGGGTGAATATCGGTAGGTATTCCTGTGAACGGGTTAAAGTCACTGGGGAATCCAAAGCCGAGATTGTCAATGTCCCCAATGCGAATCATCACATCGGCTTCTGAAGTATTTTTCAGGGTGACTGAGTTCGATTTCCAGTCTCCGTCGTTCGGAGTAATTTGAGCAAACCCGGATGATAATGCAAATAAACAAATAAAAAGACATCCGTAGATAAAATTAAGCATCCAATACCTCGTATATGATAGTACAACCCTCTTCTATGTAATATTTACCAGATTAATGATTTACCAAATTAATGCCCTTGCTGAACCGATTGCCGATTCTAAGGCTTCATCAGCCGTTTTTCCGAGAGCTGTAATATGTCCCATCTTACGTCCCTTGCGTGAACCGCTCTTACCGTAAAGATGTAGAGATGCCGTAGGGAATTTGAGTGAATCAACCACACTGTCGGGAATTCCGTCGCCGCTTCGTTCTCCTAATAAATTAACCATAACTGCTGCCGGTGCTATCATATCGGGTGAGCCGAGAGGGAGATTGCATACGGCACGAACTGCATTTTCATATTGTGAGGTATGGCAAGCCTCTATCGTATAATGTCCAGAATTATGGGGTCGAGGTGCAATTTCGTTTACCAAAATTTTACCGTCGGCAGTGAGGAACATTTCCACACCAAATACCCCCACTCCGTTAATTGCCTCTACACAGGCAAGCGCGATTTCTTTTGCCAAATGTTGCAAGGCGGGGTCAATTTGGGCAGGAGCAATTACAACTCTGCAAATATGATTTTCTTGAATTGTTTCAACACATGGATAGACAGCAGTTTCACCTCTGCGATTCCGTGCTACCATTACCGCAAGTTCTTTGGTAAAGTTGACAAACTTTTCCGCCATCAGTTCACGGGGTTCTTCGGTTTGGGTGAATTTACTCCATGCAGCATGAATATCATTGGCATTACGGATTGTAGCATTTCCGTAACCGTCATAACCGAGTGTCCTGGTTTTCAGAACGAAAGGGAAGCCATGCACAGATCCAAACTCGATAGCTGCCTCAACTGAGTTAATTGCCCCAAATTCTGTTGTTGGTATTCCTGCAGAATTGAATGTTTGCTTTTGGATAAGTTTATCTTGGATTAAAGCAATAGTTTCAGATGTTGGAAAGCAGAGTCTTCGTTCAGCAATTCTTTCAAGAATTTCAGGATTGATAAATTCGTTTTCAAGGGTAATAATGTCACTTACCTTGATGAATTCGTCCAAATCCGTTTCAGACGACCAACCGCCCGGAAATTCAAGTTTTGTCATTGCTCCTGCAGGAGAAGCCCCATGCTCGATAATTGCCACTTGCAGCCCAAGTTGATAGGCGGATTGAGCGAGCATTTTTGCGAGTTGTCCTCCGCCCAAGATTCCAAGGGTGAGGGGTTGATTGCCGGTACGATTATAAGGGGAGCCAAGCATACATTTTTAAACTTATTGTGGAGTGAGAGGAATCATATTGACAGTAAATATAATTTAGCACACAAAACTACGGGATTTTTCCGAAATTGAGGGTGCATCGAAAAATTGGTGGATTTGTGATACTCCAACTTAAATTCATTTCAACACAATATTGATTCGTGCCAATACGTTTATCTTTTGATATAGTTTTATTGAAGTTAATGGAACTATCACATATTGATAGAGTACACATCTGCAAAATATTTGGATTTTTAGGATAAGATAGAGTATATTTGCCGCTCAAATTTGCATCTCAATTGTTGTTTTTTTAATTTTTATAGGAGAACATATAATGTTCAAATACAAAATGCTTCTTGTTGCACTATCGTTTGCAACTCTTCTTGCTGTTGGTTGTAACGAAAATCCAATCGATCCTGTCGTTACTGTACCAAATGCACCAACAGGGTTGATGGCAAACTCTCTGGGTGCTGATATGATTGGTATCAAATGGACAGCTCCAACCGGAGAATATACAGGGTATAAGATTAAATTGTCTGCAACAGGTATGACCGATACTACCTATACAATTACTGACAAGGCTACAACAATGTTCTCTGTATCAGGATTAACTGAAGGTACGAGATATACATTTGCTGTAAGCTCTGTAAACGGTACTACTTCCAGTGCAAATGCAGCAACAATTACCTGGTCTCCAGCAAGCCGTTTTACGCAGATTAAAGGAAATAATATTCAAGTTTACGAGTATTCTTCCTTAAAAGGAAGTGGACTTCGTCTTTTTGACCCATCTACAGGAGCTCCAGCAGTATATTCAAAAGAAGCAGGTGGAGATAAATGGGATATTGCTTTTAATAATGATGGCACTCCGGATTCTATTGATGCAGGTTCACCACGTTTACTCTATACTTTGTTAAATCCACGGATTACACTTGTTGGTAAAATAACACCAGCTAATAGTTTGGATGAGGTATATGAGACTGGAGATTTAACAGCTTCTGCAGAGACATATTTTTCACTTCCAAATGTTTCAACAACCGGTTATGTCTTCGTTGTTAAAACCGCAGAAGGAAATTATGCAAAAGTTTTCGTAAAACAACTTTTAGGAAAAATTTTACAAGGAACAATCCTTGACGACCAATACGTAACTGTGGAAATTTCTTATCAATCTGTTGCAAATGTTCCTCATGCAGGTACCCGCGGTTCAGTCATCGGTGGGTAATCTTAATTAATAATTGATTTTATAACTATTTAGAAAATAAACAAATGAAAAAAATATTTTGCACCCTAGCAGCTTTAGCTTTAATCACAGGGTCAACTGTAGCTCAGACATCGCATACTACTCCTCGTGCAGGAGTTAAAACAACAACAACTACTACCACAACGACTACTACACCTGCAAAAGGTGCTAAAGTAACTAAAACTACAGGTAAATCAATCAAAGGGAATGTTGTTAGTGTGATGAGTTATTGTGCTGGTAAGGGTACAGTTCTAACGAAAGAACAAGCAACAGAACTGTCAAAGCGCGGTGAAATGCTTGGTGTTGTAGTTGGCGCAGCTAAATCAGGTAAAATGTATCTTGTTTGCAATGCTGATGGCACAAATGCCAATTCTAAATTGGCAAACGGTGGTGCAGTTACTGTATCAGGCAAAATTTGGTCTAAAGGCGGAGTGAATTTAATTACAGCTGAATCAGTGCAATAATCTTATTCAGGCAGAAATATGAAAGTCGGCTTATCTTTTTTAGATAAGCCGACTTTTTTATTTATCATGAAGATTTCTTATTATACATATTATATATTAAGAAAGAGCTGAGGCACAACTAATTTAATAGTAGGTCTTCAAAAATATAGGAAACCAGTAAGAGAGTAATGATGATAAGCTTATTATGACAATCAAGTTAGATATGACTCAATCCCTCGAGGAGCTAAATAATTGCCAAGTTTATTGAAGTTGGTTTTGTCATTTATTGTCGTCATTATAGTGAGCATTATTACAAAAAAAAGAAACTTTTCTCCAAAACCTAAGTATATATCAAATCAAAAAAGCAAAAGCACAAAGACTCTTTCCAACCTTAACCTTTGCTTAACATTAATTAGGTTTTTTCCGCATCAGACTGACAGTATTTTTGTGAGCTATGAATTGATGCCTATTCCATTGTCATAATAATTTAATCAACATAAGCTTAACCCATACTATGTCTGTAAGTTCTAAAACTTTTGAATGCACCGAGGCATATATCGGATATGACGACAAATACCTCTACATGGCATTCATCGCCAATGATAACCCCGCCGATATCCGAGTTTCACTCCAAGAGCGCGACCGTATTTTCAGAGACGATTTTATTGGGATTATTCTCGATACATATCAATCTTCTGCATGGGCGTATGAACTGTTTGTAAATCCTATCGGCATTCAGGGTGACCTTAGATGGACAAACGGAGGTAACGAAGATGAAGCACTTGATATACTGTTTGAATCAAAAGGAATAATCACAGAAACAGGGTATCAAGTGGAAATAGCCATACCCTTCAGCAGTCTTAGATTCCCTGATAAACAGATTCAATCATGGGATTTCACCGTTTTACGAATCCAACCCCGTGAAACGCGCCGCCAGATATGTTGGACTGAAAATGACCGTAATAATTCCTGCTGGCCCTGTCAGTTCGGTACAATGACAGGTATTAGGGATATTCGTCCGGGTTCGTCACTTCAATTATTACCGTCGCTTGTGGGGTCACAATCAGGTGAATTGCAGAATCCAAAATCAAATTTTCAAAACGGCAGGGCAAAAGGGGAAGTTGGTCTTAGTGTCCGTTACCCGTTCAGTTCTAATTTATCTGCCGAAGCTACATTTAATCCTGATTTTAGCCAAGTGGAATCAGATCAAGCCCTTATAGATGTAAACTCATCGTTTCGTCTGTTTTATCCTGAACGGAGAACTTTTTTTAGTGAGGGGGCGGATTTATACCAAACGTGGATTAATGCAGTATATTCACGTTCTATAAGTAATCCGATTGGAGCGGTTAAATTAACCGGCGGTTTTGAACATACAAATTTCGGATTTCTTTCTGCACTTGATGAAGAAACTCCGGTTATCGTTCCGCTTGAAGAACGCAGTCTCTATGGAATAACAGGAAAAAGTGTTACAAGTATTGCTCGGGTACGCCATTCATTCGGCGATGGCTCTAACTTTGGTGGCATTTTTACCGACAGACATTATTATGGGGGTGGGTTTAGTACAAATGGTGGGTTCGATGGAATGTATCGCTTTTCGGAGGATACACAATTAGAGGGGCAATTTTTAGGAAGTACCACACAAGAGCCAAATTTACCGGGTGTCCTTTCCAGTACTGAAACATTCAATCGTGGTAAATATACTGCTAATCTCGACGGAGAGAAATTCAGCGGCTATGCTTCCTATCTTGGATTGAAAAAATATGAACGTAATTTTATGATGGAACTTACAACATGGATGATGAGTCCGGGATTTCGTGCCGAAACCGGATTCGAGCCAAGAGCCGACCAAAGAAAATTGAATTTGTGGTCAGTGTATAAATTGTTTACAAACGGAGAAATTGTTGAGGATTGGCAAGCCGGTTTTAACACCGGGAGAATTTGGAATTTTGAAGGGGCAATAAAAGACGGTTGGTTCATACCACTAATTGATTTCCATCTAAAAGGTCAGACCAATGTTCATTTTGAGTATTTATTTAGCGGGGAACTATATGGTGGTATATATTTCGATGGAATTCGCCGTTTCTCAGGAAGTTTTGGAACACAATTCAGTGAACTTTTTCAGGGAGATGGATACTTTGCGGTGGGTAGGAGTATTTCACGTAATACGGATATTCCGGTTCTCGGGAAATTGCTGTCAGGGGGATTCAGCTTTACAATCAAACCGCTTGACCGCTTGAATATTCAGCAAAGTATTGATTACTCCCGCTTGGATTATCCAACGGGAGGAAACATTTTCGACGGGTCTGTATTGAGAACACGGGTCAATTATCAACATTCCCGTGAGCTTTCTGCACGAATTGTACTACAATACGATAGTTTTAACCATGATGTTAGTTTGGAGCCGCTTGTATCATACAAACTAAATCCTTTTTCGATATTTTATGTCGGCTCCACTAACCGTTGGCATAATTTCAATGAGGAGGAAATTCCGGGCAGCACAGAGCATTATGAGAATGTTTATCATCAATCGCTAAGGACTTTCTTTTTTAAGTTTCAGTATCTGTTTCAGGTGTGATATGTAATGGGACGCAATTAATTAATTAACAAACCTGAAGTGTAGTTCTGAAAAAAAGCAAGTATTTTTATGATTTGACAGGTCCACCATGACAGAAACAGTATGTCATCATGAGTTCACAATAGCAGAGAAAGCCTAAGAACCTGTTGTTGCATTAGAAAAACTACATCAATAACTATTTTCTTTTCTTTTTCTAATGCAACATACGATGACAAATAACTAAAAAGATGTCATTTACAGTTCATCGAAGGGTTTAATTACTTACTATAGAGAAACATCTAAAACTCAAAACTTACGTCTTTTTACTTAATCACTCGAACGCTTCCAATGCGAAGCGTGAAAAATGAAGGGATTTACTGAGTGCTTTCGCCGCTTTTTTATAACGTGCTGCCTCCTGTGGACGTGATTTTTGCAGCAAAAGGGAAATATTCGTAATAGTAAGCAAGCGATATTCATTTGAGAGATTGGCTGCAATTTCAGCTGCTTGATGCAGGTAATTCCAACCGACAGCAGTATCTTTGGATGATATGGAAATAATTGCAAGAGTATTTAGAACCATACATTTCGTTCCTCCATCAGGAGTTGTTTCCAAAATTGCAAGACAAGACTTGCAATGCTCACGCGCGGTAGAAATATCATCAATTTCAATGCGACATTTAGCTGCCAGCACTAATAGTCGCGCAACTCCTCCGGTAGATTGTCTGATACCTGCAATTGAACTTTCAGCATATTCTGCAGCGTCCTCATACTTACCTTCATGATAGAGTGCTATGATTTCTCTTTCAAGTTCTGCGGTATTTGTTTCTGTTTCAGTTTCCAACCCATTACCGTCAATGACCTCTCCTACTGAAATATTTTCGATTTTGTGGAAAGTAGAAATAAATTCTCGAGTTTGTTCGGGTCTTTCATTTTTAGCAGAAAGTTCATCGAATCGCTTGTGCGCCTCATGGGTAATAGTAGAACTCCCCGCATCTGCTGCTGCTTGCGCTGTTATGGCAAGCATTGAACGGGCAGCGGTTTCATTTCCTGATTCGAAATGGTGTGCCGCTAAAAATTTGGTCATGGAGAGCATTCTTTTCTTCATATTCAAGTAAACTATGGAAATGCTGTTGGTAAAATAACTGTCCAAACTGATAGACAGTTGTTTTAACTCCATAACGGGTATGTGCGCCGATACTGTGAATAATCCCGGTTCGCTGCTGGAGTGCCCTTAGCTTTTTAATGACTGTAACAACATCAGTATTCATCAAACGCGAGAGAACAAACGCTGTACACTCATTACCTTCAGCACTGCATAAACTCAACATATTGCGTTCGTCCTCAGAAAGCTGTTCCACTAATTTACTGAAAGCTGCATGAACCGATGTGGGGACAAGTTCACCACTCATAAATTCAGATGAAAGATTCCCTTTAGAGTCGAACGGGTTTACACGTTCGAAATAATGCAGGAATTCAATGACGATTTGGGGAATTCCACTGGATTTATCCCAAAGCCATTGTTCAAAATCAGTATGCCTGCGGTATTTCGGAAGAATTGCTTCGCAAATCAAGCCTATGTCTGAAACTGAAAATATTGGTAAGTCAATCTTAACAATATTCTTTCCATTCGGTTGCCACTGCTTTACAAGTGACATCAAAGGCATCATTCGTTCGCTTACTATATGTTGACGGTAGCTGACAGCAATCATAATCGGCAGATTGGCTATATGCTCTGCGAATTGTTCTAACAATTCAACAGAATCCGCATCACTCCATTGCATATCATCCAAAAGTAGAATAAGCGGGCTTTTTAGAGAATACTCCTTCAAAAGTGTAAACACTTCACTGACAACACTTTTAGCTTTGGAGGCAGTTGCTTTTTCCTTCTTGAAATCCCTAACATCTTTTCCTATTTCCTTTGCCGCATAGATTGCATCACCTACAAATGGAAGGATAGTCAACACCGACATTCCGATATTAAATACTAATTTTTTTTGTGCAGACTTTGAATCATTGACAGCTAATTCTTCCAGAATTTTAAGAAAAGGGTGAAGGGGTTGGAGATTACCTACTTGAAAATTACCGACAGGGGACTGACATTCAACCGTTACTGTTACTGTACCCGTCTTAGTGGAGCTTTCATTGGCAAATTCTCTCAAAAGTGCAGTTTTCCCGTAACCCGACTCAGCCGGAATAAATATGAGAGTACCTTGTTTTTTGGCTAAACGCGCACGTGCACTGCGCAATGTTTCAATTTGCGCAGTGCGTGCAATAAGTGGGGCAGATTTTTCGGGGGAAGACATTTCTAACAGAGAATTACCAAGTAATTAAGAAGCCCGCAGGGCATTTACAATCTTGAGTCGTGCAGCGTGAATTGCAGGAAGAAAACCACCTACGAATCCCATAATCAAAGCAAATATGAGAGAATTTATTATTATTGAAGGGGAAAGAGCAAAAGAAAATGCAAGCTCGGCAAATGAACTGAAATTCAATGTGGAAATTTTGACGAACTGCAACGACGATGCCAGTAATAGTCCTATACATCCGCCAAAGAATGATATTATAAGAGATTCAATCAAGAATGCAATCAATACACTGCTACGACGAAACCCTAAAGCACGTAATGTGCCAACTTCTACAGTTCTGTTTGCAACTGCACCATACATTGTAATCATTGCACCGATAATTGCACCTGCACTGAATATTACTGTTATGAAAATACCAAGAATCCGAATGAATGTTGCCATCATCTCAGATTGTTCTTCAAAGTATTTTTTCTCGATTTTTGGTTCAAACTGTTGCAAACGAGGTTCTTTTGCAAATGCAGATTGAATTCCGTCGAAAGCATCGGGATTTGCCAGCTTAAAGGTTATCGTTGAATATGAACTGCGATTGAAAGCGGCAAGAAGCTGCTCCGCATCACCCCACATTTCAGATTCGAAGCCACCACCATTTGCATCGAATATCCCGACAATTGTCCATTGATCACCTGCAAATTTTACTGTACCCCCAACGGAGGCACCTTCAAAATTTTGAGCAATTGAGGTACCGACAATCAATTCTCTTGATCCAAACTTAAACATCCGCCCTTCTTTTAATTTTACTTGCGGGCGTAATATAAACGCAGGAGGAGCAACAGCCCTTACAGTAACATTACTTAATCCTCCGCTTTTTTTATTAAGATTGATAACCACAACCGGTTCACCGGAAGCAAGGGGCTTGCCGTCAGAACCTTTGGCAATACCCGGCAAAGCATAAATAATATTGGCTGTCTCGCGGTCGATAATACTTGTAATTTCACCTTGAGAGGATTTCCTTGTTACAATTACATTCTCTTCAGATCCGGTTGAAGCCAGAGTCTTATTTACTCCGTATGCCATCATGAGCACGGCAGCAAATACAAAAACAACAAGGGCAACACCGCCGAGGGTAATCGAGGTGGTAAGTCGCCTTGCCCAGAAATTACGTAAAATATATTTAAATGGGATTTTCATAGCTAATTAGAAAAAGAGTTAAACTTTACATCACAATAATGGAATCATCCTATATGCCGTAAGCCGTTTACTATCGAAGTTTTCAATGCACGTTGGATAGGGAATATAGAAGCTGCAAATCCAACTGCCAATGCCGATGAAGCCGCAATAATAATAGTCGTATTTTCGATATTAAAGACAGGAAAAAATCCCTTTGGCATAAATGCCTCGAATGCTGCAACGAACGGGAATAAAATTCCAAGACCCAAAAGACCGCCCATCAATGAAATAATAAGTGATTCCCCCGCAATAAATGCAATAAGATGCCCACCTTGAAAACCTAATGTTTTCAAAACGGCATATTCGCGTGTGCGTTCACGTGCCGACATAATCATAGTATTGCCCAAAACAAGCATGATGATTCCGATGATAACGAATGCCATAACGTTCATTGCTGTAATGATAGCTCCCGAGGAAGCTACAAAACCCTGTTGGAATGCCCGTTCAGTTTCTGTTTTTGTTTCGGCACGGGAATTCTTAAATAGGGCATCAATTCTCTCGGAAATAGTTGCAGATTGTGCAGGGTCTTTTATTCGCACGGAATACCAACCTATCATTCCTGCACGTTCAGGAGAATCCTGTTTCATTCGTTCATCCACATATTTCCAGTCAAATAACATTTGAGTTGCATCAACCGTTTTATCGCGTGGTTTATAGATTCCTCTCACAGTAAACTGCCATTTACCCGGATAAATATCACCGTCAATATTCATAACATCACCAAGTTTAAGGTTGAATTGCTTTGCAAGTGCTTCGCCGATGATACAGGAATTACGCTCTTTCTTAAATGTTTCCTTAACACTTTGGTCAACTAAGTACTCTGGATAAACATCAAATACTGTTTCAGGATCGCACGCCATACGTGCAAAAAAGTTCTTTTTGTCAAGATAAACCCCACCAAACCACATAAACGGGGATACAACTTCAACCCCGGGTATCTTGGCTATTTGCTCTCTGTCGGCATACGGTAACGGGAAAATGAAGGATACTGCTTGGCGAACGACAAGACGGTTGGCAGAAGAGGCTTCCACACCTGCATTCCATGCAGTCACCACAGTTCTAAGCAGTCCGAACGCCATCACAGCAATAGATATCCCGACAATTGTAAGAAATACACGTAATTTATGCCGAAAGGCATTTTTAAAGATAATTTTAAAGATTTTCATAGTTTTATTGCTCCTTATTATTAACCGAGTAAATCGCCTTTTTCCAAATGACGAACTAACGTAGCACGGTCAGCAGCACTCGGATCGTGTGTTACCATTACAATCGTTTTGTGAAATTCTTTGTTCAGCCTTGTAAGCAAGGTCATAATTTCATCAGCAGATTTTTTGTCGAGGTCACCTGTCGGCTCGTCTGCAACAATAATCGAAGGATCGGATGCAATTGCTCGGGCAATTGCCACACGCTGCTCCTGTCCACCGGAAAGCTGCTTAGGGTAGTGATTCATTCTATCACTCAAACCCACTACTTGGAGTGCAAGCTCAACCTGACGTTTACGCTCTGCTTTGGTTAGCTTGGTAAGAGTAAGAGGAAGTTCCACATTCTCAAAAGCTGTAAGAACCGGGATGAGATTATAGAATTGAAAGATAAAACCAACCTTGGAAGAACGCCATTTTGCAAGGGAGGTTTCACTCAAAGTACTAATATCTGTACCCCCTACTAAAATCCTACCCTTTGTTGGACGGTCTATCCCGGCAATAAGATTTAAAAGTGTTGTTTTACCTGAACCGGAAGGACCCATCAGGGCAATGAATTCACCTTCGGGAATTTCTAAAGAAACATTATTCAGTACCGGTACAGACATTTTGTCCCGTTGATATGTTTTCGAGACACTTTCGATAGTAATTGCATTAGCCATAATTGTTCTATGAATTGTAAATAATAAAAGTTTCGGCAAAATTAGGGAGTTTTCCTGACAACTGTATGTCAGTTATTATTTTTTTACAAAAGAATTTGAAAATTTTTCGTTGGATTAGTGCGAAATTTATAAATTACAATAAATAAATATATGAAAAGCATGAGTTTTTAATGAAGAAAAGATTTGTGTGATTATAGAATAAGAGAACTGATCATGCTATATGATCTCTATATGAAATAGACTGTTAACTTTAGATTGATATTGAAAATTCGTATGTTTCCTGTAAAATTCTATATCTCAATTAGGCAAACCTCATATTTCAAAAATTTTTCATTGTTTTTTTTACTACTGACATTGAGTTGTCAGTCTCACATCGTAATTTTGCCTATATAACACCGAAATTCATCGGTTTAACATTTTTTTGAACAAAAAGGAGCAAATATAATGTTGTCCCCAACTTTTATAGAGATTGGTGCAAAGAAGGTGATCGGTTGTGCAATCTATACATCAGGGATTAAAACCGATTTCCCTAATATATGGGACGTATTTATAAAGAGGGTCAAAGATATTCCAAATCTTGTAAATCCGACAGTAACGTATGCTTTGGAATTTTACGGTCAAGAATTTAATACAGAGGGAAAATGGTTCTATATGCCTTGTGTAGAGGTAGGTTCGTTCGATGAAATTCCCATGCTTATGGTATGCAAAACCATTCCAGCCTCACGATATGCAGTTTTCTCTTTAACTGGGGGTGTAGCAGGGCTTCATGATTTATTCATGGAAATTTATAAAGAGTGGCTTCCACATTCATCGTTTGAATTGGCGTTTGATTTTGATATGGAGGTATATGATGAACGGTTTAAAGGAATTGATAATCCCGAAACCGTTATGGAAGTTCGCATCCCTATTCGTGATAAAGCAGTTTAATGTAGTTAAGTATAATTTATTTGTTTTTTTATTAACAGTATAGAAAGAGTAATGCAATGACAGCTATCAATCCTTATTTGAACTTCAACGGTACAGCCGAAGAAGCGTTTAATTTGTATAAATCAGTATTTGGCGGTGAATTCGGTATGATCGCCCGTATGAAAGATACACCTCCCCAGCCGTGGATGGAAAACTTATCGGAAAGTGATAAAAATAAAATCATGCACATATCCTTAACACTTCCCACCGGTGGAGTGCTGATGGCTTCCGATGTATTGGAATCATCAGGATTTACGGTAGAACCCGGTAATCTTTACAATCTTTCTATTACTGCTGAAAGTGAAGAAGAAGCTAATACAATGTTTAATGCTCTTTCAGAAGGCGGAAAAGTTCGTATGGCAATGGAAAAAACATTCTGGGGTGCTTATTTTGGTATGTGTACAGACAGATATGGTATTCAATGGATGATAAATTATGATTATCCCCGTGAATAAGATTATCCCCGTGAATAAATTGTTGCAAAAGTAAAGGTAATCTAATCTTTATGAATACGGGGCAGGGGAAAGTATAGAAAGACCCTGCCCCTTAGTTTATGAGGGATTATCCTTAGTTAAATACATGCACGTTAGGAATTAATTTTATTACAAATTATCTATAGGATACAAAATGAACTCATCTAATAATATATCCGCTTCGGATGCTCCAAGCTTTTTAAGCACACAAAAAATTACAACTTTTCTGACCTTCAATAATCAAGCCGAAGAAGCTTCGAATTTTTATACTTCTGTTTTTAAGGATTCTAAAGTTATCCAAAAAACAATAAATCGAGATGAAAGAGCAGGTAAAGTAGGAGCGATGTTAATTGCTACTCTCGAACTTTTCGGTCAAAAATTCATGCTTTTGAACGGAGGACCGAGTTTTACATTTACCCAAGGGTTTTCGCTTATGGTAAATTGTGATACTCAAGCAGAAATAGATGAATATTGGGAAAAACTCACTGCTGATGGAGGGAAAGAAGTGATGTGTGGCTGGCTTACAGATAAATTTGGTGTATCTTGGCAAATTGTTCCTTTCGTTATGGGTAAGCTTATGAGCAGCGGAGACCCTGAAAAATCTAAAAGAGTAATGGATGCTATGATGCAAATGGTTAAACTTGATATAACCGGTCTTCAAAAAGCATTCGACGGCGTGTGACAATGTCTCTAATATATACCATCAGCAATTGTAGAAAATTATCTGAATGGATGTATTTCAGAGATCAAAATTAAAGCAAAATTCGACACCTAAATAACAAAATAAGAATATAGAATGACGTTTTCAAAAATAGTATCCATAATAAAAGAATCACTGAATAGCGAGGAAAGGGATTATACACAAGGAAGTATTCGCACTGCAGTATTTCTTCTGGCAATCCCGATGATTTTAGAGCTCAGTTTAGAAGGTGTATTTGCATTGGTTGATATATTCTTTGTCAGCAAACTTGGCTCGAATGCCATTGCAACTGTCGGTTTGACTGAATCGGTAATAACAATAGTATATTCTATTGCTATCGGGCTAAGTGTGGCAGCAACGGCAATAGTAGCCCGGAGAGTCGGTGAGAAAGACCCTGAAGCAGCGTCTCATGCAGGAGCACAGTCTCTTATTGTGGCTATGATTGTAACAGTCATTACAACTATTTTAGGACTTCTTTTTGCAGGTGATATACTCTCATTAATGGGTGCAAGTGAAGAAGTAGTTCGAGACGGGAGTATATTTACGCGTATTATGTTTGGCGGTAGTGCCGGAATCATGCTGCTATTCATTATCAACGGTATCTTTCGTGGTGCGGGCAATGCTGCTATAGCCATGAGAAGTTTGTGGATAGCAAGTATTATCAATATTATTTTATGCCCGATTTTCATTCATTTCTGGGGGTTGAAAGGTGCTGCCATTGCTACTGTCATCGGCAGATGTTCAGGAGTGGCGTATCAGTTGTGGCATCTGTTCAGTGGAAAAGGTAATCTGCAATTACTAAAATCACATTTTAAGTATGACAGTAAGGTTATTAAGTCAATCATTGCAATAGGTTGGCCGGCCACGTTTCAATTTATCATTGCAAGCGGAAGCTGGATAGTACTTGCAAGATTAGTAGCTGAAACAGGTGGGACCGATGCATCGGCAGGGTATCAACTTGCAGTGCGTAATTTTGTATTCTTCATTTTACCTGCATGGGGACTAAGCAATGCCGCCGCAACATTAGTTGGGCAAAATCTGGGTGCTAATCAAATAGAAAGAGCTGAGCAAAGTGCTTTGTTGGCTGCTAAATATAACAGCATATTCATGGGGACAGTGATGTTTCTATTCCTGTTTTGCTCGCCGGCAATTATACATTTTTATACAGTTAATGAATCGATTGCCAAATTTGGAATTTTAGCACTTCAGATTATCGGTTCAGGATATATTTTTTACGGTGTGGGCATGGTGATAACGCAAGCATTGAACGGAGCGGGAGACACGAAAACTCCTACTATAATTAACTTAATTTGTTTTTGGTTAGTTCAAATTCCATTGGCTTACTTTCTTGCAAAAGGATTGGATATGAAGGCAACAGGTGCATTTATCGCTATTCCTGTTGCTGAATCTTTAATTGCAGTAGTGGCTTGGTATTATTTCAAAAAAGGTGCTTGGAAGATAGTAAAGGTGTAGGATGTTTCTAAAACATAATTTTATATTTAATCAATAATTGAAAAACTTTATGAAAAAATTAGTCATATTTATGCATGTTTCGCTTGATGGTTTTGTGGGAGGACCAAATGGCGAGATGGACTGGATTCGCGTTGACGATGAAATGTTTGACTACGCCGGCAGACTTACTCATGATTCTGATGTAGCCCTTTATGGTAGAGTTACATATAATATGATGGATGCTTATTGGCCCACAGCTGCTGATCAACCCAATGCGTCAAAACACGATATTGAGCATTCAAACTGGTACAACAGTGTTCACAAAGTTGTTGTTTCGAATTCAATGAAAGGTAAGAAACTCGAGAATGTAACGATTCTGAATGAAAACATTCCCAATGAAATTCTGAGAATAAAACAACAGCCGGGCAAAAACATTGCAATGTTCGGGAGTCCTACTGTGGGGCATTTTTTGATGCAACACAATTTGATAGATGACTACTGGTTATTTATTAACCCAATTATTCTTGGGACAGGTATTCCGATGTTTACAGGAATCAAAGAAAAGATTGATCTTACTCTTGTAGAAAGCAAAACTTTTTCTTCAGGAGTGGTCGGGTTACATTATCAGAAAAAGTCAGAGGGTGTTTTACATCTGCCATCATAAAAATAAAAAAGACGAACCGAAAGGTTCGTCTTTTTACTATGGAGTTTGGGTATAGCTTATTTCTTCTTCAAGAATGCAGTTTTGAGGACAATACTCATTCCTTCAACTTTGCAATCTACTTCTTCATCATTGTCTGTAAGCCGGATTTTTTTGATGACTGTTCCTTGTTTTAGATTCAAGGACGATCCTTTTACTTTTAAATCCTTAATCAGGACTACTGTATCTCCTGTTTCCAATATCTTACCATTGCTGTCTTTAACAATCAATTTTTCATCATCCATTTGTACCACCTTTTTTGTAATAGTTATAATCCATGCACTTCATGTGCTTTAGCTGATTCTGCAAACATTTTCATAACATCTTCTACACTCATAACGCCCTTATCTCCTACGCCATGCTCTCTTAGTGAAACCTGATTGTTTTCTGCTTCACGTTTTCCGATAACTAATGCAAATGGGATTTTCTTTTGTTCGCTTTCAGCAATTTTCCGTTGTATCTTTTCGGAACGATCATCATATTTCACACGATAATTCAATGCTTCCAATCGTGACACAAGTGCAGATGCATATTCCTTTTGATCATCAGAAATAGGTAATACACTTACTTGAACAGGAGAAAGCCAAAATGGGAAATTCCCAGCATAATGCTCAATTAATATACTCAAAAAACGTTCCATTGAGCCGAATGGTGCACGGTGAATAATCACAGGGCGATGTTTTTGATTATCCGCTCCTGTATATTCGAGTTCAAATCTATCGGGCATTACATAATCCACCTGCACGGTACCGAGTTGCCATTTCCGACCAATTGCATCCTTGACGATGAAATCGATTTTTGGACCGTAAAATGCTGCTTCTCCAAGTCCTATAAAATATTCCAAGCCCATTTCATCGGCAACTTCTTTGATTTCTTGTTGGGAGCGTTCCCACAATTCAAGGTCGCCGCCATATTTATTGGGATTGTCATCACGGAAGGAAAGGCGTGTTGTCACATCCATTCCAAAGGTTTTGAAAACAATATTTGTCAAATCGATAACTTCCTTAATTTCATGTTTTAACTGGTCGTGTGTGCAGTAAATATGAGCATCATCTTGAGTAAAACCCCTCACTCTGGATAAACCATTAAGTTCACCAGATTGTTCATATCTATATACGGTTCCGAATTCAGCTAACCGTACAGGTAAATCCCTATAACTGCGTGGCTTGGATGAATAAACCTGATGATGATGAGGGCAATTCATCGGCTTGAGCAGATACTCTTCATCATCAACAACAATCGGGGCAAACTGCGAATCGGCATAATAAGGGTAATGTCCTGATGTTTTATAAAGGTTCAAATTACCGATATGGGGGGTAATTACTTCCTGATAACCTCTCTGTTTCTGGAGGTTACGTAGGAAGTTCTCGAGCGTCCTGCGCACAATTGTACCATTGGGCAACCAAACAGGCAAACCGCCCCCAATGGCGGGAGTGATTAAGAATAGCTCTAATTCTTTGCCTAATTTACGATGGTCACGACGTTCAGCTTCTTCACGAAGGAGAATAAATTCTTCCAGCATTTCTTTCTTGGGGAAAGAAATACCGTATATTCTTGTAAGCTGCTTGCGCTTCTCGTCACCGCGCCAATATGCACCTGCTATAGAAAGTAGTTTAGGGAATTTAAGTGCACCTGTGGATGGTACATGAGTCCCCCTGCAAAGATCGGTGAAATTCCCTTGTTTATAGAGGGTTATTTCACTTCCTTTAAGCCCGTCTAAAAGCTCGAGTTTATACTCATCACCTTTTTCTGTGAAATAGGCAACTGCATTTTCCCATGAGCTTTCCTCACGTATAAACTGAGAATTTTGCTTAATTAATTCCTTCATTTTGGCTTCTATAACAGGCAAGTCCTCTGCAGAAAGTTTTTTCCCGTTTGGTAAATCAACATCGTAATAAAACCCGTTTTCAATCGGCGGTCCAATGCCGAACTTTACGCCTGCATAGAGTGATTCTAACGCTTCAGCCATTAGGTGGGCAGTTGAGTGCCAGAAAATTTGCTTTCCGTCATCGTCGTTGAAAGTAACGATGCGAATCGCTGCGTCTGAGTTAATTGGACGTGAAAGGTCATACGGAATACCATCAACAAAGATTCCGAGTGCAACTCGTGCAAGTCCTTCGGAGATTGATTTTGCTATGTCCATACCAGAAACTCCGGCATCGAATTGACGGACCGAGCCGTCAGGGAAAGTAATATTCATTATGATAACTGTAAAAATTAAATGTTATTATAGCTCAAAGTGTATTATTGTTTGCTTCTGTTCAAACATAGTAAAATTAAAAAGCGATTGATGCAGCTATTGATACTGATGGTATTCCGTGAGAAATGTCATCGTAAGAATTCATCTGCCCGATAAATGATCCTTCAAGATGAAGTGTCCAAACAGATGATAACTTCCATCCTATGCCACCTTGCACAAGTAATCCTGCACCCCATTCTTTAGGATTGGTATTCAGATGACGATACCCGATAATTGCACCTAATGAACAGTATGGACGCAGACCTGTGGAAAATTCCGGCAGCCAAATTGAGCAGATGAGAGCAGTACCTCCACCCTCTGATGAAGAACTGTTAAATAAAACGCCAGTAGCACATGTTAACCCATATCTCGTTGCGCTATTAGAATCCTCAAATACGTAAGTTCCTGCAAGGGAAGCCCCATATAAGTTGTTATCTGATTCCAAATCGTGCCAATAGCGTGCCTGAAGAGAAAAATTATTGCTGAATGCATATCTTAAAAAGCCTTCTGCGCCCAGTGAGTTTTTTTGCCCGACAGCAGCAGGACGAGTTTCAGGTAGCATAACAATTCCGAACCCTGCTTGCCCTTGCTCTTTCTTTAACGGTTGAACAGGGAGTTGCATAGAAGGGCTATAGACCAAACTTGAAGCGCAACCTGATAAACCGATAACGATGAGGTATAGATAACTAATGTTTCTCAAATGTATTTTCATAGAACACTCCAAAATGATTCGATTATGTTCTGTTATTTGAAAAATACTCGATTATATAATAAATTAGGGTTAAAAATCTACTATCCAAGAACTGCAGTTTCTAATGCGGAATTATATTCCTCACGAAGTAACTCAACAGTTGTTGAAATAGAACCAATAGAGAAGTCATCAAAAACAACTTTTCCAATTTCCATGCAATCAACATCATTTTCAGTACATAATACTCGAATTGAATCAATATGTTCAGGTTGAACACTGACTACGATTCTGCTTTGCATTTCTCCAAAAAGCTGTACTGCAGTATCGCCAAATCCAGAGGTAATCTCTGCACCCAGGCTGCCAACGGAATTTATTGCCATTTCAGCAAGGGTAATAGCCAAACCGCCATCTGAACAATCATGTGCAGAATGAATCAAACCTGAACGGATTACTGCAAGCGCAGTCTTTTGCAAACGTTTTTCCTCTCCAATATCAATCATTGGAGCATCACCGAGTATCTTTCCTGTCAATTGCTTGATATACTCAGAGCCTCCTAATTCTTCACGTGAATTATTGCCGAGAATCATAATAATATCGCCGATAGCACGGAAACCGCTTCCGCAGGTTTGTGTCACATCGTCTATCAATCCCAACATCCCGATTGTAGGTGTTGGGAAAATAGCGTGATTGCGCGATTGATTATGAAAGCTGACATTACCGCCTGTTACAGGAGTTTCGAGCGAGCGGCAAGCATCACCCATTCCACGAATTGCTTCTTTAAATTGATAATAGACTTCAGGGTCATAAGGGTTGCCAAAATTTAAGCAGTTGGTTATTGCTACAGGTTCTGCACCTACACAAACTACATTTCGCGCTGCTTCAGCTACTGCTATCATGCCGCCACGATAGGGATTCAAATATGCATAGCGGCTGTTACAATCAGTGCAAACAGCAAATCCTTTACCGGGTAATTCCTTGATTCTCATTACAGCAGCGTCACCTTTGATGTTCATGGTATTGGTGCGGACTTGAGAATCATACTGCTGATAAATCCATTTTTTTGAAGCAATAGTAGGGGAGTTCAGTATCTTCCAAAACATTTCTGAATTACGGGAATTATCAATTGTAAACTCAGCTGCACGAACATCAGAAATATAACTTGGTTCACTAAATTCACGCACATAAACAGGCGCGCCTCCTCCAAGCACAAGTGATTGTGCGGGGATATCTACAACCTGCTTGTCAAAACGGAAAACACAAACAACTCCGTCATCGGTAACTTCACCGATTTCAGTCATAGGCACATCCCATTTTTCGCAAATTTCACGGGCTATATGCTCCTTGCCTTTTTCTACGATTGCAAGCATTCTCTCCTGTGATTCGGAAAGCATGATTTCATACGCACTCATCCCCGCTTCACGCAAAGGAACAAGGTCGAGATTTATCTTCATTCCGGCATTACCCTTTGCGCTCATTTCGCTGGTTGAACAGCATATTCCCGCTGCACCCATATCCTGCATCCCTACAATACACCCCGATGCAATCAGTTCAAGCGTGGCTTCGAGTAATAATTTTTCAGAAAATGGGTCGCCTACTTGTACTGTAGGACGCATATCCTCAGTTTTCTCGTCAAATTCTCGTGAAGCAAGTAACGATGCACCGTGAATACCGTCTCTACCGGTAGAACTACCTAAAATCATAACAGGATTTCCTGCACCAATCGCAATTGCAGAAGCAGTTTCACCTACTTTTACGATTCCGACTGCCATTGCATTCACCAAAGGGTTATCGGTATAACATTCGTCAAAATACACTTCTCCGCCTACAGTAGGAACTCCGAAGCAATTTCCATAATGCCCTATTCCATGAACAATTCCCTTGAGCAAATATTTTGTTCTGTCATTATCCAAATTACCGAAACGAAGTGAATTAAGTGCGGCAACAGGACGTGCACCCATTGTAAAAATATCTCGCAGAATTCCTCCAACACCGGTAGCAGCACCTTGAAATGGCTCAACAGCAGATGGGTGGTTGTGGCTTTCAATTTTGAAACAAATTGCATATCCGTCGCCAATGTCAATCAGCCCTGCATTCTCTTCTCCTGCTTCCACAAGCATACGTCCACCTGAACGGGGAAGTGTCTTTAATTGAAGAATAGAATTCTTATAAGAGCAATGTTCACTCCACATCACAGAATAAATGCCAAGTTCGGTATAGGTTGGCACGCGCCCCAAAACACCGCATATCTTTTCGTATTCAACAGGAGTTAACCCAAGTTCTTTAGCTGTTTCGTTAGTAACGTCAATTTCAGAATAAAGATGGTCAGTTATTTGTTCTTGCATAGTATATGAATATTTTAAAAATAGAACATATTCGTTTTATAATTTATCAGGTAGCGTTTCCTGCTTCCAATTGTGCTTTGGCTACGTTTACCCTCATCAACAGAGATATTCCTACAATAAAGAATATTATCAATGACAAAATTGCTATTCTATAACTGCCTGTAAATTGCAATGCCAATCCAAACAGCAGGGGACCAAGCCAACTTGTACCACGTTCGCTGATTTCATACAAGCTGAAGTATTCTGATTCGCTGCCTTTAGGTATCATTAAAGAGAAAACAGACCTGCTTAGAGCCTGGCTACCCCCCAAAACTAAAGCTATTACAGAAGCAAGCCAATAAAACTGTGTTTCTGTATGCAGAAAACTATGGGAATAAATGCAAGTTCCCGTCCAGATAATCAACGTAATGATAATAGATGTCTTACCTGATGTAATTTTAGCAATATAATTAAAAAACATAGCACCGAAGAATGCAACAAATTGAACGATTAGGATTACTGTTGTTAGTACTTCCAAGCCCAGATGTAATTCTTCATGTCCGAATGTTGCCGCCATTGCCATTGCTGTTTGCACACCGTCGTTATAAAGTAAGTATGCAGCAAGAAAAAGCATTGTTTGAGGGTATTGTCTTGCTGATTTAACTGTATGGAACAACTGTCTGAAACCGATTCTAAGAATAGTTTGCCCTTGTTTTAGATGTTTAACTGCCTGATGCTTCTTTAGATGTATGAGGGGAATAATTGTAAAAATTGCCCACCAAACACCAGCTGACGATAGCGAAATACGGACTGCATGACCTTTAGTGATACCAAAAGATTCAGCTTGTGAGAATAACACCAAATTGAGAGCGAGTAAGATACCCCCGCCTAAATACCCAATTCCCCATCCGGTTGACGAAACGGAGTCTCGGTGTTCCGGTAGAGCAATATCAGATAAATACGCATTATAAAATACTACTGATGCTCCAAAACTTAGATTTGCAATTACAAATAAGATTCCTCCAAGTGTGTAATTTCCACCCTGAAGGAAATACATTCCCATTGTCGAAAACGCACCAAGATACGCAAATCCCGCCAAAAAATGCTTTTTGAGATGAGAATAATCTGCAATCGCACCTAATACAGGAAGAAAAAAAACTTGTAAAAAAACCGAAATAGACACTAAATATGGAAAATACGATGCAGCTTTTACCGGAATTCCAAATGGGTGAATAAAACCTGCTGCATCCCCTGCAGATGAAGCAATTTCAGTAAGATACGGACCAATAAAGACATCAATAACTGTTGCCGAAAAAGCAGAATTTGCCCAATCGTAGAAATACCAGCCTACACGCTCTTTACGGTTTTCTTTTGAAAATTTCATGCGTTTTCATAAAACATGAATGCTAAATTGAAATATCGAGTTTTGAAGTGCAGATTGCAATTCAAAAAAATTGGTAAGTGTATGACATTTCGACAAGCTCAATGTGAAAATCAAGTTATGTTAACCCTG
>JACPWH010000190.1 GCA_016197185.1 Ignavibacteriota bacterium
AAAAAGAATATTTCAAAATTATTGAAAAAGGCCATGGCTTCTAAGGGTGTTAACACAAGAAAGTATTGCGGAGTAATCAAACTCACCAGAGATCCACTCACTATCCAAAAAGAACTTCGGGATGAGTGGGAATAGTGTTGTTCTTGACACAAACATTGTTTTGTATCTATTAAGTGGTGATCAGGTTTTATCTGAATTATTGGATCGAAAAAAACTCTATCTCTCCTTTATTTCTCAGCTAGAGCTCCTCGGGTTTAAAGGCATTACCCTAAAACAGCAAATTGAGATAGATAAGTTTATTCAAGATTGTATCGTTATTGATATAAATGAGGAAATAAAAAGGGAAGTAATAACTCTTCGAAAGAAAACGAGATTAAAACTTCCTGATTGTATTGTCGTTGCCACTGCACGCTTTCTTAGTTTGCCTTTCATTACATCTGATGTAGATTTCAAGTCAACTGGTTTTACAGAAGTTATTATATACGAATAAAATGAACCAACTCTCCAACCGAATCGAAGCCATTGAAGAATCTGCCACGCTGGCCATGGCAGCCAAAGCCCGGGAATTTAAATCCCGAGGTATTGATGTTGTCAATCTTAGCTTGGGAGAACCCGATTTTAAAACACCGCAGCATATATGCGATGCCGCAAAAAAAGCTATTGACGAAGGAAGGTATTTTACTTATCCTCCTGTTGCAGGATATCAGGATTTAAGGGAAGCCATCGCGGTCAAGTATCAAAAAGAGAATGGCGTTGCGTATAAAGCAGAAAACATTGTCGTTTCCAACGGTGCCAAACAATCTATAGCAAACGTGATGCTTGCTTTGCTCAATCCGGGTGATGAGGTAATTATCTTTTCTCCCTATTGGGTGAGTTATGATGCTCTTGTACGGCTCGCAGAAGCAACACCTATATTAGTGAAAGGAACTCTTGAAAATGATTTTAAAGTTACAGCAGCACAGGTTGAAAAAGCGTTGACGTCAAAAACGAAAGCCATTATTTTCTCCTCACCGTGCAATCCTACGGGCTCAGTGTTTTCCAAAAAAGAACTGCAGGATATTGCTGCCGTAGTTCTGAAACATCCGAGTGTGTTGGTTATCTCCGATGAAATCTACGAGCATATTAATTTTACGGGAGAGCGGTTGAGCATTGCTTCATTGCCAGGAATGTTTGATCGCACCATT
>JACPWH010000191.1 GCA_016197185.1 Ignavibacteriota bacterium
CCATGTTTCACCCTTATCAGTACTTTTAAAGAAACCTTCCTCTGAATCAGCGAATAGAGTTGTTCCTATAGTAAAGAGACCTGTAATCCTCCCTCCGTAAAGTCCGTTGCAATGTTTCCATTGTGCGTGAAGCGATGGTGTTACAAGAAAGAAAAGCAGAGAAGCGAAGACAGTCACAAAGTTACGTATGGCAATTACAGAGGTAAAATAGTTTTTCATAAAATATCTCCTATAAGATAATGTACTTCTTATACTAATTCGGTAAAAATATCAAAATGATATATGATTAAAATAACGAAATGGTTTACTATATTCACAATAACAACACTAAATCTCTATTTTTATCACAGGTTTTTATAAATAAAAATAAATGACAAAGGCAGTATGCGTGAACATACTGCCTTAATTAATGTCGGATTATTGCCAAATATTGTCAGTTACTTACACATCTCCGCGCAACTTGCGGATCTTCTCCCGAGCTTCATTAAGGAGAATAGAACGTGGGTATTTGGCAAGCAAATCACTGAATGCCTGAATTGCAGCAGCTTTATTCCCTTCGGCTGAGTAAGAATTGCCCATATCAAGTAATGCTTTATCACCATAAATGGTATCGGGGTATTTGGTAAGTAGTTTGGTAAGGAAATCTCGTCCTGTTTGTTGTTGGTTACGTCGGAAATCAATTGAGGCACACCGCAGAAGGCTTTGTTCTGCCAAATCGGATTCAGGAGCTTTTTCAACAACCGCTTGAAACAGCTTAATTGCTTCATCATCCTTGTGTTGACGTTCTTTGAATTCTGCTGCAGCAAAGGATTTTAGGGTATCCATCGATTGTTTATTCTGATCAATGAGCGTAAGTCGTTGCAAAGCATCATTCGATGCATCGCCTTCTGTTCGGGCAGCCAGCACTGCATAATGTTCGGAAGCTGAGTCAATAGCTCCTCGATAATATTCCAATTCTGCCAGAAAGAACGCTGCTTTATCAGCTTGGTTAAGGTTTGTATTAGTATATTCATGAACCGTTTGTACAAATATTTTTTCAGCTTCCCCTGTTCTGTCTTGAATGATATATAATTCCCCAAGTTTTACCATTCCTGAAGCTACAACAGGAAACCCCTTGAAATCTTTTATAAGCCGAATGAATTCTTTTTCAGCAAGTGACTGGTCATTCATACGTTCAAACGCCAGCAAACCTATATGATATTGACAATCTGCCGAAATTTGATTGTTCGGGAATTGAGCAATAATCGTTCGATAACGGTCAATTACTTCATTAATATCTTTTTCGGAAAGTGTTGTTGAGTTTTGCAAACGATTGTCAAGTGTACGGGCATACCCATACATCGCCGACTGAAAATTAGGTGAATTCTTACCCCTGTCAATTACTTTGCCGTATGCTTTCAGCGATATGTCATACTGATTATCTCGCGACGTAATATCTGCAAATTCTAAAAGTTCTCTCCCTTGCAATCCATTATTTCGATCAATTTTTTCTGATATTTCAAGAGCACGTGTATATTCTTTTGATTCGCGAAGAAACCATAGATATAATTTTTGGGTTGTGTAATCCCCATTGCTTGCAGCATTTTCAAGAGCAGAACCTACATATTCCTTCCCTTTCGGAGTAGTCATCATAGCAGAAAGCCGACCTTGTGCCAAAGAAGAATTTTTAGTTGCCGTAAAAATCGTCATAACTTCGCTTATTCCTTTTTCATAATTTCCGGTTGCAGCGTATAGTTGAGAAAGTTCATCAGCAAAAACAGTTGGTCTGTCAAGTTGTTTCCGACCATAGAGCAAGGTGGAAATTGCTTTTTCTGAGATACGTAGTGCAGTTTGAGACGCAGCTATATATTGAAAATCAACCGGATTTTTGGTCGTCATACTGAGAGCAGTTTCCCATGATTTTTCAGCATCTGCAGTTTTCCCTGTTCGCCATAATAATTGTGCATGGAGGGAATATAGTTCGAGTGTGGGGAATTTTTTGAGACGTTCGTTCACAAGAGGTAGAAGTGACGAGTATTGCTGTAAACTTGAGAGAGAACGTACAACACCTTGAAAATTCATATCCGTTGGTGAATTAGCATACAATTCTTGATAGACGCGGGCTGCATTACGGTAATCTCCGTTCTGTTCATACGATTGTGCAAGTTTGAATTTATCTCCGGCTTTTGGAGCGATTACGGGTTGCTGTGCAAAAATCGGCGAGGATAACCCCATAACTATCAGGAATATCCACAAAAAACGTAAAAGCATGAAAAATCTCCATAGGTGCAAAAAACTAATAGCTTTTACGGTCGGGAAATAGTTTTATTGCAATTGGAAGGAGGTAGAAGGAGAATTGTTACTAAGTCCTTGAAGGTTTCATAAACCTTCAAGGACTTAAATTCTTATAACATAAATCTACATATTATTCATATCTTAACAGTGTCTTTCGGGTAGCTTGACTAATAACTTACATTTACTGATATATCAACGGACGGACAATACTAAATTCACCGGAAGCAAGCCTCACAAAATAAACACCCTGTGAAAGATTTGGTTGTGTAAAACTAATATAAGTCGGTGCAGAACCACCTATAGGCACTGTGGAAAGTTGAGAAGTAAGATCTGCAACTTTCCTGCCGATAGTATTATAAATAATGAGAGTGGAATTCGGCAATATCTCACCTCCCAAAATAATGGATATTGGTAATGATGATGTAGGGTTCGGCTCGATGGAAAGTGATATTCTTCCTTCTTGAGGATTGATAAGTCTTTTGCCATCTTTTGAATGATTAAAAACATCTTTCAGAGTAAATATTGCCGATTTTAATCCGTTTGTAGAAGTAATTGTGTCACCTGCAATCCCAAACCAATGAAAATCAATCAAATCAATGGGAGTGGATTCTGCATCCCCAAGTCCCGCTACCATTGGAATTGTAGCAAGAGTATCACTGTTCCCTTGCCCACTGTAACCTCCTGTTATCATAATCGTTTGAAACCCATTCTCTATTTTACCGCGCTGGGATTCTACAAGTGGGGTAAGGAGCGTTGCATTAAAACGTAGAGTTGCAGTATAATGATCAATTCCTATTGCTTCAATATTCGGCTTCCCTTTTATAGAATCCAAAATCAACGGAAGATTAACAGTTTCCCCCGGTGAAGCTGAAATATTAAGCGGTTTCACAGATGAAGTCATTGAAGTTGTATTAACCATATTCATACCACCGATATAACCGTAGGAGTCAGCAGGTCCATACCCCAATACATATATCCCAATCCCTTCATTTGCAATAATTGAATGGACCCCGTCAGATACTTTCATAGCAGCATAAGAATAAACAGAGTTAGGGATTGTATTAAAACGTTCATTTCTCACAGCACCGTCAAGCCGAATCGAGGAAATTGAAGAATTTGGAGCTACAACTATAACATATTGCTCTTCATATACTTTCCCTATAAATTCGCTACCACCCCAATCCCTCCTTTTAATATACACCTGTGAGTTTACCCATCGATAAGATTTAAGGAACTGATCAGCCGGAGGAACAAGCATCATAAACGGGTCACTAATATAGCCACCCTGACCTTCTGTCGATTTTTTGAATAGGGCAACCATTATCGGTCTGTTGGCAGAGATGGAAGCAGCTTCGGTAAGCTGTCCGGCATACATTTGTCCTGCTTTCAAAGTAGTTAATAGTTTTCCATTGTACATGATTTGCGTATTATCCCGTGCCGCAAGGATTCTGTAAATGTCATTATTGAATTCATTTCCGGTGCCCGTACTTGGTTCGGGCAATGGTACCAGATAGGCATCATATCCCCAAGTATTAACCGGTATCATTTGTTCAATTAAGAAATCACGGTTTAGCTGATTGCTTGTATAAGGAATTGCAGCACGCTGATGAGAGCCTAACACTGCAATAGGCTTGTTGGAAGTAACGTGTGTCCCCGTTAAATCGTCTGTAGTGTAACTATTTGCTCGTACTAAGTACGATTCTCCTTTTTGAAGGTTAACTGTTCGGGTTTTTAAAATCGTACCGGGAGCTCTATTGCTTGATAATGCAATCGCAACCTTCGTTGCATCCTGCGTAGCAATTACCACAAATTGCGAAGGAGTTGCAGGATTTCCGATTCCATGAGAATTATACGACATAACATAATAATCCAGCCCCAAAACATTCGTTGGAAGTACTAAAAATGCGTCACTTGTTTTTTCTGCCTTACTGAGAGCATATACTGTTACCTGACTGTCGGTAACAATATGGAAAGCGATCTTTGTAGATGTTTCAGAAGAGCCTGGAGCAATTTCAAAATCAGAGTAACTTACTGCATAGGTATAGAGATTATTCACATTACGAATCTCAAATTTTGTTACAGGTATGCCCGGGAATGAAATTGTACCTTTGGTAGGCTTTTCTGCACCAATATAAATGTAAAGAGAATCTTTATTACCATCATGAATATTCGGTGGAAATGCAAGCCAGAAGTCATTACCCCGGGTATCGAAATCCTTAATTTCAACTGCAAAAACTTCTGTGTATAATAGTGCAAAGGCAACAAGTAGATAAAAAAATAATCGCATAACAGTTTGAAGAAAATTTGAACAATATGTTTTGTTTTCTGCTATATCCTTTTAGTCAACATACCCGAAAAAGTGGAGAATATTCAACAAAAATACCCGAAAAGGAGATAATCAGCACATCGTGCAGATTCCTCACAAATTTCGGTTGTTGTGGGAGTAACCATACTTTTATAGAACTTGTTACCAAGAAATCTTTAAAAGATGTGTTTTTTAACAGAAAAACTTGACTTGGCACATTGATTGCCAACTTAATAGCGGTAACAACTCTTTATCATGACTTGAATTGCTATGCTCGGACGAAAAATCATATTCGCTTGGTTAATTTTTTGCGTTATTGCTGCAGTGCTTGTAGTGGGGTGCTCCTCGCCTAAGAATGCTACATCGAACGCTGCATCGAATGCCCCATTGCCTCCCCTTGCTTCGATGCTCCATGACTTTCCTTCTTTACAACAGACTAACATACAAGCAGATACGGCAATCGTCCCAAGCTCACCAAGAAAAAGAATCCCTACACTTCGAGAACAAATGCAGATATTTGAGAACAAACAAGCAAGCACTGATAAAAAAATAGATTCTGTTGCACAGGAATTATCTGCTGTAAAAAACGAAGTGGAAGTCCTCAAAAATAGCTTTTCGGGTACATTTCAACCGAAAGCTACTGCAAAGCCGGGTATTTCATCGAAAAGTAGAGATGAAGATGCTGAGATTTTATCAGATGAAGACACTCCTAAATCAAATACAAAACCGGTTATAAAACCCAAGTCAGTGAAGCCCAAAGCAGTTTTACCTAAAAAAACTATTGCCCGAAAAGAAGAAGTAAATAATGAAGATGAAATAAAGCCGGATGAAAAGCCCAAAAAGACATCGGAACTTCCGAAAACTGACACAGCTAAGAACCCTGCTAAACCGGGAGCACTTTATCATTCAGCTATGAGTTTGATCTCAAAGAAACAGTATGAAGAGGCAATCAACTTACTGAACGAGACTCTCAAAACAGAAAAGAACTCAGAAACATTATCTAATACATACTATTGGCTTGGTGAGTCGTATTTCGGGACAAGCAAATTTGACCAGGCAATTTCTAATTTTCAAAAAGTGCTTACATATAAGAATTCTACAAAATTAGACGACTCCCAATTGATGATAGCAGAAGCATATCAACGTCTCGGCAGGAATGATGAAGCAAAGAAAGCATTTCAGAAATTAGTGGATTACTACCCGACAAGCGAATTTGTACCAAGAGCAAAGAAGATGCTACAAAAGCTGTAGGTTATTTGCCGCCGGTTGATGGCTTTATGATATAGATTTCAGGTATTCTCAAATCTCTAATGGACTTTCCATAAACCCAACTCCTTTCGCACCTTATACATAACATGTAATCTGTCGAAATCTACCGGCTATTACCCTAATACAATCAGCCATCAGCTTCTTAAATTTTCTATCAACAAACCGATTTTCTTCATTATTTTTGCTACAATTGAATAGCATTATTCAATTGCGTGATACAGTAGCAACAGAAATTGGAGATTTACTTATGATTCGTGCCGTCATATTCGACCTCGATAATACGCTTATGGATTTTATGGCAATGAAACGTCAAGCTGTAGATGCTGCTATCGGTGCAATGATGGATGCAGGTATGAAACTCACCCATGAACAAATTAAGATTCACATTGATAAAATCTATACTGAGCAAGGAATTGAATATCAAAAAGTATTCGACCAACTTCTTCAAGAATTGCTTGGCTATGTAGATTTTCGTATTCTTTCAGCAGGAATAATCGCCTACCGCCGAGCACGGGAAGCTGCTCTGAAGCCCTACCCTCACGTTACTGCTACGTTAATGAAATTGGTTAAATCAAATATAAAACTTGCAGTGGTATCCGATGCTCCGGCTCGTGAAGCATGGCTGCGGTTATGCTATATGAACTTTCATCATATATTTGATGTAGTCGTTACGTTCGATGATACAGGCGAGCGCAAGCCGGGTCCGAAACCGTTTCAAATGGCATTGTCGAAACTCAATGTACAAGCAAATGAAGCTATTATGATTGGAGATTGGGCAGAACGTGATATGGTTGGAGCTAAAAATGTAGGAATGATAACTGCATTTGCACAATACGGGGATGTGTTCGGCACTCAAGAAGCACAAGCAGATTATGTGCTTAAAGACATTAAACAATTACTTGAAATACTTGATAAACATAATACTCCAGAATAGAAACAGTATCTTTTTATGGGCGACATCAAAAGGATTCTTCCGATTCATAGAACAATAAACGAAACTGAGGTTGAGTTGCGATTGCTGCAACCCGGAGATTCATTTGCAGAAATGACCGAAATGTTGCATATCTCCTACAAGCAACTTGCAGATATGGGATTGCGGTTTTTAGCTACTTATCAGGATGAAAAAATCACCCGTGACAGAGCATTAACAAACGGTCTTTGTATAGTAGCAATTTCCGGGGGTAAAATTATCGGTACAATCGCAGTCAGTTATCCCGGCTGGACAAAGGGAACAGCATTTTATGAGCAAAGCCATGTAGCCCATTTCGGTCAATTTGCCGTACTGCCCGAGTATCAAAAAAGCGGATTGGGGTCTCTCCTGCTTGATATTGCAGAGCAGCTTGCCTTTACTGCTCTTGGTGCAACGGAGATGGCACTTGATACATCCGAGCAGGCACATCATTTATTGGAGTATTATTCTAAACGCGGTTACCGCTTCATTGAATATGTTCAATGGGACCTTACGAATTACCTCAGTAAAACTCTTAGTAAAAGTATAGAAGATTTCAGAAAGTAGTTAGTAATCCATTACCTTGCCTATTTATCTCTCAAAAATTAATACTATGCATCTTATCTTACTATTTTCTTCAATTATCTTTGTACTCTTTCCTACCTTCTCTTTTTCTCAGCCGTATAAATACTTATCCAATTCAGAACTTGAGTCGTCACTTAAAGAAATTGCATCAGGACATTCAGCTACCGTTGTAATTAAGGAGATCGGAAAATCCGCAGGAGGACACACTCTTCACGCAGTTGAAATCGGTACAGGTGAAAAGAATGAGAAGCCAGCATTATTAGTTATTGCAGGAGTTGAACCTGATGACTTGGCAAGCACAGTAGCTGCAACTGAATTCATACGTTCTCTCACTGCCGATTCACTTAAATCTCTTTTAGAACGAGTAACTGTTTACATAATACCCCGATTGTCACCCGATGCAGCCGATGGATATTTTTCTACGCCAAAATTCTCATTGCAGGGTAATGCCCAAGCAGATGATGCAGACCGTGACGGTGCAATTGACGAAGACGGCGCACAGGACATTAACAATGACGGACAAGTAACATCAATGCGAATTATCGACCCGTCAGGTGAATGGATGATAAACCCCGATGATTCATCGCTTATGAAAAAAGCTGATAAGCGAAAAGGTGAAGTAGGTCAGTACCGCCTTATATCCGAAGGAAAAGATGATGACCGCGACGGCAAAGTAAACGAGGATGAAGTAGGAGGAACAAACATCAACCGAAATTTCACTTTCAAATATAAACCCTATCAAACCGATGGTGGTGAATATCCGTTTTCTTCGCCTGAAGCTCGGGCTTTGGGTGAATTCCTATTTACTCACAACAATATTTTAACAGTATTTACATTTGAATATCACGATAACATCTCTGAAACTTGGAAAATATCCACGCCTGAGCAGCAATCGGGAAACAATTTTGCATCAGATTCAGCAAGCTATTCCCAAATTGCATCCATACTCAAAAAACATCTTCGTTTCACAGCTAAATCTGAACCGCCATCAGGAGACATTGCACAATGGGCATATTATCATGGGGGGCGAATAAGTTATTGCGCTCCTGCATGGATACATCCGGCTATTGTTATCGATACATCAAAAGAAACGTCAAAAAAAGCTGATGAAAAGAAGAGCAGCATTGACCCTGAAATGCGTGCGTTGAAATGGATACAAAAATTTACACCAGCAAACTTCATTCCTTGGAAGCGATATGAACATCCTGATTTTTCAGGTATGAATGTAGAAATAGGTGGTTTTGCTCCGTTTGCATTGCGTAATCCTCCACCTGACAGTTTGGGTTCAGTTGCTATAACATCAAATAATTTACTCCAACGGCTTGCAGAAATGATGCCCATACTATCGGTAATACCACCAAAAGTTGAATCTATTGGGAATGATGTATTCAGGATAACTGTTTCAATTTCGAATACAGGGATATTTCCAACGCATACTATTGCAGGCAGACAAGTGAAAGGAATACGTCCCCTCCAAAGCAAAGCGGAGATTGCACCCGGGCAAAAGGTTTTATCGGGCAGGGCAATTCAGCTTTTCCCAGATCCTCTTGTTTCAGGTGCAACTGTTCAGCATATTTTTTTAGTGTCGGGTAGGGGCGATATTCGTTTTACTGTCGGGTGTCCGACGGCGGGATTTGTAAAGGTTTCTGCATCTGCAAAATAATACAATGGCATTAAAATGAGTTAGCGTTGCCATTATCAAGGAGTTTTGGACTGAAAAATCTCAATTTAATTAATTCTAAAGTGTTAAAGACAAACGTTGTGAAACACAGTAATACTGAGTGAAACCCTGTGGGAGGTTCTCTCCGCTTTTTCCCACTGGGTTCACAGAGTTTATCACTGAGTTCCACACTGATATATTAGCTGTAAAAATCAGTAATTACAAATTAGTAGCCACTCAATGTACCACACATATCAATTTAGAATATGTATTCACTCCTGAAACTACGCGAACACAATAAACACCATTTGACAAAGCTAAAGTAGAGAATGACATTGATTTATCTGACTCTTGCTCTCTTAAAACACCATTTCCCTGTACATCAAATACAGAATACTCTAAATTTCCAAAATTTTCCTTTCTGCTAATTGTACATTGGTTAGTAATTGGATTCAGGGATACATTTACAGGGTTAGTATCTTCTATCTCTGCTTTTACCGATGTAATTCCTGCAATATTCCTTTTGAATATCCCTGACGATGTACCTGCAAATATTTCATCATTAATTACTAATAATGTATTGACATCCGTATCGCTCAAACCATCATTGAAGGCAGCTCAGGTTTTCCCTGCATCAGATGAGAATTGTACACCATGATACGTAACAGTATCACCCCAAACTCCTTATTGCTTGATACCTGCAAACATTATTGGGTTTTGGTAGAAGGCAAAACAACTTATTGAACAATTTATTAATCCGCTCTCTGTCCATGTTGTGCCGTTATCTGTTGACAACCTAATACTTTGATTAAACGGATTATGGCTGTATGTTCCTACATAGAATCCTTTCAAACCAAAAGCAACAGCATTTGTATTTAAGTTTTCACTCAGAACCCGCTGCCAATGTTCCCCGTTATCCTTTGTGTAATAGACTCCCTCATCTCCATTCAAGGATGCACCTGCTAATATTTCTCCGTTCACCCAATAATCAATCGAAAGTAAATCTATCCCTTTCATTCCCATTTGCTTCCATGTGTTTCCATTATCCGTAGAAGTCCAAGCCCCGTCATTTGTTGCCGCATAGGGAGCAAGTTCATAATCAATATCAAATGCATGGATTTTTGAAGAGAAAAACTTCTATGCTGACGGTTGCCATGTTGTCCCAAAGTTTGAAGAGATAAAAATTCCGCTGTCCGTAGCTGCAATGAAATTTTGACCAAGAAGTCCGGTGATTGCCGAAATATTCTTATTTGGAAGGTTGGAGCTGATATTCTTCCACGATTCACCTGTATCATAAGTGGCAAACACTCCTTTATCAGTTCCGGCAAGTATTGTTCCTGATGTACTATAAACAATAGCATTCACCTAACAATTAACTTGTAAAGGTGATTTTGCCCATTGCTGTTCAGCGTAAAGTACAGAATCAGCAAAAAGCAAAAACAAGAAAAATTCTGAGGATAGATATCGACAGAAGTATAGTATTACTCATAATTCACTCAAACAAAATTATTAAGGTTTTGTTAATATTGTTAATATAGTAATGACACATAAATAGCAGTTAGGTCTCAAAACATTCAATTTTTTTTGTATTTATTTTCCATAACAATCAATACAGAGCATATTCATTGCTCTTATAACTCCAACTATCTTTATACTATTCTGTATAGTTAGCGGTATAACTCATCTGACCGTTCTTACCCTCACTTTCTCTCTTTTCATCTTAACATATTATATTTATCACAGTTAGAAACTTTCGCCCCTTACTAAAACTATAGGTTAAATCTAAATGAAAAACAATTAAGTTGATTTTTAACGTAAGAGTTAAGAATTTTGTATTCAAGAAATCTTGTAAAACCTTTAAAGAAAGTATTGTTCCACATGGGAGCAACATTACAAAACCCATATCTTACATCAAAAAGTTCTCGACTTTTCATCTTGGATTTGGCTCGTTGCATTGCTATGATAATGATGGTGCAGGGTCATACAATTGACGCTCTTACCCACCCACAAATTCTCAACACAGCAGAATTTCCTTGGAATATTTGGAATTTTGTTCGCGGATTAACCGCTCCGATTTTCTTGATGGTTTCGGGTGCTGTTCATGTATTTTCAATGAAAAGTGAACCTTCCGGCAGAATGAACAGCGATACCATGATACGCCGTGTGCGGTGGGCATTACTGTTAATAAGTGTAGGATATTTATTGGTTTTTCCTGCAAATCGAATTTTTGACCTTCCTTTTCTAAACTACGATGCTTGGAGATTGTTTTTTCAAGCAAATATTCTGCAACTAACCGGTTTCTCCCTCCTTTTGGTAGTATGGGCTTGCCGTAGTTTTTATTCTGTCCGCTCTCTTGGAATTGCATCGCTTATCATCAGTATATCG
>JACPWH010000192.1 GCA_016197185.1 Ignavibacteriota bacterium
GCAAGGATTCTCTGTTCAGTCTGACTATCTACTCGTGCAGTGAAGTCATCAAGCAATAAAACCTTTGGACTAAGGGCAAGTGCTCGAGCGAGCATCACACGTTGCTTTTGTCCTCCAGAAAGACTTGATCCACGTTCTGAGATTATAGTATTAAGTCCAGCAGGGAGAGCATCAACAAAGTCTCTTAGTTCAGCTGTATCAATTGCCTTTGTTAAAGATTCATCAGTTACAGTATCACTGAAGGCAATATTTTCACGAATACTTAAGTTAAACATAATACTATCTTGGAAGACGAAACCGATCTGTCTATGAAGCATTTCACTTTCATATTCAGCAATTGGTTTATTATCGTATTCAATAGTTCCAACGTCTGGCATCGTAAGACCAGTTAAAAGATAGAGGAGTTGTGACTTTCCAGCTGCTGTAGGCCCAATGATCGCAGTTTTAGTATGAGCTTTCACACTAAAAGAAACATCTTTCAGTGCTTTCTTTTCACCGTATGTTACTGTCACATTCTTTACATCAATATTACCTTCTATTTCTTTTTCGATAGTTCCATTTTTAGCAGGCTCTTCAGCATCAAGCACTAACGAGATTCTTTCGTATGATGCCTGAGCTTGTGAGATCAAGTTAGTCATGAACCCTATAATAAGAATAGGGAAGATAAAGATGGCAATATAGCTGTTAAAGGCTGTAAAGTCTCCAATTGACATTGTATTTTCAATCACAAACTTTCCTCCAAGCGCTAAGATCACCAGTGTTCCCAAGTTCGCCACAAACGTAATGATAGGAATCATCGCAGCAAAATAACCAAGCGTCTTAAGTCCTAGTGCGCGAGCTTCGGCGTTTGCCTGTGTGAACTTTTCCATCTCAGATGATTGTGAATTAAGCACACGGATAAGTGCTGCTCCTAAAATACTTTCGTTAATGACTTTGTTTAGCCAATCAATCACTTCGCGACTCTTTGTGAAGAGAACCCGCACTTTACTGAGCACGATAGAAAATGTTGCTGCAATAATAGGGATTATCGTAATAACAGCAAGTCCAAGTTTCCAATTAATAGAGATGAGCATGATACTCGCTCCAATAATAATTACAAATGAAGAAATAAGAGAAGAAAGTAAACAAAGCGACCTTGTACAAAAGCATCAATTCCATGAGAAATAACTTTAGGCAAGATAAGACTGAGTACATTACTCAGTAATGCCACAACCACAAGAACCAATATCATTCCTTGATATGGTTTTAAAAGTGAGAATAGTCCCGGCTTCTTTACTGTTGGTTTTTCTGGTTGGTCTTTCTTTTTCATGAGAGTGTTTGTAAAGTACTAGTATACCATTTTAGGCGTATCAGATTCTAGCCTAGAGAATATCTTTATGAAGTAATACGTCTTCTTTCGGATGGTCTCTACCATCTCGTATAAAACTATCTCGCATCTTTGGCCAGAATTTTTCTTTTAAGATGACCCATTCGAGTATTGCTACGATACTTAATGTTATAAGTGCACCAACTGCTGCTACAAACATATCTTTTGTTGTATCAAATGGATCATTCCCGCCAATAAACAGATACGCTGTTTTTGGATCAAGCTGTAGAACAGTTACCCATTCAAATATTTCATAGAGAGCGGCCATCATCATGACTGCGTTAAATGGTAAAAGGTACGCCCAGAATCCTTTCGCTGGAGAAACACGAAGGAAAAATTCTCGAAGTGGGTAGACAATAAGTAATCCAAAAGAAAAATGTACCAATTTGTCATAATTATTACTATCAACACCAGTCCAGTCAGCCAATGTGTATCCAAATGGCACTGATCCATACCCGTAATGTGAACCAATAATATGAAGTATTAGAAAAGTTGTAATTAACGTAAAAGATAATTTAGAGAATTGTACGTACCAAATACAAAAACCAAAGACAATTGGTAGGAAGAAAAACGTCATCTTATTTTCTGTAAACCAATCTAAAGAATTGGCTGGGTTATATGCTGACCATAGCCATACAGCCAAAAACACCACAAACAAAAATAGTCTGTAATGCTGTACTAATAGAGTTCTAAATCGAGACATAATGAAGTAATCACCAAGGGGTTTATGCTTTCCACGCTTATTATGACGGATAACGCTTGATTTTCTTACATAAAATAGAAAACCACCCAGAACATGGGTGGTTTTAAAATTACTGTGCTTTTAAGGCACAATTGTTGTGCCGTCAGGATTTGTATTGACTGCTGCCATCTGAATTGCTAATTCCTGCTCAGGCGATAGACTGCCGTCGCTAATACTGCAGCCATTGCAGCAGATATTCGCCAACTGCAGTGTTGGTAGGTTTACAGCCTTGCCAACGTACTCACTGATGATTCTGTTGGCAACCTTATCACCGAGAACATCGTGAACCATACGTGACATGACAGAACTGTCATCGCTGTGAATGACAAGGTACTTGCCATTGCCAGCTTTTGCTTTCACGGCGGTATCAAATGGGTTTTGATCTCCTTGTGTAAAAGCAAAGGCCTGATCGGTTAAAAAAATAAGGAGCCCTTTGAACCTGCAATTAATACCTGCAATGAACCCACCTTGGTGATTCCAGACATGTTGCGCCGTTTTGCAATCCATACAACCTTTCCAGCTTATAAAAGCTATTCAATATAAAGAACAATCAGATTGTGAAAATTTCTTCCCACATATTTTCACATAAGAACCTGTCTTCTGTGAAAATATCTAGAAATAAATATTGTTCTAAGCTTTAGATTTTTTAACAGTATGGAAATTTTGCATACTTATTAAATTTCCACGCTTATCTAAGCTTTTTATACTATTAATAATCTCAACCACGGACTCTTTTGTTTTTTCAGTAACAGTATCAAAATCGTAAGCCATAACTTTTTCATCAAAAGGTATTTCACCGAGGATTATGTTTTGATATTTACTAACAAAAGCCGTATAGAACTCATTGTTAGTTGGTTTATTGATAACTGCATAGCACGGAATCATTGTCTTTCGACAGATATCATTAATTTGTTCAAATACTTTCACGCTATTTCGATGAGGTTCAACAACTCCTATAACAGCATCTATTCCAGAGTAAAGTCCAAAATTAATCATGTCTGTTCCTGCAACACTATCTATTACCACCCAATCGTCTCCCTCATTTAAAAGTCCAAGGTAGTACTTAAGGGGTCCAGATAAACCATGGGCACACTTGTCACTAAATAAAACATCTGGACTACCGAGACCAAGGTTAATCAAAGATAATTTTTCTGACACTTTTACAGCAATAGATTTTGTATATGAATCCATCGGGGAAACAGTAAATGTAGGGAGGTTCATTTCGTCTTCATTTAAAAGACGAGACCACTGTCTAGGTTCTGTAAGTCCGACCTCTTGCATAAACTCCTTGTCAGTTTTATGCATAAGGGGAGTTCTCTCCGGGTCAAGACCAAGGTTACTTGTTAAGTCCATATTATGGTCAGCATCAATTGCTAAAACAGAACAACCTATACTTTCTATAGTTTTAATAGCTAACCATGATACGGAACTTTTTCCACTTCCTCCTTTTCCTACAAATGCTATTTTCATGCTATTTTTATATTGCGAATTATTCGCACTTATAATACTATACTATCTACACTAATTAATCAACAGGTAGTTATATAGAAATGATATACTTATACTATGGTACTTAAAAAAATCCTTCCTTTACTTATATTTACATTCTTGTTCGTGCCACATTTTGTATCTGCTCAAGAGGCTACTTTAATACCAGATACTGAGGTATTTGAAAAAGCTGTTGTACTTAAATCAACCAGTCGAGGTCTAACAAATATTCCGGGAACTGATACGACAACTCGATTGCAGAC
>JACPWH010000073.1 GCA_016197185.1 Ignavibacteriota bacterium
AATGCGCCTTACAGTGCTACTAAAATATGGCAAAATAATCAACTCCTTGAAATGATTTGCAGGCTGATGGAATCCAATTTCAAAAGTTTCCAAATTAATCGATTTAGAATTTTGTTCCAACGAAGTTTTCTTTTATTTATTGAGGTGAATCAAGAATTACGCTTTACTACCCAAGCCGGTGAATCGGTTAATAATTCCTACAAGTGGTTCAAAAACGGTGTGGAAATTCCATCTGTCACATCGAAAGAATATATAATTGCAAGTGCTGCGAAAGCTGATGAAGGGGTTTACACCTATCAAGCTACAAATTCATCTGTCAATAATTTAACACTCTATTCTCGACCTGTATCGGTAATAGTTCATGAGGAAGTAAAAGGTGTGGATGAGGAAATCAATTCTACTGCTTTTGCTCTTCAGCCAAATCCTGCATCAAGCAGTATTTCAATTCACATCAGGGAATCTGCCCGTGTATTTTCATCGTTAGAAATTTACGATATACTCGGAAATGTTGTTCGAAAGATTGAAGCTAATTCTTTTGAACATAGTTATACTGTTGGAGTTTCCGATTTGGAATCCGGTGTTTATACTGTTCGTGTGAATGTTGAAGGAAAAAGTGTCATTCAACAGTTTGTTGTTGTACGGTAAGTGCAAATAGAGAAAACTATCCTTTGGAGATATACTTCAATTTTCCCGAAGAGTTTATGATGAAAGAGTCAATATTCACAGGATTCTTTTAGTTTTTTAAGTACTTTCTGTCTGAGTTTTAAATTTCATGACTATACTCAATACAATAATGTTCCCGATAAGGCGTTTACACAGGCAGCCACAAAAATAAATTTTCATTACAAAAAGATTTCATTTTGCAAATTTGTGCAACAACATTATATTTGTGCTATGAGAATTAAAATATTCATACTTGCACTGTTTCTTTCCTGCACTTCACTGTTCGCGGCAGAAATTTCTCTCGACTACCTGACAGCCAAATCCGACGGCAAGACAATTACCATCGAATGGAAATCATCTACCGAACGCAGTATCTCTCGTTATGAAGTGGAGCGCGCAACTACCGAACAGCCATACCGTTATGTTGCTCAGGTTGATGCTCGCGGCGGTCAAAGTTCATACCGTTATACTGATGAAGATGCTTTTATGAAACAAAACGGAGACAACCCTTCTGTCGCTCAACTTACAAAATATTCATACCGATTGAAATATATCGGCAGTGATAATTCGGTCAGTTATTCCAATACAGTGAGTGTAGCCCATAATGTGAGCGGTGTACGCAGAACATGGGGCATGATAAAAGAAATATTCCGCTGATACCAATTAAAATATGACTATCAATTTACGGAAGGCAATTGTTTGTTCAATTGCCTTTTTTTCGGCTCTTACTATCCAAATGTTTGCTGCAAATGATGATGTTTCGTCAAAATGCGGGACATTTGCACCTGAAACAGTAGCTCGTAATAAAGCGGTGGCACAAGGTAAAATCTTAGGGAACGACCCACCCGTTCTCCAAACCTCTCACTCCTCACCCTCAGGCAAATTCCTGATTCATTACGATACTACAGGGATAAATGCTGTAACATCAATTGATATTGACCACAATGGTATCTCTGATTGGGTGGATTCCACAGGGATTTATCTTGATTATGCATACGAGGTTGAGGTAAATCAAATGGGATTTCCTCCTGCTCCACCGGATGGAAATTATGGTGGAACTCCCCAATATGATTTTTATATTTTAGACCTTTCCAAAAT
>JACPWH010000218.1 GCA_016197185.1 Ignavibacteriota bacterium
TCTCTTCCTCTTGTGAGGAAACCCAGATGCCTAAGTTTTTTAAGCTATCTTCCTCTTTAGGAAAAGAAAGCCCGTTTTCCAACCCTAAAAAAACTTCTTCCCTCAAAAACACCATTCCTCCTCTTTTGGTTGAAAACAGGATCAGAAACCCCGGTTTTTCTTTACAGGAAAATTTCTTTAAATAATAGGAAAAAGGCATAAAGTTTTAGCGGGAGCCATCATCCTCTAAACTGAAATTCTTCGTTCGCTGACTCACGCTGAATGACGAGCAGACTTAAAGATGTAATACAAAAGAAGGAAAAAATAAACGGCAAATTAGTAATACAATAACATTACTTATTTGCCGTTTTGATATTTAGTGCTTTTGACTGATAAAAAACGCTCTTCAAGCTAATAGCTACCAGCCATAAGCCATCAGTTTAACAAAAAAGACAAATTCTGTATTATCCCGCTCATCAAGCTGATCGCTATCAGCCATAAGCAGTCAGCTTCTTCCTATGTCAAGTTTTGTAACCTTTCTCGGTGGTGTTGAAGAAATCGGAGCTAATTCTTGCTTTCTGAATCTGGAAGGCACCGGAATACTTATAGATGCAGGACTTCACCCCCGACTTCGAAAGGAAAGAACCTTTCCGATAGTTTACCCTATCCAAAATGAAGAAACCGACTATGCCCTCCTCACCCATGCTCATACGGATCACGTAGGAGGACTGCCTTATATCCTGAAAAAATTCCCCCACCTAAAACTGATTGCTACCAGAGCTACAAGGGATATTCTTGAAGTGATGCTCCAAAACACAGGAAAACTCTTGCGATTAAATCCACCGGAAGACATTCATTCCGTCGATTTGGACTATTACAAGCCAAATAATATTCAGGAAATAACGGCAATGGTGGAGGCTGTTGTCTATAATACTCCTATGGAAATTAAGGGAAGGCGGGGTGATGTGGCTATAAAAACTTCATTTCTCAATGCAGGTCATATACTTGGTTCAGCAGGTATTCTCTTAAATATCAACGGAAAAAATATTTTCCATACAGGTGATGTTCAATTTCGTAATCAAGCGATTCTCTCAAAAGCAGTATTTCCAAAGCATCATTTGGATTGCTTGATTTGTGAAAGTACAAACGGGCGTACTGAAGATGATACACCGGACTACAAACAAGAAATGCAGAGGCTCGCAACATTTATCAATGATATTTCCAATAATAACGGAAGTATCCTTATCCCTTCGTTTGCATTGGGCAAGACACAAGAAATACTTACTGTTCTCTATCAATTGATGAGAAAAAGTGCAATACCGACTCTGCCGATATATTCAGGTGGAATTTCAAAAAAGCTTTCGAATATTTATGATAGGTATTGTTATGACGGGGGGAGAGTTGACAAGGGCTTTGAAGTAGCGGATATACCGCAGATTCCAATTGACCATGAGAAATTGATGACAGGTTCATATTTCAATTCACCTGCAATTGTAGTTGCTTCCAGCGGGATGATGAATGCAGGAACAACCTCCTATAAACTTGCAATGAAGTGGATGCAACGGACAAATTTTGGAATTGCATTCATTGGTTATCAGGATGATGAAACACCTGGCTATGCCCTACTCCACTCTGAACTCAAAAAGAATTTCCAATTCGGTGGACAAGCAATGCAGCGGAAATGTCATATTGGGAAATTTCGATTTTCTGCCCACGCCAAGTGCTCGGATTTAATAGATTTTATCCTCAATACTGCTCCAAAACAATTGTATCTGGTTCATGGGGATGAAGATGCATGTTCGTCCTTAGCTTTGGCAGTAATGGAACATCTGCCACAAACAAAGGTTATTATTCCTATTCTCGGTAAGCGGTATCAGATGAGTGTGTGATTGGTATTCTTTTTCAATTTGTACTCTAACTTTGGTCAGTGCCTATGGGTGATACAGATTCTTTTCAATAAACTTGACGCAAATTGCAGACTGAAAGTACTCCACACAGTGGCTTGGGGCATAGCCCAAAGTAGCATCCAAAAAAAATAATAAACACAAATTGTAAATAGTTTTCCAATCCATTTTACAATATCTCCCCAATCAACCTGCCCGCCTTTCTTCCCCAGGCATCCCAATTATATTTCTCTTCAAACTGCTGTCTGGTTTGCAAAACTAACTGTTTATATTCATCCGTGTTCGTCCAAATCCTTTCAATGACATCTGCATATTCCTCTGCATTTGCAGACGGGTCAAGAGCATATCCATTGATTCCATTATGGACAATCTCAGTAACACCACCTGTATTAGTAGTAATTGATGGAACTCCATAGGCTCCCGCTTCGCAAAAGACAATTCCATACGCGTCCTGACGTGTTGGCAGAATAAAAAAACTTGAATCGAGAAATAATTCTGCAAACATTTTCTTTTCAGTTGGACTGTTCTTATTCAAAAATGGAATAATATTTAGATTCTTGTGCCGGAATTGCTGTGGTGGTATGCACCCGCAAACTGTTAGAGTTGTATTTATCGAGCGTTTCAAAAGTGCAAGCAAAGTTTCAAATGCTATTTGCCCGCCTTTCCGTTCCCAATCAACACCCACAAAAAGCAAATTACAGGTATCACTTTGATTCTTTGTTTGAATTACCGACCGGTTTGGAATATCCTCATCATCAATGTTTGCACCAAATGGTACACATTCAATTCTTGTTTTAGGGAGTTTATAGTGCGTTCGTGCCGAATTTGCAGCCCATTCGGAAGAATACAATAATAGCCGTGATTTTGCAAGTGACATCTGCTCAATTTTGTGGTGAACACGTCGTGAATTTACTGTTAGTCTTGAATATTCTGGGTAGTATTCCTGCGCCAAATAAGAGGTGATGTCATTAATACTTACGATCGGTATTTTAGTTTCGATCAAACTAAGTTCAGTAGATGATGCCACAGCAACAATAACATCAAAATTTCCACTATCAATCTTTGGTTGGAAAAATTTGGCAAATTTCCTTGCAAGTGAAAAATTATGAACGAAATTGAAATGCCTTGATGCTAACTTTTGGAGAATTTTATTACCCACCTTTCCCCAAAACATCGGATTGCCCTTCATTGGTCCGAGATGTATTACTTTTCCGCAATTTTTTTCGAGTTGTTTGCCGATGTAATACGAAGACCCTGACCATGCTTGTTTGCTTTGGGTATCTCCTGACGATAAAAATCCAATGTTCATTAGCACTTATCCAAATAAACCATAAAAACAGATTCCTAACTTTATTCTTCGACGTATTGCTTCCCGAATAATTTACAATAAAAGAAATTAACATTTCAGAACATTCTCAGGTTGCTCAATAATCCAAACGTAATGGAACAAACTAAAATTATTCTGAATGAAGACTTGAATTAGTGTCCTTTATAATTCAGAATATACTACAGTTAGTTTCAGTCAAAAACGGACACACACATTCCACTTCCAATTGATCAGATGAGAACATTAGAAAATAATCTGTTATTTTCGTACTCTATCCGCTCAAGGAATAGTAATTTTGGCATGAATTTTCAATATTACACCTGAAACTCTTACATATCAATTGATTATTTATGCCTAAAAAAACCAACGAAGTATCTGAAATAACTCTACCGGATAAAAACTTGGGGTTTTTACCCGGTGCAGGACAATTCGCACAAACTCAAGAAGAGTATATCCGTACCCTTGAAGTTGCTCTTCAGCTTTTGCAGCGTGAAGTTGAAAATTTACGACAACAACGACGTAGTATTGAACAATCCACTAAACTTACATCATCTGCAGTATCATCAGAATCTGCCTTTGGTATGTTGTATTCTGCCTCAACTGTTCAAGATGTGATTCTCGGGTTACAAAAACATCTTGAAGAACGGTTGTCAATCAGAGATTGTAGAATTTATACTTTCACTTCAATGCAGACGCTTGTACCGGTAGGTAACACTCCTGAAAGTTCCGGCGGTTCATTAGATAAGATTGTGCAGCATTTAGATGAGCAGGGTATCATTTCGTGGGTAATGGAACAATACGATGCCCGAATCATTCCAAATATCAGCGAAGATTCACGACCTGATGAGGTTAATATTATCCTTGTGCCTCTCTTTCTCCGAAATGCACCTGTAGGAATCTTTATTGCAGGAAGTGCAAAAGATACGGAATCGTTCAGTCAGGAAGATTTTTCAACCTTACTTGCAGCCACAGAAGCTGCAATGATGGCTTTGGATAATATTCGCAGCGCCGATGAAATAAAACGAATGAACCAACGGCTTGGAGTTCTGAATAAGCAAATGCTTCAATCCTCCAAACTTGCATCTATAGGTGAACTTGCAGGTAGTGTTGCGCATGAAGTGAATAACCCCCTTCAAATATTACTTGCACATCTTCAGTTATTAGAATCAGGTGTGGGTAATTCAGAACGCCGTATTGAAATTATCAAGCAGCAGGTTCACCGTATCAGCGATATTACAAGACGTTTGCTTGATTTTGCAAGAAATACACCCACGGAAACCAATACCGAACGTATAGAACTTAACTTCGTAATCAACGAAGTGTTATTTTTTATCAATTCTCAGTTGAACCGAGACGGAATCCAGGTGTATCAAGAATGTGAAGAGCCCTCCCCTGTCATTATAGCTGCAAAAACACAGATTGAGCAAGCCTTACTCAATCTGATGCTTAATGCCCGTGATGCGATGCCTGAGGGGGGTACAATCACAATTACAAGTTTTACATCGAACAACAAAGCGTGCATTTCAATTGCCGATACAGGGGTCGGGATTCCTGAAGAAAACCTGGAAACTATTTTTGAACCGTTCTATTCTACCAAACCTCGGGGTAAAGGAACTGGTTTGGGATTATCAATTGTCCGTACAATTATTCAGCAATTTCGGGGTGATATCCAGGTTTCTTCGCAAGAAGGAAAAGGCACTACTTTTAAATTGGCATTTCCCTTGTTGACTACATAAGTAAATACGCTTATTTCGAGTCAACATTTGAATACAATTTAGCAGGATGCACGTTATGAAACCTCTATTATTTCTCTTCTTACTAATATCATTTCTTTCCTTAGATTTACAGGCAGCAGAAAATACTATCGAACGGGTAGACATCTCCCCAAAGAGAATAATTCTCTATTGTTCATCCGAACCAAAAGGCTTCACCTCTCAACTTTCCGAAGATAAAAAACGTATAATTCTCTCCTTCACCAACTATGCAGCAAGCGAAAATGTACGTCTTACTCAAGGCAATAAAGCTATCGAAGATGTATATGTAAAGCAAAAAGGAAAAGATATTCAAGCATACATTCAACTTATTGACAAAAAAGGATTTACGGCTGTACCTTCTTTGTACTCCAAAGCAGTAATTATTGATATTTTTGCATGGGATTCACTCTCTGGAGCAGAAGATGTTTACCGTGGCGCATTACTTGGATGTGAGCACGGCATTACACCAAGTGCCGAGGTAAACCTAAGGAAAGCTGCCGATGCAGGAAGCCCGGATGCTATGGTATATAATGGCATCATAGCACTTAAAAAAGGAAATATCGACTATGCTTCTCAGCAACTCAATCGTGCTGTTGAGCTCAAAACTACACTCCAGGATGTGTATGCTGCATTAGCTCAAATTGCACGTATTCAAAACAAGCCGGACAAGGCAAAAAGATTCCAAGATGAGTACCTACAGAAAACAGGTGTACGGTCGATAATAGACATCCCTGTAGAATATCAGCCACCAACTGATTCTACTAACAGTGAACCAATGTCACTTGCCCAACAACTTGGTCAGACAGTTTCAGATGATTCTGAGCAGATTTCGACCATTCAGGATACTGCTAAAACGACAACTGAAACAAAAACTGATACTTCACGATTCGCTTCTATTTTTCAACCGAATTCAGCTATAAACAAAACAAGTAATCAGGCTTCCCAAGCAGGGATGCTCGACAGTTGGATGAAAACAAGCATTATGGCAGCAATTGGATTTGCAGCAACCGCAGCTTTCTATCTAGCTTGGTTGTATTTCAGATGGAGAAAGAACAAGCTCGCCGCTCTTATTGCTGCAACACCTGCACAAAAGCCCGATGAACACTTCAGCAAAGCACTTAAAGGTGAAATAATTGACGAACCCGACTGGGTTAATGCGTCGGCACCTCCACGTCAGGCTGCTGCCCTCTATAAGCAAGGTTCGTTAATCAATATGGAAATTAATGAGACGTATGAGAGATATTCCCTTTCAAGCGTATGAATTATCAAAGATTGCAAAGAAATTTGGAGTGGAGAAAAATTCTCTTGAAGTGAAAAAAACATTGGCTTCCTTGGAACAGGATTCGGGTGCAATGAAAGATTTACTTACGAAGTTTTCGGGGCTAATCGGTAAACAGGCGACAATGGTGAAGGTATAGGTATTGAGAAATATTTCAAATAAAATTTAACAATCTGATATTTGTAAAGATAGGGTAATGCCCTATCTTTACGTTTACTTTTTACTTGATATTTTCTGTCTAAAGTAATGGAAGATTCCATAACTTTCATTATTCAACCTATAAATCATAATTAGTCCTGCCAAACCAATAATAATATTACCTGACCACATTCCCATAGACGGGCTGACATTACCTCTGTCCGCTAAAATTTCGCCTACTTTCAAACAACCCCAATACAATGTATAGAAGCCAAGAGATAGCAAGGCACTGATACCGAAATTTCCACGTTTGGTCATTATCCCCAGCGGACAACCGATAAGAATAAATACAATACAAGCAAACGGAATTGCATATTTTTTATCTATCTCCACCTCGTATTTGAGTGTTTGTTTGTCATATTTACCACGTTGATAACTTTGTGATTCAATCGCAGCCCGGAATAGTGAAATTCTATTTTCTATTTGTGTAAAAATTGACTCCTTTGATAAATCATTATCTTCATTATCTGATGCTGCTACATAGTTTAGATGTGTTTTTATCTCTTTTGCGAACAAACTGTCTAAACTCCTGCTGTTACTATCTGCCACGCGAACTACTGCCTTCATATCACTGATTCTCATTTCACGGTCACCACGTGACAATTTCTTTTCATCTGATCTCGTAAAGTCGAAATCTTCAGTATTAATAGTAATTTGATGCTTTACAAAGGTAATCTTACGGAAATCATTTTGATTCAAGGAATTAAACTGGTGAATTTCTCCATTGTAAAGAATGACAATCAATTTGGAGAAATCTTGTGAAAATGAGATTGTCCCTGTTTCTGCCGATACAACATTCTTTTGAATCTGCTGACGATTGTCATAAATAGTTACACCTTTGAGATATCTTGTAACTGAATCTACATGACGAGAAAGGATTGTATATCCTCCCAATTGTGTAGAAAATTGACCTGCTTCTATCGAGAATGTCGGTCTCTTTCTTTTAATATCCTCCAACAGATCTTTAAAGCGATGATTTGAATCTGGAACAATATTATCTGAATAGTAAAACATCGCATAGAATACAATAATCCCAAAAAGTAATGACGGTAATATCATCCGAGACAATCCCCCTCCACTCGCTTTGATAATTGTTGTTTCCTGAGCATCCGACATACTACCAAATGCCATAAGAGTCGAAAATAGAATTCCCATTGGGACTGCAAGTACAAGCATCGGTATCTGACTATACATTACAAACTGTAAGATTACTCCTTGTTCCAACCCTTTCCCAATCAATTTATCGAGACTGAGCATCAAAAACTGCATTAAGAAAATGAACATAGCCGTTACAGTCCCAAAGAAGAACGGGGCTATATGGAAACGGAGAATGTATCCTGCAAGTATCATATTATGGTAATGTATCGGTTGGTAGGAGTAAAATTGCTCAGGTTAAGGTGAGTGTATGAGGCATATATGTGAATAGGATAAAATATTCTGCCAATAAGTGTAGTCTAAATTCGGTATTGTTATTTATATAGAGCCTATTAAATATTTAAAATTATGGAGATTTCTTCTTGATTTTCCTTTTGAAAAATTGTAATATTCCAAAACTCTCATTGGACATCCTGAATGTGAGGACAAGTCCCAAACTGCCGATGATAATATTTCCCATCCACATGCCCAAAGCAGGACTAATTACATCTCGGTCTGCGAGCTTTTCACCACCTATTAAACATGCCCAATACAGAACATAAAACCCAAGAGAAATGGCTGCACTGATTCCAAAATTACCACGTTTCGACATTACACCAAGCGGACAACCGATAAAAACGAATACAAAGCACGCAAAAGGAATTGAATATTTCTTGTCAATTTCAACTGAGTATTTTCGTACTTGTGCATCATATTCTCCTCGTTGAAAGCTCTGAGATTCAATCGTCGCTCGAAAAATGGAAATTCTATTTTCTACATGCTCTAAAATTGTTTTTCTTGAGGAATCAATCTTAGATGTGTCCTTAACTGCCACATAATTGAGATGATTTTGTGCCTGTATTCTGAAAATACTGTCTAAATTCCTGCTGCTACTGTCAGCTACTCGTACAACTGCTTGCATATCTTTTATACGCATTTCTCGGTCACCCCGAGAAAATACCTTCTCATCTGAACGTGAGAATGCAAAATCCCTCGCATCAATTGTTATTTGATGTTTTATAAATGTGATTTTACGAAAATCAGCTGGGGTTTGCCTGAAGAATTGGTGAATTTCTCCATTATGGAGAACCACAATTAATTTTGAGAAGTCTTGAGAAAATGAAATTTCACCGGTCTCTGCCGAAACAACATTCATTTGGTTCTGACGAAGATTATCGTAGATTGTTACTCCCTTTAGTGAACGCGTAACTGAATCTACCTGACGGGAAAGAATCGTGTACCCTTCGAGTTGTGTTGAGAATTGTCCTGCTTCAATTGCAAAGGTGGGTTTCTTTCGTTGAATATCCTGCATGAGGATTTTGAAACGATGGTTGGAGTCAGGAAGAATATCATCGTTAAATCGATACATTCCATAAAAAATAGCGGCTCCGAAAAGTACAACCGGTAACATCATCCGAACCAATCCCCCGCCGCTTGCCTTGATAATCGTAATTTCTTGTGCTGCAGACATCCCGCCGAATGCCATAAGTGTTGAAAATAACACACCCATTGGTACAGCAAGAACAACCATCCACGCCAAACTTAGTGCAATTACTTGGAGAATCACTAACGGTTCCAATCCTTTGCCCATCAGCTTATCAAGATTATTCATCAAGAATTGCATCAGAAAAAGGAACATTACGGTAAGAGTTCCGAATAAAAACGGACCGATGTGAAATCGAAGAATGTAGCGGGCAAGAATCATAATTTCAATTTATGAAATAAAGTTTACTGCCGCAATACTTTGAATTGTGTACGTCGGTTTTTAGCACGGTTTTCCTCTGTATCGTTTGGAACTATCGGGTCGGACATTCCATAACCGTGAGGGCGCAGCCGTTTTGACTCAATTCCTCGCTTTAATAGTTCCTGCATTACGCTGTCTGCACGAGCTTCGGAGAGTTTTTGGTTAAACTCTTCAGTACCTACATTATCTGTATGTCCTTGCACTTCAAGCCAAACACGCGGATACCGGTCTAAGAGTTCCGCCAGTTCATCAATTCGTATCATGGACTCGGGTCTGAGTGTTGCCGAATTGAAGTCAAAAATGATTTTTGATGTAAATTGCGCACCAATCGGATCATTCGGATTATTGCCATCAAAAATTGGTCGTAACGGAGCAGTGTCATATACACCTTTTGCAATAAGAGAATCCACACGATTTGGAATACTCAATTCAACGGCAACTTTATGTAATCCAAAATATTCAGGCGGCTTATAGGAAATTAGATAGAAATTTCGTAAGCTCAGGTAAATATCCTTAAATACGTTAATCAATTCTTGTTTTGAATATGCTCTGTAGAATTTTCCTCCGGTATAGCCTGATAAAGCTCTTAAAGGCTTTTCATTTACATATCCGAAACCTACCGTGAAAATATGAACATCATTACTTAAGGCAGAATCAATGATTTGGTTGACTCTTGAAGTTGAGTAATTATCTTCACCATCAGTAAACAGAACCATAACACGGGGCATTTCGGGAGGTAAATCTTTATATTGCATCATTGATTTCATAAGTGCATCGTTCATGGCAGAATACATTCCAAATCCATTCTTTGCCGTTGAGCGAAAAGTGGAAAGAATCATCGTTTTATCCTGCCACATCGGAACTTTCAGGGTGTAATCACGGTTGTATGTTGCTATACCTATTCGATCTTGAGGTTGCTTGAGGGATATAAACAATTCAGTACCTTCTGAAATCACATCCAATACACCCGACATTGAGCCGGAATAATCTATATTTAGCATTACTGCATACGGAATAGAGTCCTTATCACCAAACTCACGGACATTAAAATCTGTTATTCCATACGTTTTTTTACCAATTGTTTCTTTAATACTTTTCCAATATCGAAGGTCATCACAATAAGGGGGTGCCATATTGATAATAATGTTACCCGTTGAGTCGTAAACCCGAGCATGAGAGCGAATTTCTTTAGGGAATTTGTTGGTTTCAATTATAAGTGAATCTATTATTATTATAGACGGATCGGCATCAGTAACTGACTTGGTTGCTGAAAGAACAAGTTGTTTTTTTTCGTTGATTGGGCGAGAATCTTTACTCAAATCATAATCTTTTGGACGCAGGGTGGTTCCACACGAACAAAATATAATACTAATGATAAAACAGGAGGAAATATTCTGGAGTAGTCGGCTATAATCAATTGCTTTACGGTACATAGTTTGCAAGAAAAAACAACAATAAACATGATGAAATATCTTTTTTCATGAAAAGAACCGCTTTGGACGAATCAAATGAAAATATCGTTTTAGAGATGGTATTTGAAGCAGGATGAAATTACCGTGTTAGCACGAAATCTTTTTCTTGTTTCGAAGTATGTTCAGATTCCTCTGCTTTGCAGACATCACCGCAACAACGAGCGATTTTTTCTCGGAGAATGATTTTTTCCTCAGGAGAAAGCTGTTCAGCATGGCGGGGAACTTTACAGAAAGAATCTTCCTTAGAAGTTTGAGAAGGGGGGCTAAGGGGGCTTTCATTTTTCTGAGGAAACAACCAGTTTTCCTGAATAGCGGTTTCGTCCCACGCAAATGCAACGGCAGAATACCCTACGTATCCTATAGCAACAATTCCAAATGATTCAAGGAAAGTGATTTCAGGGAAAGATGAATTAGGATGAAGTAAGTGATTCCATCCATACCACACTAAGGCGGAAATTAAAAAAAGAAGCCCGCCAATCGGTAGTAAATACATGATTGCTCGGGCTGCTATTGTTTGAATGCGATTAAGCATAGTCGGAAAAGGATTAGTTCACATAGAGCGAATTATATAATTCCTTGAGATGCTTGCGCAGGTGCAAAACTGCATAGCGTTTTCGGGCTAGAAGCGTGTTAATATTCACACCCGTCTCTTCGGACATCTCTCTAAACGAAATACCTTCAAATTCATTTTTAACAAAAACTTCCCTTTGTTCTGCAGGAATTTCTGCTAATCCTTCTAACACTGCTTCCCATATAGTCTTACTGATAAGTTCAGTCTCGGGATTGTGTGTTAAATCTCCAATAAAATTTTCATAAGAGTCCATGCCGTCATCAATCTGACTTTGCGTTTGCATGTCGGAAAAACTTTCAGCGCGTTTTTTACGGTATGAATCAATAATTCTGTTACGGACTGAAGTAAAAACCCACGAAGCCAAATTTTCAATCGGTTTTTGTACAGTTGCCGATGCAGCAAGAACATTAGCAAACACATCTTGCAAGATGTCCTCTGCTTCTTCTTGACTGCGTACTCTTTGACGTATAAATCCTAGAAATTTTTTGCGATCAGTACGAAAGAGATTTTCGATTTGCAATGCGAGTTCCATAGTATAGGTCTCCTTAATAAAGGGTACATGTAGATAATTGCTAACTTGGGTGGTCTGCTGTCCCATATTGCTGAGCTGTTGCATAATTTTTCCTGATATAAGAATAGACACAAAATGAATTACTCAACTTGTCATGATAGACAATAGCCAATAAAGATTGACTCGTATAAAACGGTAAAATAATTTTGTATCAAATAATCATGCAGTATGCAGAAATATGAAATTTCGGTAAAAACTACCAATAAAGACACACATAGTAAGCGATTGGTTACATATACCTCCTGATTAATTAATCATTTTATTGCATTTCTGACAGTAAAATTACGAAATTTGTCGCAATTTGGATGTCATCTTGTCATTTTTTAGCAATATTTAACTTCTCTGCTATACATTGATATTTTTATGCCAAACTTTAGATGGAATGAACCTGAATAAAGTTTAAAACGTCTTAAAATAAATTTTACAATCTTACTCCGCTTTTATTATTCAATAAGGAATGTGGTTGGAAATGTTACTGTTCGGTAAAAAGCCGTATCCTATTTGTCGAGTGAGAACTTTTTGGTAATTTGCCATAAATCTAAATACTACTTCATAATTTTTTCTTATAATATCTTCGTTTTTATGTCCGATTCAAATACTTTTCTCGATTTTACACTTTCTGAAGAACTTAATGCCATACGCGATCTTGCACGTACCTTTGCTGATAATGAAATCCGCCCTGTAGCCCTGCATTTTGATGAGACTCAAGAATTTCCACATGAAATATTTGCAAAACTCGGTGAACTTGGTTTACTTGGAGTTTTAATTCCAACAGAATATGACGGGTCAGGTTTGGGCTATCAGGAATATGCTGTCATAGTAGAGGAAATCGCAAGGGCTTGCCCTGCTATTGCTCTTGGTGTAGCTGCACATAACGGTTTATGTACGAACCATATTTTCAGATTTGGAAGTGAGGAAATACGGCAAAAATACATTCCTACGCTTGCTTCAGGAAAAACATTAGGTGCATGGGGATTAACAGAACCCGGCGCAGGTTCAGATGCCGGCGGGACTCGTACCACTGCAGTATTAGACGGTGCAGAGTATATTCTTAACGGATCTAAAAACTTTATTACTCATGGGAACGTTGGAAATATAGCACTTGTAATGGCTGTTACCGATAAATCGAAAGGTAAACGCGGTATTTCTGCCTTTGCAATCGATAAATCAATGACAGGCTTCTATGGTTCTAAAAAAGAAAACAAATTAGGGATGAGATGCAGCGATACCGCTTCCCTTACTCTGGATAATGTACGAGTACCTAAAAGTCATTTAATAGGTAAAGAAGGTGAAGGATTTCTACAAGCATTGCAAATATTGGACGGCGGACGTATTTCAATAGCTGCATTAAGCGTAGGAACTGCCCAAGCTGCGTTAGATGCAAGTTTGAAGTATGCAAATGAACGTATGCAGTTTGGTAAGCGTTTGCTTGATTTCCAAGGAATCCAATTCAAATTAGCAAAAATGTCGATGGATATCGAAGCTGCTCGCCTCCTCACATACAAAGCGGCATGGTTGAAAGACAGAGGTGAAAACATAACCCTTGCTGCTGCACAAGCAAAACTTTTTGCAAGTGAAATTGCTGTCAGAGCGTGTGAAGAAGCAGTGCAAATTCATGGCGGATATGGTTATATCAAAGAATATCCTGTCGAGAAACTTTACCGTGATGTAAAACTTCTTACTATTGGGGAAGGAACAAGCGAAGTTCAGAAAATGGTGATTGCAAGAAACTTAATAAATAATTGATTTTTATTGATTGATTGATTGTTCATAATGATACGCTATTACTTAGGAGTTATTAAGTCCTCAAGAACTTGGTTCAGTCCCAAATCACCGATATTTATTCCGGTTATGTCGATGATAATGTGTGTTATGATTGCAGTAGCCGGGATTCCTCTTGGTTCAATTCAAAACTCCTTGGCAGTGGAAACAAATGGTTTTATTGCAGCGATAGATGTAGTGAATGCTATTTTACTTATCACTGCAATCAATCGAAGTATCAGACGTGCCGATTATAATTTCAATTACGGATATGGCAAATACGAAAATCTGGCAATATTGGCAAGTGCAATGCTTCTGACAATTGTATCAGGATATATTTTAGTTAAAACGTTTCAATCAATTGATAACCCGACGTATGTAAGTAATTATTGGCTTCTGGGAAGTTTCTCCTTTGTCTCCCTTGTGATGATGATAACGATGCACCACCAACAGGAAATTAATGCAGGAAAATTCAATCTTCCAATGCTTCACTATGATGTTGACCTTTGGAAGGCAGACATTATAACCGAAATAGGTGTTTTGATAAATATAATAATCGGTTATGCTTTGCATTACTATAATTATCTAACCATTGCAAAGTTTGTTGATTCATTTACAGCTGTAGGTCTGTTGGTTATTGCCTTGCGACCCTGTTTCAAGCATGGGAAAGAAGCATTTAATCAACTATTGGACCGTACTCTTTCGGAAGACATTCAGATAGAACTTCTTGGTGTGATAGCCGAGAATATAGATGAATTCTGTGAATTCAAAAGCATTCATACCCGACAATCCGGTAATGACTTATTCATTGAAATGGATTTAGTTATGCCTTTCGATTATACATTGGAAGAAAATTACAAAGTTGAAAACAAAATGCGTAAGTCAGTTTTATTAAAATATCCTACATCAATATTTAGGCTTTATGCCATTCCTTGCCCCAGAGATTGCATTAAAGGTGACCAATGTTTTTGTCCTGTAAAGTCAAAGCCAAGCCACAACATTAATTAACTGAATTGTAAACAAAGAAACAGCCCTTCTAATACCTAAGCATAAGAAGGGCTGTTCTATTATATACAACATATTTATGAAAGAGGGACAGAGTATTTTGTATTCGGCTGATTGAGAGCAGCACGAACCCATCTTCCTTCTTCCTCTGCACGTCGGCGAACCGCTATTCTTTCCTTATTACATGGTCCGTCGCCTTTAATCACTCTGAAAAATTCATCCCAATCGGGATCGGAATATTCCCATTTTTTTGTTTCAGGATTCTTTTTCAGATTTTCATCGGGAATCTTCAATCCCAACTCCAAAATCTTAGGAACATACTGATTGAAAAACTGCTGACGCATATCGTCGTTGCTTGCCATTTTCACCTTCCACTTCATCAATATCTCACTATGTATAGAAGCAACATCCGGTGGACCGAAAAAGTGCATAATAGGTTTCCACCAGCGAGTCAAAGCGTCTTGAACAGCTGCCCTTTGTTCTTTTGTTCCTGTTGCAAGTGTTACTACATTGTCATAACCGTATCGTAAGTGAAAGGATTCTTCCATACAAATCCTCTCCAAAGCTCTACAATAAGGACCATAACTGCCTTTTGAATTGGTAACTTGGTTAATAATTGCAGAAGCATCAATCAGCCAAGCGATAATCGCTGTATCAGCCCAAGTAGGAGCAGGATAGTTAAACACATTCGAATATTTTGACTTACCTGAAATTAGGTCGTTAATCATCTGTTCACGTGATTTGCCAAGGGTTTCGGCAGCATTATAGAGGAGCTGACAATGTCCGCTTTCATCCTGAACTTTTGCCATGAGTGCCATTTTGCGTTTGAATCCTGGAGCACGAGTAATCCATGTTCCTTCGGGCAAAGCACCGATGATTTCAGAATGCGCGTGTTGCTCTATCATACGAATGAGCTGACGGCGATATTCTTTAGGCATCCAATCATGAGGTTCTATTTTTTCACCTCGGGCAATTTTTGCCTCAAATTCTGCGAGTAAAATCGGATCCTCCCCTGCCAAGGGGTCTTTAGATGATTTATCAATTATACTTACATTTCCATACATTGTTTTTCTCCTTGATAAAGGAACATTATTTTAAAGTCTTTGTATCGCTTTTTACATATTGGAACGAATAGTATCCCCAAATTGATGTCATATCAGGAACTGCAGGAGCACCTTGATAAACACTTTGCAATTGGAACTTTACGTATTTTCCTCCACTTGTCTTTATCATCAGAGTTTTTGATGGCGAGGTAGAAACTGTATGATTTGGAGGACCACTGTAAATAAAGTAGCCGGCAGCACCAAGATTTGTAGGTATGATACGTGTTGAGTTGGCTGTATCATCTGATATAAATTTTGAATCATCTCCTGCATACGATACATTTACAAAAGCACTATCAAGAATATACCCTTTTGTTTTTCCTTTAGCATTACCAACATTAGGAGAATTTAGATATATCGGGCCATCAAATTGGAAAATATGAATTAAGTTTCCTATACCTGTTTGTGTGACATCATAAGGAAGAAATCTAAATTTTATATCCCATTTGTCAGTACTTGAATCTGATGCAGCAACAACTGTTTCAGTGTCGAATGAATAATACATCCATTTGTCTGTTGAATCCGGATGCTGATCTTTCTTGATAGCTGTAACATATACAGTAGGTTGTGTTGTATCTTCTTCAGTACATCCCGAAATAAAACCAACAGTCGAAATAACAATCATTACAAGTATATATTGTAATTTTTTCATAAAGCAAACCTTTTATAATAATAATGAATAAAGATGGTGTAGTATTACTTTTACCCCATTTGTTCTTTTGCAAAAATACCAATTGTGTTTTACGTAAGAAAGAATTTTTCATTGTAATGGCTGTCGTTTTTTGATGTCAAAATTGAAATGAAGCATCAGTTCATCGAAAATAAATGATTATTGTTCGAAAAGCTACGACGAAGGAGAGCCGACTCAGCTGCTGATAATAGACCAAGTAACCCTTCCGCTTCTCTTTGATGGAATACAGCTTTTATGGAGGATTGGGTAAACTGCCAAACCAATTTTCGGTTATAAGGAAGATTTTGATTCTCTGCTTCTACCTTTTTGAAATTCGACTGTTGTAAAAAGAACAAGAATTTGACAAATTCTTCATACTTCAATTCTATCAGTAAATTACCAAATTCTATCTGTATCATTTCACAGCCGAGACAATAGAATACAGAACCGAGAAAACATGAAGAGAGTTCGATGGAATGAGGATGTAAGTGCATTTTAAATTTATTATAGTGAAGAAAAACAGATAAATTCTTATTTAGACTAAGTCTAAATTAAAGAATATTTCCTTTCTCTCCAAATAAATTCTTTGCCAAACCTTGCGGAATTAGTACTCTGATTTAAAACCGTCAGTTCGAGAACGTAAATGTAACTTTTGTGCAGTTAGGTTGCTCTATAAGCATAAAGTGAACAATCATTAAAATTGATAGATTCACCCTTAACAGAAAATTTAGACTTTGATTTGTTGATATAACATCCAAAAACTTTTAATTGTATATATTTAAACTTTGATGAACTGTTAGTTCAATCGAATTTAAAACAAATCTCATTTCCAATATAGTTTTTTCAACTTGAAACTATGTTCCAATCTACATTTATTTATGCGATTACTCCTTGGCCTTTCATTATTTCTCCTTAGTATTGTACTTCCTGCAAAAGCATTATCAGACGACTATTCGTCTGAATGGAAAGCCGTTGATGAACATTTGGAGAATCAACGACCTAAGTCTGCTCTCGAAATAGTTCAGAAAATATATGACAAAGCCATTGCTAACCATAATGAGCAACAAATAATCAAATCTGCAAGTTATAGAATAGGGCTAACTGCAAGACAGGAAGAAAACAGTGAAATCATATTAGTAAGTGAATTAAAACAAGAAATTTCACATACAACTTCTCCCCTCTCCCGCTCACTTTTCGAA
>JACPWH010000219.1:0-4581 GCA_016197185.1 Ignavibacteriota bacterium
CGATATAATCAAGAAATATGAGATGCAAATCTTAGAACTTGGCAATTTAGAGAAACATGTCAAAGAAATCTTCACTCACCAATAAAACCGTGCAATTACGTATGCTCATCGTTTGTAAATAACTCAAACCCTTAAACGCGTTCGACTCGAGTCTTAGAGGAGAATTTTCTCGGCCCAAATTCGCCATCTCAAACACAACAAGTTTATCTAAACCACAAAACGCGTTTTCTTCGATTTTCTCAACGCGGAAACCATAGATTCGAAGTGTTTCCAGACGCTTGAGGTTTTTGAATGTGCCTTCTTTGAGAACATTTATCTTTGGGCCTGCTAATTCTAAAAATTCAAGATTTTCCAAACGACCTATTTCATCCATATCGTCATTATCCCATAATGCTATTTTCAAAAAACGCAAATGTACTAGTTCGCTAACTATTAATTCTGTTGGACGTTTTAGATTATTTAGTTTTTTAACAATATTGTAATATCCAGAAAGAAAAAAACCTTTTAAATTGCGTGGAAGAAGAAAATGATTAATAATAAAAGGCCCAAAATGGTTGTAAATACAAAGATATTCAAGATTAATAAAATTTAAGAAAAAATCAATAATCGAGTTATTATCATATTTATACGAGCAATAATTAATTTTCAATTGACGCAATGTTGAGAGCGCTTTGAAACGATTTCCATTTCCATTTTTGCCAAAATCCAATTTCCACTAAAATTCAATTCTTGACATTTTTTCGATGGCGTGCATTCGTTCACGTGTGAATTCACCAACTCTTAAATCATATATATATTATTCATATATTAGAAATAAATTTACTTTTATCCGAAATAATTTCATTGAGATCAATGTTTCTAAAAAACTATATACTATCCTCTAAAATGTTATAAAGATTACTCAAAATATTTAAAATTTGTAAATAAAAGAAGAAAATCGATTTATAGAACAGTACAAGCGAATGAATAATACTTTGCGGATGGACCACCACATCAATTTTTTCTGGTGGCAAATCAAAAAGCCACCGTGCTTCGATAACCTCGAAACCCTTGTTCATCAGTGTTGATGAATCAATGGTAACTTTATTTCCCATCGACCAATTGGGATGTTTGAGTGCTTGTGCAAGAGTAATTTCTCCAAATTCCTCAATCGGCAAATTCCTGAAAGGACCACCAGAAGCAGTAAGAATAATCTTTTCAATTTCTGAATGATATTCTCCTGCTAAACATTGAAGAATCGCACTGTGTTCACTGTCAACAGCAAGAATGGGAATCCCCTTTCTTTTGGCAGATTCCGTAATTATTTCTCCTGCACTTACAAGTGTTTCCTTATTTGCAAGCGCAATCGTAGCTCCTGTTTCGATTGCCGCAAGAGTCGGCATTACACCACTGAACCCAACCAACGACGACATAACAATATTGTTTCTACTGTCACCTGCAGCAGCACAAACTCCTTCCTCACCGCAAAGAATTTCACCTGTAAAGCTTGTGAACTTTTTGAACTCTTTATAACAACGCTCATCAGAAATTGCCACACCATGCGGTTTGTATTTCTGAACCTGCTGTTCAAGTTCTTCAATCTTGGAGTTAACCGTCAAAAAGTTAATTTCCCATTCATCTCGCATGATGTCAATCACTTGAAGTGTTTGGCATCCGATTGAACCGGTGGAACCGAGAATGGAAATTGTTTTACTCATGTTGAAAAATTGTTCAGGGCTTTTTTCTATTAAAAGTCTTGGGTAATATCTCGCTGTTGTTTTTGAGAGTAAAACTTAAACTCATTCGGACGTAGTTCGTGGCTTTGTTGGAGCTTAATTTTGAGGAAATGTTTTATCATCAAACGGGAAAGCCTCGAAATTGACCCCTCAAGCAAATATTCCGCCATAGTAGGATGTACGAACAGAATGATAGAGAATTCATGAGAATTATTGCGGAATGTATCCAGCCAACGTTCGATTCCACTCAGAATTACCGAGCGTGACTGTACACGTCCTACTCCGTGACACGTAGGGCAATTATCACTTAACCGTTCAGTTATATTTTGTCGTATTCTCTGCCGGGTCATCTGCATCAAACCAAGTTGGGTAAGCGGATAGATGGTTGTTTTTGCACGGTCACGCATCGTTTCATGTCGCATTTCATTGAAAATCTTTTTTCGGTTTTCCTCTAAATTCATATCAATAAAATCAATCAGTACAATACCGGCTGCATCCCTCAATCGAAGCTGTTGTGCAATTGTATGAACTGCCTCCATATTTGTTTTAAGAGAATTACGCTCCTGCTCATGATCGCTTGATGCTCTGCCCGAATTAACATCAACTACAAACATAGCTTCCGTTTGATCAAGCACAATCGATCCGCCACTCGGCAATCCAATTTTACGGGAATAGGTGTCGGCAATTATTTTTTCTAAACGAAATGCGTCAAAAATCGGTTTTCTGCCTGAATAATATTCTACCTTCTCCACAAGCTCCGGCGATGCCCAATTAAGATAATTGATAATTTCTCGGTAGAGTTTTTTAGAGTCAACAGCCACCCTTTCCACATCATTTGTGAAAAGGTCGCGGATAACACTTCCTGTCAGATTTTTATCTTGGTAGAGTAATGCAGGGTGATTGTGCGATTTCTTGACATTGATTTCTACTTCTTTCCAAATATCAAGTAAATATTCCCAATCCCTGCGAAGCTCGGCTTCACTTTTATCCTGTGCAGCTGTACGAATAATGCACCCGAAACCTTCGGGGAGAATAGACTTCGCCAAATTACGCAATCGTTTGCGCTCGCGAACGGATTGTATTTTTCTTGAAACTCCGATTGCAGATTCAAATGGCATCAATACCACATAGCGTCCGGGCATGGAAACACGGGTGCTCACACGAACACCTTTGCTTGAATATGCCTCGCGTACTACCTGGACTATGATATTTTGTTTTGGTTGTAAACCGATTGAAACTACTCCCGAACGTTTGGTTGAGAACGTAGGGAGTGGTTTCCCTGCCGGTTTCTTTTTTGATTTGGAAGGTTTTTTGCGAAGAGCTACCGATGCCGACTCACTTGTTTCACTTGCTATTTCATCTTCGTCTTCATCATCTTCTTCTTCGGTAATGAAAGAATCTTCGAGAGAAGAATCTACATCCGAAAAATGAAGGAAACCGTCTTGGGCTATTCCTATATCAACGAAGGCTGCATTCATCCCCTGAATAATCTTACCTACCCTGCCCATGTAAATATTACCGACCAATCGTTCTTTATCCGGTATTTCGATAAAAAGTTCAGCTAATTCTCCGCCTTCGGTGATAGCTATCCGCACCTCATTCAATGCGGCGTTAATGATAATTTCTTTCTTCATCTGAAAATAATTTTCTTCTTTCTAAAATTGATTTGCTCTATTGATATTGAATTCAATCGCAAGTATCGGATTGAATTTCATAAAATATTTCTAATAATTTCAATTTGGTTCATACAAGATACTACACATTTTGATAGCTTGCTGCTCAAATATACGGAAATTTAAACTTAACTGGGCTATCGGCAATGCTATGATGATAGTTATCCAAAAAATATAGGTATTCAAACAGAAATACTTTTATAAATCTTTTTGTGAGTAAAGCTCCTGAGTGGTGGTTAAGCAGGATAGAAACTAATAGGCTTGGTCTATTGTGCAGTATAAAAAAAATCGGTCAAGTTAACCGTGGCGCTCTGAGAGCAAACTGACCGTTGCTTCCTTCCGGACCTGGCGGGGTTGGGCTTGTCGCAGCCGCACGGGACTTGACCTAAAACAAAAATAGTATTTTTTTAGCTTTTAGCCAAAGACTTCTTTCAGAAACAAGCAAATATCAGCAAAAATATCGTTTCATTATACTTCCCATTTTTTTCTTTAGTAATCAAAACAAGGATTACATATAGTCCCTTCATAATGATATTTCTATTATCAAACCCTTTGCTTGGTTGCTATTTTAAACTGATTTTTTTTGTCTTTGACAAGCCCTCTATTCACATCTTTACCATTATACTTACGGAATATGGTAACTAACCGATAGTATTCCGCTTTTCTATTGTAATTTTGCAAAATTGGCTCGAACTTTGCATATTTTAACCTGTATGGTTTCGTAAGAAAAAACCTAATGTTTTAATTTCATTAGCAGTCACTTAATTTTATGAAAAAAATAATTGTTATCGAAGATGAGGATTTAATCAGGGAAGGTATTACTCTTATCTTAAGTGTCAATGGGTATCACGTTATATCTGCTCATAATGGTTCGGTAGGTATTGAGCTTGCAAAAGAACATTTGCCTGATTTGGTTGTTTCGGATATAATGATGCCTGAAAAAGACGGCTACGATGTGTTGCAAGCACTGAGAACTCACGAACCGACATCTGCAATTCCGTTTTTATTTCTATCTGCTAAGGTAGATCAAAGTGATATTAGGAGGGGAATGAATTTAGGCGCAGATGATTATCTGACAAAACCTTTTGAGCATGATGAATTAATTTCAGCAGTTCAAACTCGATTGGGCAAGCATGAGGATGTTCGCCGGAATGCCGAAATTGCTTTTGCTGCCGACCGTGCACGATATGAAG
>JACPWH010000219.1:4615-5407 GCA_016197185.1 Ignavibacteriota bacterium
TGCTTAATTATGTATTTGGCGAATTCGACCGAATTATGAAACAACACGGTTGTGAGAAAATCAAGACGATTGGTGACGGGTATATGGCAGTTGCCGGAGCTCCCATCAGATGCGATGACCATGCTGAACGCATTGTCTCAGCAGCTTTTGAGATGGTAGCCACAACTCTATTGCCGGAGGAAATCCGTCAGTATTTACCCAAAGGTACTAATTTCGGTGTGAAAATAGGAGTTCATACCGGGTCAGCAATTGCCGGTGTTTTTGGTAATGAACGATTTGTGTATGATGTATATTCAGATGCTGTAAATACGGCTGCAAGGATGGAATCCCATGGAGAGGTAGGGAAAATTCATGTAAGTGAAGATCTTATGAAATCACTCTCCGATTCATCATTCCGATTTATCCCTCGTGGTGAAATGAATATCAAGGGCAAAGGTGCGATGAAAACGTATTTCCTGGAAAAATCAATCTAATCTCATGGAAACTGTCATACCAAAAATTGATACCACCGATGAAATTCTGCCAAACGAAAAGGCAGCCATACTTATAAACCAAGCTACTGTTCTCGGGAAACGTGGAGAATATGATGCCGCATTTCCGATCATTGAACAAGCACTGGCTTTTGCCAAAATCGCACAAAATACTTCCCAAATAGCTCATAGTTTGAATATTCACGGAATATTTTTTCGGAATAAAGGTAATTATTCCAAAGCTATCGAGTATTTCAAAAAATCTCTATACCATTACGAACAGATCGAAAACCCCATAGGAATTGCTACCGCACTGGGGAAT
>JACPWH010000130.1 GCA_016197185.1 Ignavibacteriota bacterium
ACATAGATCCTATTACAATTCTCACAAATGAGCTCATTCCATTACTAGATACTAGCAGTATAGGAAACCTTACCTCTGTTTCGGTTACTGCAAATCTTCCTTGTGATACAAGCAATGTGCCAAAAATAAAGATAATAGCTGGCATACTAGGTAACACAACAAACGTTATTGATTCATCCAGTGATTATACAAACAGCAAGGGACCAAGAGATACTTGTGTGTTTACTGATTCTATAACCAATATCACAGAAGCTGGGATTCCTGCAATTAACAGAATATTTGTAAAAAATACTGGTTCTAGTCCTGTTCATATTCCTGAAGGGGTTATGGTTACGTTAAGTGGTGTTTTTGGACAAGAAACTACAACACCTAGTATGCCATCGCAACCTGATTTTACAGATGATTTTTCATCTGATCAATGGACGCATTCATCTGGATTTACATCTGTCAGTAGCGGTGTTTTTAATTACGATGCCGATATGGGCGATCAGGTGGAGGAGGCATATAGGGACATCAATTCTGAGTTGGGTGGTAATTTATCAGACACTGCGTTTGTTATTAGATTTAAATTAAATACTGCTAATTTATCTCAAGGCAGTACAAATCAACAAAACCTTGTATTCATAGGAGCTTCCAGTGTGAACACTGATACACTTACAAGTCATGATGGAATATTTTTATTATTAAAATTAAGAGGTACTGGTATAGGAAGCAATCTGGATTATGCTCTTGTTGATACAGATGGAGCTTCACCAAAATCTCAAATTGGTAGTGAAGATGCAGTATTCACACATAATCTTACTACCGAAACAGTTTATGTGGAAATGAAAAGAACTAGTGCAACGGCATATAGTATTGAATTATTCAGTGATGCGTCCTTCACAACAAGTATAGAATCTCAAACTGGAACCGTAGCTTCGACACAGAGTTTAAGGTATTTGTTTGTTGGAGTATCTGAAGACTCACAAACTGGGCAGGTTTTGGATGGAACTATTGATGATATGCAAGTTTGGAATGGAGTAACAAGTCCGCCATAGAATTCAAATCATTTCGTAATCTAGTATATGATTACGAAATAGAAACTGAAGGTCATTAATCTGAAAGCATCTTTACGTTGTAGTGGTTTCTGTGACCTTTTAGTGTCATTCTTTAGGTTTTGCTCTAGTTATTACCGCAGTTCCAGTGGCGATAACCATTAACATCTGTTTGTTTTTTCCTTCAACAGTACTAAAATTAACGTTGACACCAATAACGGCATTTGCTCCCATGGTCCTTGCCTTTTCTGACATCTGCTTTAGTGCAAGATCCTTTGCGGTCTCAAAGTTTCTTTCCATGATTCCTGATCTTCCACCAAAAACATCGGTCAGTCCTACTATAGCATCCTTGAGAAACATCAAACCTATTGCTGCCTGACCGCTAACTATCCCCAAATATGCTACAACTTCTCTGCCTTCAACATCGTGTGTAGTTGTAATTACCCCTTGTTCAAATTCCCTCATCTTAGAGTAAAAATATTCAAGATCAACACCTTCAAGACGTTTTCTTTCATGTAGTTTTTGCTTAAGGACTTCCCAATGTTTGTTATCACCAATCCCCTCGGCTTGCAGTTTTTCTATTTGTTCCATCCTCCATTCCCTCTTCTTTTCTAGAGCATGAGAGTACTCATCACCCTGAGCTTGATAGTATTGAAAATCTCCATCATCAAGCGGTTGTCGTTTTTCAACCCTTTTCCTTATTTCCTTCCATCTTTTTTTGTCGCCAAAACCCTGTTCTTCCATTGCTTTGATGTTGAAGAGGATTGTTTCAGAGTTGTAGTTTTCAATCAATACTGTAAAAATGATAAAGTATCACTAAAGCTTTACGTCAACACAACATATTCTTGCGCGTAATTCGACGGTGAATCATTTTTATTAATAATTAATAAACTCGCTTAATTTCGTAATCCTAATTGAGATTATGAAATAATTAATCTATAATAAAAATAAAAAATTAGAGAATTTAGGTACAGAAGCTTTGACCAATACAACCAGTTGTTATCGTTGTACCAGTAATTGTTGCACCGTTAAAATCAGCACCAGTCAGGTCTGCATAAGATAGATCTGCACCATCCCAAAATTTGCACCATAAAGTATTGTCCCAGTAAAGATAGCACCTTGAAGCTTACTGTCAGTAAAAGATACTCCCTCTGCATTAGCATTTGTGAAGTCTACATTTGAAAGATCATTTCCTTCCAAACCAGCTGAGTACAAATTAGTATTTGTAAGATTTGCACCAGCAAGATTCGATCCTCGTAAGATTGAACCGTCAAAATTAAAACCGCTAAGATCGCAACCTTGCAGATTAACAAAATATTCTTCTACATTATAACCATAACCTTCTGTTGGCGAAGGCGGGCAGTATGATCCATTCCCTCCATTCCCCAAATCTGAAAGTGTTGCTATTTCATCTCCACCTGCAGTACTTCCTGCTGGAAGAGAAAGTGGTTGTGTTGATGTAAATGTTCCATTATCATTAATTATAATTGAGTTTGCGCCAATTTTTATCGAGCCATCAGGATACACTGTAAAAATTCCATCCCCATCGGAGTTAGTTACAATAAATGGAGGCGCAGTTGAGCTTTCAATAGATTTAACTTCCAAGCCTGTTTGATCGACGTCTGATTGTTCAATAACTATGGTTCCACCTTCGTTTTGAATACCGCTTAATCTGTTGTTAATGTCAGCAACACTGTTTTGTAAATCACTTAC
>JACPWH010000131.1 GCA_016197185.1 Ignavibacteriota bacterium
CGGAGAGGGATACCATCTATAAAAATATTATTTCCATAAGGGGGAGAGTTCAATTGATTAACTAATGTAGCACTATGTTGATGCTCAGGGCTAAACAAAAAATCTTTTAAAAACCCATATGCACCTATTTTGTCGAACTCGGCTATAGGTACTATTTTTTTTTCTTGAAGGATTATTATCCCACTAACATAAAATGAACTAGTGCCATATAAGAGAAAAAGTGAATCAATTGACTTTGTTGAACCCCTTAACCACCCATAGATAAATAGTCCATCATGACCAGTTTTTGAACAAAAGGGCAAATCTACCATTTCAAACTTACTTTCTTTTCGATAGAGAATAAACAAATTCTGTCCATAGACCCCGAAACCTTGTTTTCCTGTTGTATCAATTCCCGTCACAAACATACAGCATAATTTGTTGTCATCATAAGGGCACCACCTGATATCATAACACCCAATGAATGTAGTATTTGTGGGCATCATAGTACTTGGATCATATGTTTCTAGAATACCTGTTTTCAAGTGAAGGATTTTTATCCTTTTTTCATTTACTATATACGCTATTTTAGAACCGTCAGGTGAACGCCGTTGAAGTTTATGTGATATACCGGGAGGATGTTTCGGACCTTGCCCGTCGGGAAGAAACTCAGCTTTTGGGCAATCGAACGTATCAATTTTGGGCAATACTTCACCGCCAACAGGAGCTATACCGTCCCCGCAGGAGGCGAAAATCAGAACTCCAATACAAATAATACTATAGAGATAGAGAATTTTCATTTATACTACTCATGGGTAAGCTGTCGTAACATACGCCCGTCGGTAGTAATCTCCCATAGCGGGCAAAGCAAATCACCATCATGGTGGCATGAAACGGCAAGGGTAGTATTTGTAATAAACTCCGCACAAATATTACCGAAACCACTAAGGTTATACATACAAAATCTTTTTTGAAAATCTATTTTTTCTACAGATGCAAGTGCAGGTTTATCGACTAGCCACTTTGTTACGTCAAGAACCCATACCTGCTGATATTTATTATCAATATCTACCGTAGCTGCAAGTTTTTTACCATCTGGTGACCAACTTAATTTGTATAGTAAACTCAAAGTATCATCTGTAAATCGGAGTGGTGTGCCATCTATAAAAATAACGTTTCCAAAATCAGGTACTCGCAGTCCATTTATTAATGCAGCACTATGCTTTCGATCAGGGCTATATAAAAAATCGCTTAGAGAACCATCTTTTCTTAACTTTTCAAACTCTGGTATGAGTACTATTTTATTCTCAGGAAGCACTACAATTCCAGTAAATAATTTTGATTTAGATTCATATCCAAGAAAAAGAGAATCTGCTGCTACTGTCGACCCATTCATCCAACCAAAAATAAATAAGCCATCAGGACCAACTTTAGGCATATAGGGTAAATTAATTCTATCAAGTCTACTCTCTTTTCTATAAAGGATAAACAAATTCTGTCCATACACCCCAAACTTATCATTACCAGTTGTGTCAATCCCAGTCACGAACATACAGCATAACTTGTTATCATCATATGGACACCATCTAATATCATAACAACCAAAGAACCCTATATTTGACGGCATCATAGTACTCGGATCGTACATTTCTACAATACCTGTTTTAAGATCAAGAATTTTTATCCTTTTTTCATTAACTATGTATACTATTTTTGAACCGTCAGGTGAACGACGTTGTAATTTATGTGATATGCCTGGCGGATACTTCGGGCCTTTCCCGTCAGGAAGAAATACTGGATGGGAACAATCGAACGTATCAATTTTGGGTAAGACACCATTGGTAGCTGGGGCAATACCGTCACCGCAGGAATTAAATATCAAAACTCCTATACAAAGGAATATATATATATATATAGCTTTCATTTGTCGCCTTCTACTATGAATGGCTGTATTAGAATCTTATTGAACGGAAGACTAACCTTACAGAAATAGATACCTTTAGATAAGGCAGAAATATCAATATGTTCGGAATACTCACCTACTGTATTGTTTTCACAAATCGGCTTTATAACGTTTCTTCCTAAAATATCAACTATTTCTAATGAAACTGTAGAATTTACTGTGAGGGAATATTGTATTTGAATTTGATTAGAAGCAGGATTAGGTTGGATACTCATTTCTGTGTTTATTGGAACTTCACCAGAAAGCTTCACAGAAGTTGTTTTTGGAACGCCGAACACAGTAAATTGAAAAGCGATGTTATCATTAGTTGGCATTAGAATATCTAAAAACCCAGTATTGTATTTGAATTGATATGTTCTGCATTCTACAATCATATTATTATTATGGAATATTCCGGGTACATATCGCTTCGGTGGCTCAATGCTGCCTGTTCCGCTTGTTACTTCAGTCCATGGATATCGGTGATTAGGATTTGAGATATTATATCCCCCTTTACCGTCAGTACCGCCACGACCCCATATAAAAAGATTGTCGTCGTACCATTCAGCATCGCTTAAAGTGTAGGTTGCCCTGATTTCTCTTATGTAACCTTGCGGGGCATTTGTACCATTCGATAAGTGAAGTTCTGGTCGGGTATTCCAGTTCTTATCAAAATCAGAAGTAAAAAAGTAATCTGTATTCATAGGAATCCAATCTCCTACAGTTGATTCGGTCGCTTCATCAAGAGTATAAGAATAGTGTTTGGAACGAAAGCCATCTATATCACATTTGGTATAAACATTATCCGCTTGGAGATGCCCCCAACCACGGCTTTCTAAATAATTACTCCCTTGATCTAATGTGTATCTTTGCGCAGTTGCTTGAAGTATCCCTTCGTAATCTTCTGGTTCAAGGGGTTGCCCGTTTAGTGAGAAAAAATAAGGATACTCCTGTACAGTCGAACGCATAAGGGCAACAACACCCGCCACATGGGGCGCAGCCGCCGAAGTACCTGTAAAATTTGAATATGTGCTATAATCTGGAGGTGTGCATTGATCGGTGGTTCTAAAATTTAAAGTAGAAGCTTAAAGTAAAATTTGAATACTACGAAGGAAATCTAGAGACATCTAATCTTTATAACGTATTTAGATATTAAGAAATA
>JACPWH010000236.1 GCA_016197185.1 Ignavibacteriota bacterium
AAAGTCTTTCTTATGTTTTATGTCTAATATTTTTAAATTAAATAATTTTTGAAGTTACGCAGTTATTTTCAATTATTTCCCAAATGATTAGTAAATGGCATTGTTAGTTCTTTCGGTTAATTGTTATCGGTTGGAATTGTGAGGGATGCAAGTGTAGAAGCTATCAAGCCATTTACATTTTTGGTAGCAACATCTACGGCACGAACTATCATGTTTTGTATTGCTTTTGGGGAGGATTTGCCATGACCGATAATAGCAACTCCGTTAACGCCGAGAAGTGGAACTCCACCATATTCCTGATAATCAAATTCTTTGAGAATTTTTCTGAGTGTTGGTGCCATTGCACCTACTGCTAATTTTTCAAGGAAACCTTTGTCGGCGTGCTGCTTAACTTTGGCTTTCAGAACTCCGATGATACTTTCTGCAAATTTAAGAATGATATTACCGGTAAAACCATCACAAACAAATACATCGGCATGACCGAAGAGAATATCACGCCCTTCTACATTCCCGATAAAATTGAGCGGACTTTGTTCTAATAATTCATACGTCTGGAGGACAACTTCCGTTCCTTTGGTTCGTTCTTCGCCTACATTGAGCAAGCCGATTTTTGGGAATTCAACATCTAATATTTGGGAATAATAAATACTTCCCATAATTGCAAACTCATATAAATGGCGTGGTTTACAATCTATATTGGCACCGGCATCAACAAGTAAGGCAGGGCGATCATTTACTGTGGGGAAGAAAGAGCCGATAGTTGGTCGGCTAACTCCTTTTACACGTCCTAAAACAAGAGTGGCTGTTGACATTACAGCACCTGTATTTCCTGTAGAAACAAAACCGTCAGCTTTGCCGTCGGCATGGAGTTCAATTCCTTTAAATAGAGAAGAATTTCTTTTCTTCTTTACAACGGTACTCGCTTCGTCAGCCATCCCGACAATATCGTCGGCATGAACAATAGAATAGCGAAGTTTGGAAGAATCAATCTTAGAGAGAGAAGCGCGAATATCTTGTTCACGCCCTACAAAAATGACTTCCAAATCTGTTTGTGAAGAAACAGATTCTGCAGCCAGTACCGCACCTTGCACTTCATTGTCGGGTGCATAATCGCCACCCATTGCATCAAGAGCTATTCTCATTATGCCCTAATTTGGGAGTTTGAAGAATTGAATATCAGCAAGAAATTTTTCAAAGTAACTTGCATTCTCGTTCCTGCTTTAGCGAATAAAAACGTGCGTTCTTATTCAACGGTAATTGCTTTACGACCGTTGTAATAACCGCAATCCGGGCAGGCTGCATGAGATAATTTCACAGAATTACAGTTTGGGCAAGTTGAAGTTGCAGGAGCAACTGCTTTGTAATGTGTGCGGCGTTTGTCACGTCGTGATTTAGAATGGCGGCGTTTAGGATTTGGCATTGGAATTCTCCAAAATAAAAAGAAAGTTAATTGTTCAAATGTATGTTTTTAAGTGCTGACCAACGTTCGTCTATTTTTTGTTCTTCACCTGCTTCGGTTATGTCGGGTATGATATCTTTCAACTCTTTATCCCTGTACTGAAGAGCTATTCTTTTCATCGGTAAATTAAGAGCAAGCTCTTCACATACCTCAACCGATAAATCTATAAACGGCTCATCCTCGCGTATAATGTAAACATTCTCGTCACTCGCAGGGTCTTGCAATAAGAAAACCTCAGTATCTGCAAGATACGAAACGGTAATAGGCGCGGTTATCTCTTCTGTATATTCCTCTAACGAACGGTCACAAATAAGATTCGAGTTGCAAACTGCCTTACCTGTGAACGTATATCGCTTGCCGAATTTACTCAGAATCCCTGACAGTGTAATCTTTCCAAAAAATTCCGGAAATATTACACCCATTTCGCTTACATCAGAAGTGAGCGAAATATCAGAACTTCCGTCTTTTAGTCCTTGAATCGGTATCTTCAACATGGGGATCCTGTGCTTCTATTTCTATTACAGAATACAAATATACGAATTTGCTATTTAGTATTCAAATATTCAAGGGGATATTATTAGTTTTCATTGATTTAATTACACAAATCACCATAATACAAACAATAAATAACAAGCCCGAAGATGAATGTTTCACCTTCGGGCTTGATGGATTAGAAGCACAATTTATTGTGCTTTATCAATTAACGGATAATCGTTAATGGAACTGAAATTGTATATGCGCTACCTTGAATGTTGATTGTGTACATTCCAGCAGGTAATGAAGAAGCATCGAATGATACGATAGAATCATTACCGGATGTTTCTGTGCCAAAGCGGAGAACTTCACTACCGAGTGTGTTAACAACACGGACAGTTAAAGTACCTGCACCTGAGGAGTTCAAGCGTACATTCACTTGGTTTGAAGCAGGATTAGGGAATACCAATCCACCATTAGTTGCTACAAATACATCTTCTTCAACACCTGTTACCGATTGTGCATCCACAACTATATCTACCTGAACACTTGCAAGTTTTTCATAATCAACAGTTGCAGGAGTTTGCATTGAAGTAAATCCCGGTTTGTCTGTTGTAAGTGTGTAGCTGCCTGCGGTAAGTTCACTCATGTTGAAGTTCCCTTGATCATCACTGAAGATATAATCACTGACGCTTCCGTTTGCATCATAAGCAATAACATAAGCACCTGCAAGTGGAGCTTCACCAAGTACTGCAGCACCTGATTTAGCGATTCCGCCTCTATGAGAGATTTTTCCACCAAGATGAGCACCGCCGCGCATACCGTTACCTGTACGCAAAATGATTTCAAACACTTGGTCAATCATTACTTCGCCAACAGTGATATGTGTTGCATCCTGCCATTTTGCTACGGCAAAATCACCTGATTTGTAATATCCCGGTACAAAACCTAATTTTTCTTTAGGAATTGCAAAGAGGAAATAATCACCCGGGATAAGGTTGTTTACACTGAACTCACCTTTATCATTAGTGCTTACTGTAACAGCCTCGTATTTCTTTGGTTCTTTTATGCTGTTTCCAGAAACAACTCTGTATGCAACAACACGGGCATTAATCCCTACCGATGCTGAATCGCGCACAAGACCTGCAAAACCGTTCTGATATGTACCGCGTGCTGAAAGTACGAAATTAACCGTAATGTTTTCGGTAAGTGTCAAGCGGGTTGCTTCTTCAGGATTACTTACTTTATCATAGTATTGATCCAGATATTTATCTGACATTGGAACTGCGTGAGCAATAACAATCAAATTTTGTGGAATTTCAATGCGGTAGTTTCCTTTATCACCTGTTTTAGCAAAGAATCTGCCGTTCATTTCTTTAACATCTGCACCATTCTTGTCTTTTACAATAAATTCAACCATTGAGAATACTGGTTCGCCGTTTTCATTGGTTACTGTACCTTCGATAACGATATTCTTAGGTTTCTCACGGTGCATAACTGCGAAATCTGCAACTGGTCCGTCAGTGCCACATTCAGCTTTCACAGGTGTTGCTTTGTCGATAGAAGCTGCATCCATATACCATTCTTCTACAAATCCCTCTCCTGAAGCAAACAATGCATAACTTCCTTCAGCCACAGCAAAACTGTATTGACCATCATTGATTTTTCCATAATAAGAAGCAGTACCTTTAATATCTTTGTCGAGGCGCACTGCTTTTACTATCCCACCGCTAATTAGGTTGCCATTTTCGTCAACAACTGCTCCATGTATTTTTGTGCAAACTACATCATGTGCTTCACAATCTGTCTTAATATGAAGTGTAAACCCTTGTGTTGCAGAAAGAGTATTCGCAATTGATGCAACTATGATTACTTTGAATTCACCTTCAAGTGCCGGAGTCCAGCGTACCAATCCTGTTTTTTCGTCAATTGTCATTCCGTCAGGACTTGCTGTCAACTTATAAGAAACCGCAAGAGGAGATGCAGTTATTGTTACAGCTTCTGCATCATAAATATATTCTTTGTTTAGACATCCTATTTCAAGAGGCTTGGTAATAAAATGAATAGCTTCTTTATCGCTACCGCCATTACCGCCATCACCAACTTTGATAACAAATGATTGGATAGCTTTAATATCTGTTCCGGGGATATAAGCAATGATATTTACTTTGTATTCACCGTCTCTGGAAGGAGTCCATGTAATAAGTCCTGTAGTCTCATCAATCGTCATACCGTCAGGCGAGCCGTCGAGTCTGTATTGAAGTTTTACAGATGGATCATTTGTAGTTACTTTTGGTTGGTATGTATATTCTTTACCTGTTGATCCTGTGCGGTTTGGCTCACTTACAAAGTGAATTGCATCCCCTTGTTGGTTAGAGCCAACTTTGACTTCAACTGTTTGGGTTGCTTTTATATCAGGATTATCGGCAAGATATGCAATGATTGTAAATTTATACCCTCCGTCTTTGGAAGGAGTCCAAGTAACTCTGCCGGTATTTTCATCAATTTTCATTCCGTCGGGATAATCACTACTAAGTTTGTAAAGAACTTTTGCATCAGCATTGTTACCAACAGCTTTTGCTTCGTAAACATATTCTTTACCTGCAGTTGCAGTATGACTTGCTTGAGAAGTAAAATGTACGCTTGATTCGTGGTTGTCATTTCCAAGAGTTACAAAGCGAAAATCGGTACGTTCACTTTCACCGTCAGCATTTTCTGCTCTAAGAAAAACTGTGTAAGTTCCTGCTTGCAAATCTTTAATGGCATACTTATACGGATATCTCTGAGAAACAATTTTCTTGAAGTTATTCAGATTGTCTGTCTTGCCGTAAGCCAAGTAGATATTATATGTATCGGTTGTGTCATGCTCATTGTTTGGTGTCCAACTAAGCTGTATATATTGAGGCTTACCGTCTGCAGTAGCGGTAAAGTTTCTCGGCGTGATTGGCACATCTGCTTTTACCGGCAGTGCAAATGCAAACAAGGCAAGCAATAAGGCTGCCATTTGCGTCGAAAGAGAGAACATACGTTTCATAACTGCTCCTAAGAGAATATGATAAATAAATAAAAAACGAAAAATAAAAGTTCTAATTACCCGGATATGGCGGTTATAAAAACCGTTATATCAATTCATTTGCTAAAAAAGGAATGTATTGTATCAACCAACATGACAAAAACTGATTTTAGTGGTTATTCTGTTCACTAACTACTTGCTTAATTCACCGTAATTGAAATATACTCTAACGCGACCTCGTATAGGATATTCAGAAAAATTCAGCGGTTCACGTTCCAAATTTATAGTTAAGCTAAAATTAATTTCCAAAACTGATTGGTATCGATAATGAAGTATCGGATTATTTGGCAGATGCTTAAATCGTGCTGTTACTATACCTTTGACAAGATCGTCACGTTTTAAAGAAATTCTTTCTGATAAGGTATCGAGAACTTTTTTCCCGTTAAGCTGCCGATAGATACTTCTTTTAATCTGAAATGACACTTCACTACCATTGAGAAAATCAGGGCGAACAACCTGATCTGTTTCCGAAAGAGCCAATGAATCGAACTTGAAGTTAATAATTTGCAGAAAAGCACTCAAGTCTTTTCGGTTGGGTTGAAGAACGCTATCTTTTCCATAGATTGATTTGGTGATTTCCAACTTTGGAGCAAATTGTCCATTCAAGGATATTCTATGTATTTTCTGCGATGTATCGACAATAATACCGCCGATGGCAGAATATTGCTTACCGTCAATTTCCCAACGTTTTGTAATACCATTCAAATAATGGGTGCCATCGCCATCGTCAGCATAAGGTGCTACAATGAAAGTTGGTTCAGGGTCTATTTTTTCATTATGATCACCTTCTACATCCATTGGATTTTTGCATGAACTGATAGTACATACAATAAGGGAAAACATGAAAAAAGGATACAATATTCGAGTAAATTTCATAGATTTTTTTTTCGGCAGAACTTACAAAAGCGTGTTTCCATAATTGAAATACAATCGAACGCTTCCCTCTATAAGTTTAGTATCTTTAACAATAATTTTATCATGTTCAACATCCACATCTACATTTATTGCAAACCAAATTTCCAATACTCCTTGGTATCTCTTAATCCTGCTGTATCTATAAGGGATGATTGGGTCATTGTTTTTAAGGTGATAAAACTTTGCAAATACTACTCCTCTTACAGGACCTTGTCGATTCGGGGCTATAGTCACAGTATCAAAATCTCTAATTCTTTCTGTTGTTCCATTGTTTAATGCTCGTAAGATGCTTTTTTTAATGGTAAAAGATACTTTGGAACTTTTCTGTTCGGGAGTAATTACCTGATCAACATCTCCAAGCGCCAAAGAATCAAATTTAAAATTAATACTTTGCAGTAAAACATTTAGTTCTTTTTTATTAAGTTGATTATTGAGCCCGATTTTAGGAAAAAATTGTCCGTTTACCCAAATATGATGTTCATTATTTGATGTATCTATTTTGATACCGCTTGTGGATGTGTATTGTTGTCCGTCAATTTCCCACGGTTGTTTTGAATTACCGTTAAAACAATTGACTCCCTCACCATCATCAGCAACAGGTGCAACAATAAAAGGATCTGCGGGTCCTACTTGAACGTCGGTAGGTCCATTCAAATCATCAACTTTTCTGCATGAGTTTAGACTGAGGGTCAGTAAACATAATGTAAAAATATTAAGTGCTAATCGAGTGAGTTTCATAATCAGAATTTAGAAATGAATTATTATTCCGGTATTTATACCTGATTTATAAGTTTGAAAACTTTTATCTTGAAATGGATAGAAAAGTCCGCTTCCGTCTATTCCTGCTGAAATACTAAATTGAGATGACAACGGATATTGTAACCCGGCCTCAGTTCTTCCAAGCCACCCAATTTCTGACCGACCTCCGAATACTGAAAAATAGGGCTGAAATCCACCCCAAAAAGATAATGATGTTGGTACGAATTGAGCAACTACTCCACCCCAATATACAGATGAATATTGTTGTCTCTCAATATTGCGTCCGGATATTGTTCCATTATAACTTAACGGGAATGCTTCTCTTCCAAATCTTACCCCGAACGACCATTCTTCATTTGTAGAGTACATAAGTTGGAGATTTAAATCGTTAAATGCTGCACTTGGTTCTGTCAGTGATGTAGTGGGGGTAGCAGTTATTGTAGCGGCTACTCCGCCAAACTTTGCTGACCAACGTTGGTAATACTGCTCATCTTGTGGTAAAAAATCACGTTCAAGTATCTCGCCTGTTAAAGCATCATGTGATTGTACGAGTGCATTGTCCTGAGAAATAGGAGATGCAAAGTGCAATGAGTTTTGCGTTGTGAAAATTGAATTTCCGCCTGATGTGTAATGCTGTGCAAACAACGGCTGTCTGTCGTGAGCTGCGATGATAGGGGCTGATTCTTCTACCGGGGTATTCAGTACAGATTTATTTTCATTTTGAATAGTTGCATTGTCAGTAACTACCGGTTTGTCGATATATCTATATTCAATTTTAGGAACATATACCTTTTGGGTTTGAACAACCACTTTGGATTGAGCATCCTGTAATTGACTGCGGAATGAATTCGCTTGGTTGGTTAATTGAGTTGCAGCTTCAGAACGAATTTTCTCAATTTCAGCAGATTGAGCAGAAGCCATTGCATTGAGATTAGAATTGTAACCCCAATTTAGAAGCCAAAATGTAACTCCTGCACCAATCAAAGCGGTTGCCGAGGGAAGCCAAAATTTACCCCACCAAGAAGCTACAGAAGCTGTAGCAGCTGCACTGGAAGCAGAAAATGCTTCTCCTGCACCCACAGCAGATGCTGAAGTTGCAGCAGGGAGTGAGAATCCAAGTGTACTAAATATATTACTTGTAGCAGCAAGGGGAGGAGTGAATGCCTCAATATCTTGCTGAACAGCCGAGCGCATGGCAAGTAATTCGCGCATTTCATTGCGCAATTCGCCGCTCGAAGCAAGTTCGTTAAATAATGGTTGCTCGTGTGATTGTTCTAATTCACCGTCTAAGAACGCTTGGAGCAAATCTGATGTATTGTGGTTGTTCATAATTCTAAGGACAAAAATGTATCGTGATTTTTATCAATATATTTTAAGATTATTTTGCTAAGTCGGCTAAGTAAGGAGATAATATTTCTCTAATTTTTTGCTTTGCTCTGAAAAGTCTGATTTTAACGGTTGCCATTGAACTATTTGTCACTTCGCAAATTTCTTGATAAGAAAGTCCGTCGTATTCTCTGAGTACAAATGTTTCACGGTAATCATCAGGCAATAAATCCATTGCAGCCGTAATAAGTTTGAGTAATTCTGTTTTTTCGGCTGATTCATCGTGCATGGAAGCATGGAAGTCTTCGAATTGAACTGTTTGGTGCCTTGTACGTTGCGCATTCAGGCAAAGATTCCTTGCAATTCTTAATAAAAATGCAGGAACATTGGTCATTATCCGCTCTTGTTGCGCGCTTTGAAAAAATTTAATGAACGTATCTTGAAACGCATCCTGTGCTCTGTCTCTATCACCCAAAATCCGACGGCAGTATGCAAATACACGTGGTGAATGGCGAGCATATAATTCAGCAAATGCTTGTTCTGCAACAATTTTCTCTTCCCTCATCTGGTAGAAAAGATCTGCGTCGGTATGTTGTGATATACTTTTTGACATAGAACCAAAGCGTTAATTGCTATCAGGAATTTGATACACTAACAACCCTAAACAAAAAATGTTACCGATAATTTTTAAATTTGTTATCGATGCGGAGTGTACAAAAATACGAGAAAGAACTGTTACAGTCAATCAATGGATAGCAGAAAATAAATGGTAAAGTAAGGTATTGAATAGTAGAGAGTTGAAATGAATGCCGTTCATAGTATTGTGAAAAGACGGATATTTTCTGTCTCAGAGCAAATCATCATTTAGAATAAAAGAAAATTGTATTTTTGCCTTTCAATTGTCTTTTTTAGCATTTTTTCATCTTAGCTATCTGCAATGGCACTTTCTGTCTCTGAACTTTCTGAACAACTTATAATTACAGTAGAATCAATGCTTCCGCATATTCAAGAGGGATTCGAATCTTACCAAAATTCTGGTTTTACAGAACGAAGTCCTGAATTCTTTTGTCTAGAATTATGCGGAGAAGCAGGTGAACTAGCCAATCTTGAGAAAAAAAAGTGGAAAGGGAAATCCATAGTGAAAGAATTATTAGAAGATGAAGCTGCGGATGTATTGATTGCTCTTTGTAATTATTCTAACGCTCGTGGAATCAATTTAGCCAAGGCTGTTGCCTCCAAATTAAGAGTAATAGAAACGAAACGCGCTCGTTTGAAGTCAAAGGGAAAGGTATATTGATTGTCTTGTCACTTTGAATGATAATGTAAACAAAATTAATAGAGATAGATAGGGCATTGCCACATCTCTAGAAAAGTCTTCCATTTTTACCGATAAAAAATTCTTAAAATTCATATAATCAAGCAAGCTATTATATCATAATGAATTAAAGGAAATGCACTGCAGGCGGGATAATGCCATGTCTCTACATGCGCACGAAAATTTTTCGTAATTTGCACTCCTGAATATACTCGTTTATTACTCATCCGTAATAAATAATCCTTCGCAACCCTTCTTTCTGTAAACTCTCATGAGCATTACTCCAATTGAAATTCAATGTCTTGATAAAGGTTTTGTACGTCTGATAGATGTAATGGGTGATGATAATTCCATCGTCCAAGCTGCCCGCGTTTCTTATGGTACCGGCACAAAACGCCTCAGTGAGGACAGAGGACTTATCCGTTATTTGCTGCGCCATCAGCATACTACTCCTTTTGAAATGGTGGAGTTTAAGTTTCACATCAAACTACCTATCTTTATTGCACGTCAATGGATACGCCACCGTACTGCAAATGTAAATGAATATAGCGGACGCTATTCAGAAATGAAGGATGAATTCTACGTGCCTTCACTTGAAAATATCCGTCCACAAAGCACGATGAACAAGCAAGGGCGTTCAGACGAAACATTCCCAACAGAACAAGCGGAAGCAATAGCAGAAAAATTTGCCGCTTCGCAAGACCAAATGTATGCAGAATACCGTGAGCTTTTGGATATGGGCGTGGCACGTGAAATAGCCAGAATAAATCTTCCTGTATCAAATTATACAGAGTGGTATTGGAAAATTGACTTGCATAACCTCTTTCACTTTCTTAAATTACGGATAGATTCACATGCACAGTATGAAATCCGCGTTTATGGCGAAGCGATGGCGAGTATTGTTAAAGGAATCGTCCCGGTGGCATGGGAAGCATTTGAAGATTATGCACTCCATTCACTCCAGTTTTCACGTTTGGAAGCAAAAGCAATTATGTCGATGCTCAATGAACTGCCAAGCGACGAAACGCTTGCAGCAGCAGGACTGAAAGGACGTGAGGCACTTGAATTCAAAGATAAATTCAACAAGATGAAAAATCTGAAATAGAGAATTCATTTCAGGATAGTTATGAAATTTGTACCAATTACCCAACATATGTACTATAAGGCAAATATATTGCTTTATAGTGTTTTTTGTTTGATTACCTTTTCGTTAATCGGATGTCCTGCACCTGACCAACCAGTCAATGAAAAACCCTATACAGTGCCTCAAGGGTTTCCTGAACCGATTTTCCCTGCGGATAATCTTCCAAATGCTGAAAAAATAGAACTTGGTCGGAAACTTTTCTACGACCCAATACTTTCGTCTGACAAATCTGTTGCGTGTGCAAGCTGTCACAAGCAAGAGCTTGCCTTTACCGATGGGAATCAAGTAAGCAGAGGAGTGAATCGGGAACTTGGCAATCGAAATTCACCCACGATCGTAAATACTGCCTATAACCAGAGTCTGTTTTGGGATGGACGTTCTGCAACCATTGAAGAACAAGCACTTGCTGCTGCAACTAATCCTGCCGAAATGCGGGCTGTTGAGCCTGTGATTGATGTGCGTTTACAGCAAGATTCAGCTTATACTATAGAATTTGCACGTGCATTCGGAAACGGAACTAAACCGACAACCCGGTTTGCAATGAAAGCAATAGCAACATTTGTACGGACTGTGCTATCCGGTTCATCGCGATATGATGAATATAATAATGGCAATAAGTCAGCCTTAAACGAATCGGAAATAAGAGGTAAAGATTTATTCTTCAGTTCCGTAACTCAATGTTCAGAGTGCCATAAAGGATATAATTTTACAGACAATCAATTCCACAGTACAGGATTGTTTTCTCATTATTATGATGAAGGACGTTCAGATATTACGAAATCACCGTCGGATGTGGGTAGTTTTAAAACACCTTCACTTCGCAATATTGCGCTCACTGCTCCTTATGAACATGACGGTCATCTTCCAACGCTCGAAGCGGTAATTGAACATTATAATTCAGGGGGAAAGAATTTTCTCAATAAAGACAGTCGTATTCGACCTCTAAATCTTACCGATGCTGAGAAGCAGGATTTAGTTGCTTTTCTTCGCTCATTGACTGATAATGCACTTTTGCAGAACCCGAAATTTGCAAAATAGAAACAATGCTACAAATTTAATTGGAAACTGCTTGTATTAGTTTTATTCCGCCCACTCAAACGAATGCCGAATCTGCTCAAGCGAATACCCCGCACCTAGTGCAACCATCAATTTAATCCTTGCCTTCTGCCCGTTCATATAATCAGCAAAAATAACACCTGCATCATGCAGACCTTTACCCGCTCCTTCGTATGCATAGACATGCTCAATTCTTCCAACAGGGCAGCGTGACACCAAGACAACGGGAATTCCTTTGGCAATTGCATCCAGCAGGGCATAATAGACAGGCGGAGGTACATTACCCACTCCGAATGCCTCAATGACTATTCCTCTCGCCCCACGTTCTACAGACATCCGAATAAGCTCACCGTCCATCCCGGAATAACACTTAAATAAAGGGACAAATGAGGGCAAAGAAGTAATCGAAAACTGTTCACGATGAAGCGGACTTCTATAGATTGTGAGCTTTTGATTAATAATTCTTGCAACAGGACCAAAATCAAAACTTGCGAACGTATTAAGCTCGTTCGTATCAGTCTTGGAAACTTCACTTGCTGCATTGATTACATCCGATAAACACACAAGTGTTCCCATTCCTCTAAATCCCGGATTACTTGCAATAATGATAGCGTCACGAAGATTACGGGGACCGTCCCAATCTGGTTCACTCGAATTGCGCATTGCACCAACTACCACTATCGGCTTGTCTGTTTTTACGGTGCAATCAAGGAAAAAAGCAGTTTCTTCAAGTGTATCTGTTCCATGCGTCACGATTATACCGTCAATATCATCGCGGTTTGCAAATTCAGTAGCTTTTTGTGAAAGTTTAAACATCAATTGAGGTGTCATGTGGGGACCCGGGTAACGTCCAAATTCGTGTGCTTCAATTTCAGCCAGTTCGTCCACCATCGGGACTGCATCAAGTATTTGTGTAGCAGAGAGTGAAGGTACGATTCCGCCAAATCCCACGTCAAGTTTCATGGCAATAGTACCGCCTGTAAAGATAATAGCAATGCGAGGTTTCATTATTCTCTTATGAAAAGTCATTAATAGCCGAAAAGATGTATATTCAAATGCAAAATTACCGAAGTAAGCCGAACTTTTGGTATTTTCGGACTCAATGACAGCAAAATATTAAAGGAAATGAATGAAAAGTTGTTTTCATCGTATATGTAGCAGTGCATACATTCTAAGTTTATGCGGCATTGTAACTGCCATTTTATTAGGGGCTTGTTCGGGCGTAAAGCATTGTTCTTCAGAACCTGCCGAAGGGAATCTTGGTTCAATCGTCAATTCACCCGCCGATGAATTTGCTCCCGTTCAATTTGGGAAATCAACATTGCTTATCAGTTCAACCAACAAAGAACGCCAACTATCCAAATCGCCGAATGACGAAGCTGTTTTGATCTCAGAATTTCGTAACGGTTTTTTTACACTACCGACAATTGCCAAAATATTTCCGATAAATGATTTGCCAAACAGCGGCTACCCTACCTTCTATGTAAATCCGATGACCAAAACCACCGAAGCATATTTTGCTGTTCGGACAGGTTCAGGTGTAAAGACGGATGTCAATATATTTACATCTTCCCGAAAGGTTGGAAGTGATTGGACAAAACCGCAAGCACTTGATGCAAATATAAATTCTCCCACATGGGACGACCAACCGACAATCTCCCCTGACGGCACCTATTTGATTTTTTCATCCGACCGTGCAGGAGGCTTAGGCGGGATTGACTTGTATATATGCAAACGCATGAGCGACAGAAGTTGGTCGAAACCTGAAAACTTAGGAAGTGGATTTAATTCTGAATATGATGAATTCTCACCGTATATATCTCCTGACGGCACTCTTTATTATTCTACAAAATCATTCAGTGCAGGAAAAGACTATGATATTGTTTCAGCAAGCAAAGCAGAGACAGGATGGGGTATTCCAAAGCAAATGCCTGCTCCTATAAATTCCGAGGCGGATGATATTAGTCCGTCGTGGTGGGGTGATTCGCTGATGCTTGCATCGAATCGCAAGGGAGGCTGCGGGGGATTTGATTTGTACGCATTTCAATTATGCGGTCCGGTTATTATTAAGGGGGGAATTCAAACTGTCGAAAGGAAGCATCTTCCGCTTGCAGGAAAAATCGAAGCAATTGATGATTACGGAGTAATTGTATCCGGTTCAAAAGTAGGAGATGATGGTGAGTTCCAATTGTCTGTTCCTGCTCGAAAGAACTTACTTATAAGATATACTGCCCCTTGTGTACCGGGTAAATATGAGCAAAGGATAACCACACTTTGCTCAGAGACAAGTGCGGTGATGATGAATTTGAATTTTAACGTGAAAGAATCTGCATATAGTTTTATGCTTGATACGAATAAATATACCATTCCATTTTTTGTAAGCGGTTTTTATATTCCGAACACTCCTGAAAATTTGAGTGATTTACGGCTGAAATTCTCCTATAATTTAATCGGGAATAATGATTCCTCGCGATATATCTCAAAGCCGGGTGCTGAATATGACGAGTATGCCGTATTGGTGGATAGTGCATTGGAAGAGGCATATCAGTTTATCGTTCAACGCTTTGATATGCTGGAGTATAATCCATGCAGAGAAGGCGGTAAAACGATTGAAATACTGGTAGAAGGATATGCTGATCCACGGGGAATTTACGGACAAGCACGGTATGTGGGTGAGGATATTAATGACGAAGGATTAAATGTCCATATACCACATGGAGATAAAATGACCAATGAGTTGCTTTCCGAACTTCGCGCATATTACACAGTCCGACATTTGAAAAGTAAACTTGAAAAGAATCCTCAATTCAAGAAATACGCTTCCTCTATCAGCTGGCAAGCTATAGGGAAGGGAATTGACGAACAGGAACGTGAGGATGAACGCAAAAGGCGTGTGGGGATATTTATTAAATTGAGTGAAGCGGATGTGAGAACCGGAAGGTGAGGAATCGAGATACAAACTTCAAAATTCTTGACTATCGTGTTTTTTCATTTAGTATTCTTCTCTTTTTTTCCAGTCATACTTGTTCTTAAATAATGCATTTCGTTTTGAAAGGTCTGATAGCATTGTATCAATTTTAACTTTGTCAAGCCATAGACCATTGATAAATACTCCGCCAATTTTTCGAGTATTTCTAATGTCTTCTAAAGGATTCGAATCAAGTAAAACAAGGTCAGCAAACTTGCCGACTTCAATAGTCCCTATTTTACTGTCAATACCAAGCCAAATGGCAGGTAATCGAGTAGCTGAAGTTAATGCTTCTATTGGTGTTAAGCCTGCTTCAACTAAGAGTTGAAGTTCATCGTGAAGCGAAAAGCCCCAAATCACACCTGATGACCCTGCATCTGTTCCGGCAACAATCGGAATTTCTGCTTCTTTAAAAACTTTTGTTAAGAGCTTGTTGAATTTAATCATTTTTTCAATACGGGTAACACGTTCTGAATTTGTCCCTTGGTAGTTTCTATTTGCTGTCAGCCACTTACTTTGCAAAAGAGGATGTACATATTGAAAACTCTCAAGATGAGTAATGCTGTCAAGTGTTCGTGTTTGTTCGGCTATCCTCGCAATTACTGTTAAAGTTGGTGCCAGCCAGGTTCCGTTTTCCTTGGCAAGTTTCGCAAAACGCTGTGCATCACCTACGCTATAATCATTGGACTGTTTAGCAAACTCTTCTGCATGAGCAACCATCCCAAAATGAGGCACAAATGCATCTTCTATTTTCCCTTGAAACACATTTGGAATATGTCCAATAACTTTCATCCCCTGTTTATCTGCTTCATCAACAATTGCCTTGTAAGTTTCGGTGTTAAGTTGCGAATATACTTTAATAAACTCATATCCTTCAGCCTTAGCAACACGAACTATTTGACTGCCATCGCTTGGTGTATTTGCTATTCTGCCGGATTCTTCACCTCCGTTTATTAATGCTGCCAATGCCATACGTGGACCAACTACATCTCCTCTTAAAATTTCATTTCTTTGACCAAAGTGTCCTGCCTTGGCATTAAGTTCAAATATTGTTGTAACACCACTGGCAACAAAAGGAGTCATTATATCTTGAGTATTAGTGAAAATCGCAGCAGCATGAGTTGGATAAGTTGTATTAAAATGACCGTCAGTCGGCACATGAACATGCATATCTATAAGTCCCGGAATTAGCCATTTCCCTTTACCATCAATAATCTCAGCACTATCAGGGATAGTAGTTGCATTTAGAGAAATGATTTTCCCATCTTTAATTATCACTGTAACATTGGTCAATATACTAGAATCGGAAATCATCGTGATAACATTCACATTTTTGATAGCTAATACATTTTTATGAGAACGACTCGTAAGCCCTGATGGTAAATGCTTGCAACCCAAAAGAAATATGGAAAATGAGAGTAAAAAAATAATGTGGTATAAATATTTGGACTGCATTGGTTTGTTCTTCTATTTCTGGAAATTTATTTTTCTTTTAGTTTCTTATAGTTAGTTTCGAGTTGTCCACAAGCATTGCACATAACTTGCTTATAAGGGTGAATTTTAAGTCCCTATCTTACCGAATACTGTGGTCTTACCAAATACTGTGGGTAAGGATGATTGTCGCTACTTTTTTATTCAATTTACTGTAATTAATTTATTTACCCAAATCATCAAAAGGACTCTATATCTTAATGTCTCTCCTGATGGAGCTTTGTCATGTTCTTGAACTGCTTTTCTATTGCTATTAATCCCGTACCGGGGAAAAGGAAAAACTTTGTCCCAAAACTATTGGTATGAGTTTCGAGTTTAATTTTCGAGACTAACTTTATAGTTTTAAAAGATACAAGTTAGACCCACCACGACTCGGAAAATCTCATCACCCCTTGCCAGCACAACTTTTTTCCGTAATTTTACATCCATATTTTAGAATAGAAAAGTAAAAAACCATGAACCCAATCGAAACCGTAGAATACGTAGCCGAACTCGCGCGTCTTAAATTTACTAAAGAAGAAACCGCTGAATTTGCCGAGCAATTTCAGAAAATCCTTTCCTATATCCAAACTATCGAAGAACTTGATCTTGATGGTATCGAACCGCTTACGCATATTTCGGAAGCGGAAAACGTATTCCGTGAAGATATGGTAAAACCATCGCTATCGCTTGAAGATGCACTCAAAAACGCTCCTAAGCGCAATGAATCGTTTTTCAAAGTGCCGAAGGTTCTGTAGTTGCTTTGTCTTTTGGAGGAGTTTTCCTTACAAGAAACTCCTGAGCATACAGAGGAACAAGATTATCAGGATTTATCCACTTTTCTTTCTCATATAGTTTTGCAGCAAGACGGGCGATAAATCTCGGTGTAAGACGGTTTAAGCCTGAAAGCTGATGAGCATCGGTTTCAAACTCACCCGCGCCACTACCGCAAAGAATGACCTTGTCTGAAAGATTTTTCAATACTTGGGAAGGCTCAAGAATCTCAATTTCACTGATTGAGTTCCCCTCTGAATCGAACCGTTGCATGAAGATATTGTTTTGATTGGAAGGTACTGCTGAAATAATCTCATCCACACCGAGCGAAGCAGCAAATTCTGTAGCAGCATACGCAAATGCTTCAAGAGTTGGTACGGGAATACAATGAATATCCCCCCTAAAACATAAACCCTTAGCAACACTAACACCTATCCTAAGACCTGTGAATGACCCCGGTCCCATTGATACGGCTACTGCGCCCAAGTCATCGAACGATTTGCTACAATCCATCATTATTCTTCTGCATAATTCGGCAAGTAATTTATCATGAAGGTTATTGCCGAAGATTGAATATTCTGCTAATAGTTGATTATCTTGCGATAAAGCTACACCACACGTTGTTCCTGATGTTTCTATAGAGAGTATGAGCTGTTTTTCTTTTGTTTGTTCGGGCATAGGTCTTGTATCTTAAAAAAATATATGATAAATATTAATTTAATTAATATAGTAACAGTATATTAACTGATGTTACGCAAGATAATTCTTGTTGATTCTTTTTAACTTCAAATCAAAGCAAGAATAGCCATTCAAAGACAAGGCAGGTGTTGTACCTGCCTTTGATTACTTGTCAATTACAACGCATAAACTATTTATATAAATTAGTTCCGTGCAAAGTTTCATAAAAAGGTATTTTTATAGAAGGCAGGTGTTACACCTGCCTTGACCTGACAAGATACTCAATAAATTTATTGTTGCGTAACATCAGTATATTAATTAAATTAATATTTATAGTAGTTTTGCAATTATTCTGTTGGCTGAACAAAAATAAATTCAAAGGATTTAAATATATATAGAAAAACGAAATATATGATTTATACTACCCTGTCGGGGTCGGACACATTAACAACTGAAACTACTGATGTAAACATATAATCTCTTCAGAATTGCTTAAAATGTACTTAGCATAGAAATTACAGATTTTTCTATAATCCGTAAGAAAAACTTGATAAATACTGCAAAAGCAAAATTACGGTTTGTCCGCTACGTGAGCAATCACTAAATTCGCACTATGTATTTTTATAATTATAAAGCATGACCCCTTACCCAATCGAAATACTCTATGAAGGAGTTCTAAGCTGCAATCATCGATTGCTTGCCAAAGCTATTTCTCTAATAGAAAGTACCCGACCTCAAGACAGAAGCAAAGCTCACAAACTTCTTTCAATGCTTCTTCCACATACAGGTAAATCATGGAGAATAGGTATCACTGGGGCACCGGGCGTAGGAAAAAGTACGATGATTGAAACACTTGGGCTAAAAATCATAAGTGAAGGACATCGAATTGCGGTAATTACTATAGACCCGAGCAGTCAACTCTCAGGAGGAAGCATCCTAGGCGATAAAACACGAATGAGCAAGCTCTCTAACCACAATGATGTTTTCATCCGTCCTGCGCCGTCAGGAGGAGCATTAGGGGGTGTTAATTCTACTACACGCGAAGTTATGCTGATTTGCGAAGCGGCTGGGTTTGATGTTGTTATTGTGGAGACTGTTGGGGTAGGTCAATCCGAAACCGAAGTAGAAAGTATGGTGGATATGTTTATGGCATTGATGATGCCAAATGCAGGGGATGAACTTCAAGGAATAAAGCGTGGAATAATGGAGATTACCGACCTTTTCGTGATTACCAAAGCAGATGGTGCAACTCTCCAACTTGCCAATCTTGCCAAAGCGCAAATACAGGCATCTGCTAAACTTCTGCGACATAAATATGCGCATTGGTCACCGAAGATACTTACATCAAGTGCGCTTGAAAATATCGGGATTGACGAAGTATGGCAATGTTGTAAACAGTATTTTGCAGAAAGTACAGATGCAAATGTACTCAGTCTGCATCGTGCAAAACAAAACCAACATTGGCTGCATCAACTTTTAGAGCAAGGGTTTAGAGAGATTTTTTATCAATTTCCGCCAATTAAAGAGCAATTACCTGCGTTTGAACAGCAAATTCTAGACGGAAGGATTCTGCCAACGTATGCAGCTGAGAAATTACTTGGGATGCTTACTGTCGTTTGATTGAATTTTCACGTTACTCCACGATAGAAACCTTGTTTATATTTTTATAAATACTTCTTCAAAAACTCCCGTGTCATGGAGCTTTCAGGCTGTGTAAATATTTTTTCGGGAGGAGCTATTTCTTCTATATTACCATTGCTGAACACTGCGATTGTATCACTCACTTCGCGGGCAAATCGCATCTCATGTGTAACTACCACCATAGTCATTCCTTCATCGGCAAGGTTTTTCATAACTGTAAGCACTTCATCTACAAGTTGTGGGTCTAAGGCAGAGGTAGGTTCGTCGAACAGCATTACTTCAGGTTCCATTGCCAGCGCACGTGCAATAGCAACGCGTTGACTCTGCCCACCTGAAAGCTGTGAAGGATAATGATTACTATGTTCCGAGAGACCTACTTTCCTGAGTAGATCCATACCTAATTCATGAGCCTCTTCTTTGGTCTTGTTTTTAATGGTCATCGGAGCAACCGTAATGTTTTCAATTGCGGTAAGGTGTGGGAATAAGTTGAAACTTTGAAATACCATTCCTATCCGGCGACGTAACTGGAGTATTTGTTGCCGCTCGTCATTGGTATGTTTGCGATTTTTGGTATGTTCAAGTGATATACCCGCTATACTGATTTTACCTACATCGAAGGATTCAAGTTGGTTCAAGCACCTGAGAAACGTACTTTTTCCACACCCGCTCGGACCGATGATAACGGCTAATTCACCTTTGCGTTGCTGCCAATTGATTCCTTTCAAAATTTCATTTTTTCCAAAACTTTTCCAAAGATTCTCTACTTGTATCATATCACTTTCGATTATAACGTATGTAACTATATTTTTAAAAGAATAAATGGCGAGACAAAAATAATCGTCATAATGAATATTCATAATTTGGCAAGTATTTGAACAACGACTAAGCCCAGTGTGACATAACTTGATTGTCTTGCTGAATTTAATTGAAGCATTTAATTATTTACCAATTTTCAGACAAATATTTTTTTTATTTAATATCACGGTTATTTTAGTGCCATCACGTATCTGTTTAGAATAATTGAATTAATGCATCACTGATATCATGTGTGTAATTCTTTCTTTGGATGTTTGAAGTTGATAGTAGTAAACACCATTAGCATACTTCGACAGGTCAGCCGTAAGTTCATATACTCCTCGAGGAAACTCACCGGAAGCAAGAGTTTCTACCGGATTGCCTATTGCATCGTAAAGCATAATGGAAGCCTTCGTTTGTTCAGTGAACATGAAAGAAACCGTTGTAGTGTTTGAAGCCGGATTCGGAATATTTTGACCCAAATAATTAGCAGATGAACCGTAGGATTCAGGTAATTCCAAGGATATGATCTTAATCGGAACATCACACTCAGAAATAGTACTTTGAACGGAAGGCTTAGCAATTCCTTGCAGATGAAGTGTTTTTGTCAGACATCCAAAATGGAAAAATAAAGTGTCAGTCTCGATTACATCTATATCATTTACTTTAATTGGTGCATAACACATATTGATTGTACGTTTTTGGTTCGGTTGGATAATCAAAGGCGATTGTTCGCTTGGTGGAATAGAAAATATCCTATTTTGAGATAATCCCGGATTACCGAAATCGAGGGTGAACTGCCCGTAGTTTTCCAATTCAACTTCTCTGCAATTTAATACTCCCAAAACTGTTTCGCCAAAATCAAGTTGATAATTCGGAGCATTCGGCATATTCAAACTCAGCGTAAATCCGGGTATAGTATCACGTATAGTACTTATATTTCCTGCTGAATCGGTAACATTAAACGCAAAGAAAGCGTCTTCATCCACATTTGTAGGAATTATCACCATGTTCAAAGTTTGATACCCTTCACCTTTAGAGGTTGTAACAGTAACATTTTTTGTAAGTGAATCAATAAATATTAAACTTTTAATTCCTAAATCAGAAGGTAAGGATTCGCTGACAGTTAGTCCGACAGGCACCGGACAAGGAGAATTGGTTATAGAGATAACAGGTGGCATTTTATCTGGTATTGCAGTCACTACAATGGATGTAATTTGTTTGCTTACACAATCATTACCAATTGAAAGGGTATCAATATAAACACCAAAATGATCAGCAAAAAAACAAACTGTAATTTCAACCGATGAATTAGGAGCCAGAATAATAGGTAATCGTGTTGGAACCGAAAAATGTCCTGTATTACTCGCAAAAGTTGATGAGTTTATTATTTGAGGATACAAGCCGTAATTTGTAATTGTTACAGGAAAACAATAAGAACGTTCAAGAGGACCATCGGTAGCTATTTCGGGAAGCTGTCCCTTCGGTAATTGTGAAGATACACGAAGAGTATAGCCTGGAATAAAGAGTTTTTTTGATGTAATAAATCCAATGGAATCTTTTGCAAGAATAGTGCATTCACCATCTTCGAAAATATCGGTAAGTTTAGCAGTAAAATGTACGGAATCGGCAAAGGGAATAAGCGGTTCAACAGTAATTGTTGTATTCTTTTGCAAATTAACGGGAGCGGCTACTGTTTCTATACGTGAATCTGTTCTATGCGTATCGATCGCAACACCACGAACTTGGAAACAATCAGGAGTTGTAAATATCTCAGGTTCTTGATAATCGAATTCTTTAAAACTCATTCCACCTACATAACCATAAGAATTTACAGATCCATAGCCAAAAACATAGATCCCGAAAGGTTCACTTGCTCGTAGAGAGTGAGTACCGTCTCCAACTTTAAGGGTAGCGACCATGTATTCAGAACCTATTGCCGGTTGAAAGGCTGCTGCTGATACAGGAAAGTCATCTAATGTAATATCAGAAACGGTAGTTTGGGGGGCAACAACTATGATATATTGCTGAACATAAACAGGCTGGTTGGTAGCTGCATTACGAGCTTGCGCATTTATGCAACGGTATGAAAGCATGAATTGTTCTTTTGGAGGAATAATCATCATGAACGGATCACTTATAGCTTGTGTCCCCAATCCGCCCATACCTGTTGATGTTCTTTTATATTGGGCTACTAATACTGGTTTTGAAGATCTAAGTTCTGTAGGCACAAGTAGAGTATCAGTATAAAATTGTCCGGCAGAAAGTGTTTTTTTCTTAACACCTCCTATGAATACATCTGTACTGTCGAACGCAGCGAGTATTCGACATAAATCTATACCGTAAGGCGTTAATCCGCCCGGCTGAGGATAAGGAGTTAAAATTGCACTTTTCCCCCATGAGCTTAGAGGGGGCATTTGCTCGATCAAGTGGTCACGGGAGGAAATAATATTGCGAAGATCAACAGGCAAGAGTGCGCGCTGATGACCAGCAAAAACTGCAATCGGTTTATTGGAAACAACTTTAGTGCCTGTTAGATCTGGTCGAAGATTAGAAGTACTTATTTTGGCTTGAACCAAATAAGACTCGCCCTGTTGTAAGACTATTGTATCGGCTGCTAATCCGTGTCTGAATGAAGGTGCTGTAGGATTGATTATAACTTGAGTGTTGTTTTCACTTGCGGTAATTCCAAACTCAGATGGTGTACTGGTTAAATCTAAAAAAGGCGAGCTGTTTTGTGTAGTAAATCCATCACTTGGATAGCAAAGGATACGATATTCGGTTCCAAGTGCTTCCACAGGGAGCAACAAAAAAGCATCGCTTGTGCGTGCTGCTTGATTTAGTGCATAGACAGTCACATCATCGTTACTTGTAATCCTAAAATGCTGTTGGGCAACTCTACCCTCTTGGTTTATACTGTCTGTTGCAAGTGTTCCATGATTATTCCATCCTTCAAGTTCATATCCACGCCAAGTAATCGCAAAAGAATAAATTTGTTTAGGATTAAAAATTTGAAAAGGGAACTGAGTGGTAACTCCGTCTCTGTCGGTACAATAAATTACTCCCGACGTGGGAATATCCGCTCCGATAAAAATAAAGAGTGAATCCTGAAGTCGAAGTGCATCATCTTCTCTACGGCTGTTTTCATGATAATTTGGCAAAAAACTACAATAAAAATCACGTCCGCGATTTGTTGCCGTAGGCTGTGCGATGGCGAAAGTTACTGACAATATGGTAAGTAAAGCGATAACAATTGCTTGCTGAATAGTATTAACTGTTTTCATAATTGTTCCTAAGAATATCTTAAACGGAATCAATTTATTGAGAAAAGTAAAAAATTTTATTCAAATCCTTGGTACATTTTCTCAATTTCGGATGCGTATTTTTGCTCAACATAAGCGCGCTTGATGCTTAACTTAGGTGTCAGTTCACCGGTCTCGGGGGTAAACGACTCAGGCATTATCGTAAATCTCCGTACACGTTCGTACTTCGCTACGTCTTTTTGGAGCAAGTTGATTTCACTTTGTATTAATGCAATAACATCAGGATTGAAGGAAAGTTGCAAATTTGAAATGTTGGCGACTCCACGATCACCTACCCATACACCGAGTACCTCAAAATCGGGAACAATAAGGGCAGTACAGAATTCACGATTATTGCCTATTAAAAAACAACGTTCAATATATCGGCTTTGGCTTATAAGATTTTCTATTGGTGCAGGTGCAATATTTTTGCCACCGCTCGACACCAATAGATGCTTCTTGCGATCGGTAATCTTTAGATTTCCTTTAGCAGTAAATATTCCAATATCTCCAGTATGCAGCCAACCTTCGTTGTCAATTGATTCTCTGGTCGAGACATCATCATTCCAGTATCCGCGCATTATATTTGCTCCGCGAGCCAATATCTCGCCATCATCGGCAATTTTTATCTCTACATTCGCAAGTGGTTTACCTACAGTACCGATTTCAATTTCACCTTCACGATTTACACTTAAAACCGGAGATGCTTCGGTCAGACCGTATCCTTCCAAGATTGTAAAGCCAACCATCAAAAAAAACTCTGCAGTAATTCTACTGAGAGGAGCACCTCCCGAAACGAATATTCTTATTCTTCCACCGAACCTCTCGAATATTTTTGAGAATACTGCCTTATATGCGATCTTATATTGGGCTGCGAGCAATAGCGACGGTGAATGCCCCTCAATTGTTGCATTAATATATTTTTTTCCGACATTTACTGCCCAATGAAATATCTTTTGTTTTGCTACAGGAGATTTCTCTACCTGAGAAATTATTCGTGCCTGTATTCTCTCGAATAATCTTGGGACGCTTGTCATTATCGTTGGTCTGACTTCACGAATGTTTTCAGGTACTTTTTCGATTGATTCCGCAAAGGCAACAGTTGAACCGGTTGCAAGAGGCAGATACAGTCCGCCGATTCGTTCGTATGAGTGGCAAAGCGGCAAATACGACAAGAAAACATCGCTCTCCACTACAGAATATGCCTGCATACACGATTGAACATTAGCGCAAATATTTTTATTAGTGAGGATTACCCCTTTTGGAGTTCCGGTTGTACCGCTTGTATAGATGAGCGTAAGAGCATCATCCGGTTCAACTCGTGCGGCATATTCTTTAAATAGCTGACTTCGATCACCCAAATCAATTTTCTCTGCAAGAACCATTACTTCATCCATTGTTTTTACAAATGGATTCGTCCCTCTGTCCGATTGATTCATTACGATAATGTGTCGGAGAGATGGAATATTCTCTTTAATTTTCAGAATTTTCCCAAGCTGAAAAGCATTGGAAACAACTATAGCAGTTGCTTCACAATTGGTAAATATTTCTTCTTGTTGCTTTGCTGTGAGGGTTGTAAAAATCGGAACGTCTATTGCTCCGATTCCGGTTATGGCAAGATCGGCAATTATCCATTCCAAACGGTTTTCCGAAACAATTCCTATCCTATCTCCTTTCTTGATACCAAGTTCCAAAAGACCCACTGCAAAACTCTCTACAGAAGTTACTACTTCCGAGAAAGTAACACCATGATACTCCCCGTTTATTTTACGAGAATATGCGAATTTATCCGAACGGAAAGCATAGCGTTCGACCGCTTGCAAAAACATTTCGGGTACAGTAGTAAATTCCATAGTCAATAGAGAATTGGGAGAGGAAAAAGGAAGCTGCTCGTGTGAATGTGGGACGCTGTAATTTCTAAGCGAATTTACATCAAAAATTGACAAATGACAAGAAATAGTTTTATGAAGTGTAAACTTAGCGGTAGGTATGGTTTTTGATTACATTCGAGCAGCTATTGCAAGTTCACGAGAAAGATCGCTTGTCAATAATTTAATTTCGTATTGGGAAGCATAACCCGGATTTGACTTGGGAAGCGAGTTGCTCTGCCATTGCTCGAATAAGGTTGCAATTGCCTTCTCAATTTGTGCTACGTCGCGTACAGATGTGGCAATCGCTGATTTTGTATCAAGGGCAGTGCGTCTGATTGTACCCTCCGGCGAGCAGACGAGAATCGGTTTGAGAGCACCGATATATTCTGATAATTTCCCCGGCATACGTTCTGCACTTACTGACATCAACCATAATGCATCCGATTCTACCATTGCTTGCACCGCTTCGCTATGGGGTACATATCCCTTACAGTTGATAATGGTTTCCAACCCATACTTCTTGATGAGGTTTGTATGGTTAGGTTTCATTGTACCTACAAAGCGAGCTTCAATTTGTGATTTTGCATTCGGATTTTTCTTGAGGAATGCTGCAAGTGCCTTCATAAAGTACTTTGGAGTGCATTCGTCTTGAAATACTCCGCAATGAGTAATAACAAAGGTTGAGTTGTTTTTTGTTGAAACGGATTTCCTGCTAAAATCTTCAGTGTCGTAGCCATTCGGAAGAATTATTACATCCTCGTGAGTAAGCATTCTATACCGTCTGAGGAGCAGTTCCTTTGCATAGCGAGTAGTTACGACTGCCTTCGCTGCCCGGGCTAAAATACGTGCCTCCAACGATTCATTGCGTGAAGAATGGAACGGGGAATCGGGATTGTCCGCCCAAGAATCACGGTAATCCACGATAAATGGTAACCCATAACGATCTGCAATCTGATCGGTAATCAAAAAGTCTGAAAACGGAGGTGCTGTAGTAAGAATAATATTAACAGTATGATTGCGAAGTATTTCCTCCACTTCGGTAAGCGCAGATTTGTACCATCTGATTGCTGTATCCGGTTTGTAGAAACGGTTTGCAATTTTTTGGATAATATTTCTGCGAAAAAATCCGGGTGATTTTTTCAATCCGTGACGTTTCGTCCCAAAAAAATGTTTTTTCGGAGGAGTACGGTAGATTTCAATGTTTCGGTTCTCGAGTTGGTTGAGGAGAGTTTCATCGTAAGCATAATACGAATGCGGCGTATTGGTGAGCACAATCGGTTTCCACCCGTAATCAGCCAAATATTTTACAAACTTTACTGTTCGGAGCACCCCACTCAAACCCATCGGCGGGAAATAATAGGCAATCACTAATACTGTTCTGTCGGTCATAAAATAATTGGAAGATGGCTTCTGTGCGTTTTTGTGGAAAATGAGAATGCAAAAATACCAAAAGAGCGTGGATTGGAGGGTATCAAAAGTAAATTTTGTTGGAAATGGTATTGTGGGGGAAGACTGATAAAAGGTATTTTTTTAAAGAGTAAAAGAAAGAATAATGTATAATATTTTAATATTCTCTTCAGCTTATTGATGTTTCATCAATGATATTGGATCAAAAATATGTTGCCAAATTTTATTGTCTAACACCTCGATTAAAAATTGTAGGTGTTAGGACTACAAATTTTTTAATTATTAAAAATTGTAGTTGCATTACTGATAAGGAGGTTGTATGTGGAGTGAAATATTGGTTATTGTAGTGCTGAAAATTTTGTAGGATAAAGTCGTATTAAATACATCTTTCTTCGAAAATAAAAGATATTTTTTTTCTTGCTATTCACTTTCAATTTGTATAATTTAGTGGCTGTAAAATTGTGATATGCTTTAATTGATTCTTTCATGGTTAAATATGTATATTGCTAGTTCTCATCAAACCATACCCTATGTTCAGTTTCGAGAAATGCAGATTCACCTGCTTTCTTTGCGCCACAATTCCTTCGTTCCACTATCCAAAGGAGGTACCCATTCATAATTACAGCAAAGATTCACCGTTTGGGCTGTTTTTTCGCGGTGGAATGGGGAGATCTTCCAAA
>JACPWH010000137.1 GCA_016197185.1 Ignavibacteriota bacterium
ATTAAAATACGCGTGTGGAGAAACTTTTTTCAATAATTGCTAACGGTCGTGATGCTGCTGTTGCTCTCGTGAGAGATAGATTTTCAGCAGGACAACCTGTATATGGCTATGAACTTGATGATGCCTGCAGAAATGTAATCGAAGAAGTAGGCTATGGAAAATACTTTATCCACAGAACAGGACACAATATCACTCATGAAATTCATGGAGCAGGTGCTAATATAGATAATTTTGAGACCTGCGACCGCAGAGAACTTCTTCCAAGTACATCATTCTCGATAGAGCCGGGTATTTATATAGCAGAAAACATAGGCTTACGTACTGAAATTGACGTTGTCATAAGTAATGTCGGTGAAATTCTTATTCCGACTGAACCAATCCAGCAAAAAGTTTTACCATTGCTTGCAACAGATTTCATTTGGTAGTGTTAGTCCCTTCATAAAAATATTTATTCGAATTGATTACCCGTTTTTTATCCCTAATCTTTAAATTAATCCTCTATGCAGATTCTCCGTTTCGCTGCCGCCTTATTTTTATTACCATTAATAACTGCCACAGCTCAGCCACTTATTACTAACACTTTCTTCGGAATTTTCACACATTACTCCTATAATATACATTCAGCTGATTTTCATCAGTTACCCGGATATGACGAACCTGAAAAAGTAAAATATGAAAAAGGTAATGGAGACGGCTTCGCGTTTGGAGCTTTAGCTGACTTTCCATTAAGCAACTCGTTCAGACTTGGTATTCGGGGTGCATATCACAATTATAGCGGATTATTATCTGCCGACGAACCTACAACGTTCATCAATGCAGGTGTGCCTACGGAAGGAGTTTTTACTCATCGGATTGATGTGTCATTGTCTTCTATAGGAATCGAACCGATATTGAGCTATAATTTATCATCACATTTTCGAGTCCACGGAGGATTTCGGATTGGCTCGGTGGTATCCAACACTTTTGTTGTTGAAACAGAAATTACAAAACCGGGTCCTGATGTATTTATTTCGGGGCAAAGAAGATTCGGGCGTGGAATCGGTCCTCTGCCAGGAGCTTCATCAATGCAACTAACATCGCTTCTGGGGCTTAGTTATATTTTTCAAATTACTAAAGAATTTTATTTTCAGCCGGAAGTATTCTACTCCATACCGCTTGCTCCGGTAACTAATGCCGTAGATTGGAATGTAAGTTCACTTCGAGCCGGAGTTGCGCTGATGCTTTCTCCGGCAGTAGCAGGTCCTCGTACATATATTTACGATACAATTACTGTCCGTGATACAATTGAGCATCAAATTGCCTCGAATATGCCCGTGTCGATTGCATTAGTGGACAAACAATATAAAAATGAAAATGTAGGTGATTTTAGGATTCTTCATGTATCCGAACATTATGTGCGAGAAGTCCCCAGATCCCCTGCAAAACTCACCTTTGAGTCATTTGGAGTATTACCCAATCGGGACGAAGTTCGATTAGATTCGGTCATTCTTGAAGAAATTATTAACAACCGCCTCACCCCCCTGCTTAATTATGTATTTTTCGATCAAAATTCATCTATATTACCTGCACGATATAATAGACTTTCCGATTCAGATCGAGAAAAATTTTCTGTTGACAAACTCCACGCCTCCGGTACGCTCGACAGATATTATCATCTGCTCAATATAGTTGGCAGGCGAATGACATCCAAGCCCGAAGCAAAACTTACAATTACCGGATGTATCTCAGGTGAGCCTGCAGAAAAGGAGAATGCTTTACTTTCCAAAACAAGAGCAGATGTTGTTTATGAATATTTACTCAATACATGGAAGATTTCAGCGGATAGAATGAAAGTGAATTCAAGGAAACTTCCTTCACACCCATCGAACGAACAATTTCCCGACGGTTCAGAAGAAAATCGTCGAGTGGAAATTACCTCAAATGATTTGGATATTCTTGCTCCAGTATTTACAAGTGATACTTCGCTCCAATCACTCTATCAATCCATTATTTTGCGTCCCACTATAGAAAATAGGGCAAATGTAAAGGAATATTCAACTCAGTTAGCACAAAACGGAACTGTAATCTCTGAAGAGTCAGGTAAGAATAAACTTCCGAAAACTATCGAAGTTAAAATTGAAGAAAATAAAATCAATCGTAAAGGTGCCCAGCCGCTTGATATATCACTTCATACTGAAAACAACAATGGTGAAACAGCCGATGAGGAGCAAACAGTCCCAATAAAAGTGATTTCGATAGCAAAAAGTAATTCGGAACGTCACGGTACAAAAATCATTGATCAATACTCACTCATTTTGTTTGAATTCGACAATGCTGACATTCTGCAAGAAAATCAAAGAATAATTAATTTTATCAAAGAACGTCTCAAGGGAGTTGCTAAGGTTACTGTTACGGGAACAACAGACCGTATGGGCGAAGAAACTCACAATAAACAGCTTTCAGAGCGCAGGGCTGCTGCAGCAGCAAAAGCACTTTCTGTCAAAAATTCGTCAGCGCAAATTCAAGGTGCCGGCGAAGATACCCGAACATATACAAATGATCTGCCCGAAGGACGTTTTTACAGCCGGACAGTCAATATCATTGTAGAAAGAAATGAATGAAAATTTTGGTTATTACCCTTTCAGGTATTGGTGATGCGATTATGTTTACACCTGCTTTGCAATTGCTTAGCGAGCAATTTCCAAATGCAGAGATTGATATTCTTACAATGTTCAAGGGGGTGGCGGATATATTCGACCGTTCCGAAAAAATTAATAAGGTGTATCATTGGGATTTTGTAAAGCAAGGAACCGTTCGCACGTTGAGTTTCTTGCGTAAACTTCGTCGTAATAAATACGATGTCTCGATTACTGTATTTCCGGCAAACCGCCGTGAATATAATATCTTGAGTTTCATGATCGGTGCGCGGAAAAGAATCGGAACAGACTATCTGCATCTCAATAGAAGTTCTCTACCATTTTTGCTTACTGATAGAACGAAAGAAGATGATTCATTACATAATGTTGAGGAAAATTGTCACCTTGTAGAACTCATAGGTGTAAAGATTCCAAAAGACATACCTCCGCTTCATATTGATGTATTGCCCGAAGACGAGATTCCTGCCCAAACATGGCTCATGAAAAATCTTCCCAATTCCGACAAACAAAGGAATATAGGAATTCATGCCGGTTCTGCAACATTTAAGAATCAAATCAACAAACGATGGGATTGGAAAAAATATGCAGATCTCTCCATACTTCTCAACAGGGAGTATAATGCAAGGATTCTCATCTTCGGAGGTCCTGAGGAGAGTGAACTTAATGAACAAATCGTAAGTGCAAGCAACGCAACTGCTACTTTAGTAAAAGTCCCTTCACTTATGGCAAGCATTGCCCTTATGAAACGTTGCGATCTTTTTATATCAAATGATTCAGGGTTGATGCACGTTGCATCTGCATTACAAATACCGCTTGTAGCAATTTTCGGTTATACTTCTCATGTCCATACCCATCCATGGCATGTTCGCCACGAAGTGGTACGGCATGATTTGCCATGCAGCCCGTGTTTTTACTTTTCGCCACGCCCGGCTCATTGTCAATTTACCGGTGCGGATGAATTCAAGTGTATCAGAAGGATAGAAGTTTCGGAAGTATTTGAGGCATGTAAGAGGATGATGTGAGTTCTTTTTAGCTTACGATTAAACCTATCATTTTTAGGCATTTCTTAATAAGTGCTGCAAAAAATAGATACGAATAATTTGAAGTAGAAGTAGTACTAAACTAAAAAGCAGGAATCCTCATAACTGGATTCCTGCTTTTTACATTTTGGAAGTTATTGAAAAATAAGAGTATTTATCAACAACGTGTAATCTTGAAAGTGGGCGGTGAGGGACTTGAACCCCCGACATCCTGCTTGTAAGGCAGGCGCTCTAAACCAACTGAGCTAACCGCCCTTTTTCCGTAAAAGGGAATACAAAAATACGATTCTTTTTTGATTGAGCAAAAAAATATTAAAAATATTGATGGGTAATCTTAAAAAACCGATTCGACCCTACGGATTTCTTTGACAGCAGCTATCAAAAACCGCTCAATTCCTCCACGCAACGTCATCATAGACATGGGGCAGGTTTTACATGCTCCAAGCAAGCGTATTTCTGCTACGTGTGTATCTGCTTCGAACCGAACAAACTCAACATCACCGCCATCTTGCTGTAAATATGGTCGAATTTCTTGGAGTGCACCTATAATTCGCTCTTCAATCGAATATGTATAATCTTCAGAAGGTGTATTTTCCATTATTATTCAGAATTAGAGGGAAATTTGTATTATCGGCTGCTCACTTGAACGCAAATTGGCTAAACGCACTTCACTCACTAACCGTGCAGTTATATTGCGCAAAACCTCACCTTGAGAAAACTCCTCAGGATTCAGAACAACCGGCAAGCCTTCATCCCCACCTTCTCGTGTTCCGAGAGTTATCGGCACTTCTCCCAAAAGTGGAACATTATTTTCATTGGCAACTTTTTTTCCTCCGCCTTCTCCAAATATATGATATTTATTTTCTGGGAGTTCCGGTGGAGTAAAATAGCTCATGTTTTCAATTATCCCGAGTATTTCTACATTCACCTTACGGAACATTGAAATGCTCCGACGTACATCTACCAATGATATTTCTTGAGGAGTTGTAACGATTACCGCACCGGTAAGCGGAACACGTTGAGTAAGTGTTAGTTGAATGTCACCGGTTCCTGGAGGTAAATCAAACACTAAAAAATCCAGTTCTCCCCAATTAATTTGCTCCACTAATGTATTGAAATATCCGGCAAGCATCGGTCCCCTTAAAATTGCAGCTTGGTCACGTTGCATTACAAATCCTATCGAAGCAATCTTTACACCATACCGTTCGTTTGGTTGACCAATAATTCTACCGTCAGGAAGTTTTTCGGCTTCCAACTGCGCATTTGCCATATCGAACATTGTGGGTGCACTTGGACCGTATATATCAGCATCAAGCAATCCTACACTTGCTCCTTTCATAGCAAGGGCTGCAGCAATATTTGCCGCAATTGTCGATTTGCCTACTCCGCCTTTGCCTGATGCCACAGCAATAAGATTCTTCACCGAAGGTAATACACTTTTCGAACCGGTACGATGCACCTCTTTCTCACGTACAAATACAGCCGGACGAAGATTGGGGGCTATAACCTGAACCGCTTCCGAACATTCTTTATCAATTGTAGGAGCTATCCATTGGAGTGGTGGAACAAGTTGCAATAGAATCTCAGCAACCCCGTCTTTTACATTAACGGAATGAACTGCACCAAGTTCATTGAGTGTTTTACCAAAATCATTATCTACTATCTCTCCAATTGCAATTCTTAGTTGATTCTCGATATTTTCCGTATTCATATTTTCGCTATCATTATTATTTTTTATGTTAAAATTATGCTTTTCAAGGTACGAAATTACCAAAACTTCGGCACTTTTTGCTGTTTTGACTCAGTTCATGTAAAAAACCTTTGCCCAAAATGTAACCAAATCGTAGTTTTGTTTGTCTATGTTACGTTGTTAATTAAAATATCTCTTCAAACTATTTTACTTTAGGAGTAATAAAAATGAAAAAGTTTACCGTTCTTCTTGTTCTAATCTTGGGTATTGTGTCTATGGGAATGGCACAAACTCAAAAAAGGGTTTACCTCTCTTCCGTGCCGAATCAAAAATTAAATTCGCATGCAGATTTTGTAGGATTTTCTAACGCAGCTACAACTTCTATTTATCTTCCCGGTTCGAATAATTCACAATCTATTACCAAACCAAATATTCCAAATTATTTATTGATTGAAGATGGTGAAAGAATTGTTGATTTCAGCGACAGAGACACAAGCGATACCGCTACAGTAATGGTAAACATCAACAACCCAAACGAAGTTAACCTTACAGGAATTTACGACTTACCCGTCAGACCAATAGCCCTTCAAGATGGAACACGCAATGTTTATGGATTTGCTCAGTTCTTTGATGCTTTTGCGCCTAAAGGAACACTTAAAATTGATTCAATTGCAGTATCATTATTTACTTTCCTTAAACACGTTGACGGTACTCCATTCCCACGTGTGAAAGAAAATGCTGTTTTAGTTCCTTATCAAACCTCAAAAAAACTTAGAACAACTGCCGGAGCTGAACTTTCTGTGTCAACATCCGATTTTGAACAAATTGGAGATGAAATTGAAATACCAGCAGATGATATAAATAATGCTTTGACTGAAAACGGCAGAACTGATGTAATTATTAAAATCACCCCACCTTGGGAAGTTACAGGAAATAAAATGTTCGGGTTTATTTTATACCCGGGAGATGTTACAGATACAATGCGTATGTTGGGAACACACATGTGGGGAGAAACTGATGCTACTAAAACCCTCGGTTATTTAGCTGTTCACGTTGACGGTAAACCTGATGATTTTATCTATAAACAATCAAATCTTATTTATCCAAGCAGTTCAAACCCAAATTTAGCTGCAAATTATCCTTCTCTTGTAGATGTACCATTGAGAATAAATTATCTTATGGGAGTTACAGGAATTGTAACAGGAGCATCTACTTCAGTTGAAACTCTTTCCGATGAAGCAAAGAATTTCTCGCTCGGTCAAGTAACTCCAAATCCGGTACAAAATACTTCGAAAATTACATTCTCTTTACAAGCACCTTCTACTGTTTCCTTGCGAGTAGTTAACTCACTTGGTCAGGTTGTAAACGAGCTTGCAAACGGAGCAATGAATACCGGAACATATTCTGCAGATTTTGATTCTACAGAATTACCGGCAGGAATGTATTATTACACTCTTACAGCAGGTACACATTCGCTCACACGCTCATTGGTTGTTGTGAAGTAATCCAATCTTAAGGCGGTGTTTAAAATTCTTCAGGGCGTTCCCGCTATAATGCGAGTACGCCCTTTTTTAATCTATTCAGAAGGATATTTTTATGTTATTCCGTACTGTTTTACTGGCACTTATTCTTATGATTGGTTCTGCGAATGCAGAAAATCATTGGCGACGATTGATTGATGGATCAACTTATGGATTTTCAGCTAATCCGCTGAATCCAAAAGCAATTGTGGTTGGTGGATTTGGGCGTACAATCTATCGTACTGATGATGGAGGAGTAACATGGACTTCCTATCCTGTCGATTTTTATGGCGGCACATCACGCTTTTCCAATATTCTGATTAATAAATCAGATACAAATGTTGTGCTTGCAGGAGGAATATTTGGCAGTATTGTGCGCAGTACAAATGGCGGAGCACTATGGGAAACAGTTTTTGACCCTGAAAAGCCCACACGTTTCCAAATGTCAGGCGAGGCTTTAGTGTGCGATCCAAACAATCCTAATGTAATTTATACTGCGGATAATATGTCAAACCGTGTTTTTAAAAGTATAAATGCTGGTATCACTTGGGATACAATCTCAACGTTCAATATCCCAAATCAACAGCTTTGCGCCATTGCTATCCGCCCTGACAGTACGAACATATTATTTGCAGGAGCAACATCAGGTTTGATCTTTAAATCAGTTGATTCCGGAAATTCATGGAAGAAAACCTCTCAACTGAGAGGATTCAACAGCACGGAAATTCCACGTTTTATTTTTAGTCCTAACAATCCGTTAATTGCATATACTATTGTAGCATATTTTTTCTATGGTGACCGCCCGAACGGTGGTGTTTATAAAACTACCGACGGAGGAGAAAGTTGGAATCCGACCGGACTTCAAGATACAAGCCTTTGGACTGTCGCAATGCATCAATTTCCGGGAAATGAAGAAGTATTTGTAGGTGGTTTTGCCCATCCAACCAGCGACAGCATACAATATATCATTTATGGTGCTGGTATGGTCAATAGTTCTATCGATGGCGGAAGTACTTGGACAGCAATCGATAAGGATATTCCATGGGTTGCACCGTCTCCTGAAATACATCGTAATGTATGGATGATGAAGTTTGTAGGTGATTCCCCTAATACGGAAAAACTATATATGGCAACAGATGCAGGTTTTTTCGTTTGGGATAACACTACTGATGTTACTGAACAGGATAAGAAAGTAACTTCAACAAATATTTATTCAATTGGAAGGCAATTGTTTGTATGCTCAGATGATGAAATAGCATCAATTTCCTTATTTACTGTAAATGGTGAAAGAGCTTTTACATCCATTCTGCCTCCTAACGGGCGCAATGAACCAGTTTCCTGTAATCTTCCCGAATCGTTGGTAAAAGGTGTATATTATAGTATAATTAGAACCTCGAACAAAATTTTCAATCATGTTGTTTTGGTGGAGTGAGTATCAGGTTGCAAGTATTTACACTAAATGTTTGTAGCAATATTCCTATTTTGTAAATGAGTGTAATTTATTCTTAACCTTAACCTTAACCTTAACCTGAATTATGAAATTAACCGATACAAATAAATTCAAATTGAACTTTAAGAAAGAGCTTGACAAATTTGCAAGGAAACTTGAAAAGTATGTTTCTACAGATTCCGGAGAATGGACAGTAAAAGGATTTATTGATGTATATAAGAATATTTACACTATTTCATCCGACACAAAAATTGTATCAAAGATACTTGAGATACATATCTTTCCTCAGATTATAGAGTTTGCAGAAAGTATAGGATATAATATCATTCTTGCTGAAAAACAAAACTGGTATCCAGATTTAACATTTGTTCATAAGAAAAATGAAAAAATAAAATTTGCACTCGATATTAAAACAACTTTCAGACGTAATCATAAAACAGCTGGTTTTACTTTGGGAAGTCATGGTGGTTATTTCAAGGAACGTGATAAAGATAAAAACATCCAGTTTCCATACAATCAATATTTGGGACATTTTTGCTTGGGGGTAATTTATACTCGAATTGATTTTTCAGATAGTATTGAGGAAACAGCGATTTACCAAGTCCAAGAGCTTCAAGAAGAATATGAGACTCCAAATAAAAAGGTAGGTGAACGTGATGTTACTACTGTGAAGAACATTCAAGCTATTACTTCGGTTATTAAGAACTTCGAATTTTTTGCATCTGAAAAGTGGAAGATTGCAAGCGACAAACAAGGATCAGGTAATACAGCAAATATAGGGTCAATTATTGATATTGATGATCTAAGAAATGAGAATGGAATTTTCAGTAAATTAGGTGAAGAATGGTTTGATGAATACTGGATAAATTATGGTCATGCAACAATGATTAAGGATAGTAAACCAATCAAGATTACAACATTAAAAGATTTTTTGGAATTTAAAGGTAGAAAAGATTTATGGGAAAAGTTAGTAGCTAAATCATCAGTCAGGAAAGCAAAATGAAAATAATCATCCCACCAATTAAAAGTCAAGGTATTAAAACAAAGCTTGTTCCCTGGATTATGGATATTGCTCCAAAAGTTACGGGTAAATGGATAGAACCATTTCTTGGAACAGGAGTTGTAGCATTCAATGCGGGATATAAAAATGCCATACTCAATGATACGAATCCTCACATTATTAATTTTTACAAAGGAATACAACAAAAAACAATTACTTCTACTATGATGAAACATTATCTTGTAAACGAAGGGCTTGACAACTATTCACTAAAACTTACACCAGACAGTGGGGCCGTCCAGGCTATTGCACTTAGCGGAACCGTACCCGCTCAAGGTACTTTTGTAATTTCAAATGAGTTTTCAAGCTCTTTAGTAATTGCCCTTTCAGATGCCTTGACACCTCTACTTGATTTTGATTACAAGATGAAGAAATGCTATTTAATCTATTATGCAACACAGATGCAAAATTTATTCTCTCCACATGGCATCATAACGATTGGAGAGAAAATGAAATGATACATAGATTTTGGGATAAATTCAATATAGTTACCAAAGATCACTTTTATCATAGTGGCGGTAATATTGAAAATAGGAAAACTGTTGTTGAAGCACTCGTTTGCAATTTCGATATAGATGATTTTACTCAACATAATCATGGATTAACAGAAAAAGTTGTTACAGAACAGTTTCAACTTGAATGGTCTGAATAAGAAAATAAATTGCCAACCGCCGCTCAATTTTCAAAAATTATTTCCACTCATAAAAACACTATGGGCTTTAGAATTGAAACCGAACACCTAAACGGAATAAAGGTAATCATTCCTGATATTTATTCAGATGCCCGCGGTTTTTTTATGGAATCTTTCCGTGCCGATCAATTCTCCAAACTTGGTTTGCCTATAGAATTTTTACAGGAGAATCATTCATGCTCGGCAAAGGGAGTGTTGCGTGGATTGCATTTTCAATGGGATGCCCCAATGGGTAAATTGCTTCGAGTAATTCATGGTGAAGCATTACTTGTAGAAGTTGATATTCGCCCTGATTCACCAACTCTCGGGAAATGGTGTACAATAGAACTTTCACGTGAGAATAGACGTTTAGTATGGGTGCCTCCCGGCTTTGCTAACGGGTTCTTGGCTCGTACTGACCAAATGGAAATTCAGTATAAATGTACTGCAATCTATAACCCTGCAACAGAATCCGGTATCAGATGGGATGACCCATCAATCGGAATCGAATGGGGAATTTCCAATCCTATCCTTTCTGATAAAGACCGTAATGCCCAAACATTGTCAGAATGGCTTTCCAAACCTGAATCGACAAGTTTTCGGATTCAACAATAAAGAACCGCTCAGTGCGTTCCAAATGTTGAAATAACCTTCTCTCAACACCCCGAAAGCACTATCCTAATGCGCCGAAATGAATTAAGAGAATTGATTTCAGACGGTGAATCCACTACTGTTGAATTTAAGAGAAAATTCACCTCCCCAGAAAAAATTGCTAAAGAAATTGCTGCTTTTGCCAATACTAAAGGTGGTTTTTTAATTATTGGTGTTGATGATGATAAACGTATTGTCGGAGTAAAAAGCGAGAAAGAAGAAATTGCCCAAATCGTTCATGCATGTACATTCTTCATCGAGCCGATAATTGAACCACTTATAGAAATTATCGAAATTGAATTTAAAGATGTTGTGGTAGTTCATGTTCACGAAAGCGACTATAAGCCGCACAGAGTGAACAGTATGCCCGATGAAAAACTCCATGAGAAGAAAGTCTATATCCGCCAAGGGGAAGAATCTGTTAGCGCAAGCCGTGAGATGATACGTATTCTGCAAAGCCGCAATCCTGATGCAAAACCACTTACATTAAGTATCGGTGATAAAGAACGCGGTCTTTTTACTTTTATCGAGAAAAATAAACGTGCTACTGTCAAAGATTTTGCTGCATTGGTAAATATTTCCGAGCGGCGGGCTGCTCGACTTCTTGTACGCTTGGTTCGTGCAGGTGTTTTGAATATTCACACCGACAGTATCCATGATTATTATACTCTGGTGGAGAGAATATGAGAATTTATCCTGATTATACCATTTCTTATCTATCAATGGGTTTGCAAAACCTCCGCTAAAGATGAAATGACCTCGCCCATACTTCACTTCTTAAATCATGCCTGTTAATAAAAAAACTCTTCCGACTTTCGTAGAACGCCGGAAGAGTTTATAGTTATTGATCTTGTTTTTCAGTTTACCTCAGAATTACGAATGGTACTCTTACTCTTTGAACACCGATAGTCAAGAGAGCGGTATAAATTCCATTTGAATTGTTACTGCCGTTACTTGAACCATCCCATGCAAAGTTGAATGATCCTACAGAAGTTACACCTATGGTTGTCTGATATACAGCGTTACCCAACCCATCAAAAATCCTGACGTTGATTGGCATAGGTGCTTCAACCTCACCTGTAAACACCACATTTCCTACAGATGGATTAGGATATACCGAAACCCCACTCATAATAGTTGTAGCTTCATCCACACCTGTGGAAGGAGTTGCAGTTGCTTCCAAGGAAATTGTAAAATCCCCTTCGTCAGTTTTAATAGAAATCTCAGCAGAACGGATTCCTGTTGCTATAGGCATACAACTTGCTCCCACCGTTAAACAATCACCGGGCTTAATAACTGTCGGGAAGGTTGGTAGATTTCCAAGAGTAAACTCTGCAGCGTTTGTACCTCCGATTGTGATACTTGAAACTACCAGATTGAAATCGCCTGTGTTACAGATTTTAACAGTTGTATCCAGCTTAGCACCAACTTGTATAGTACCAATATTCTCTTTAAATGCTGTAATTGTTCCTGCACATCCCTTCCCGGTAAGAACAAGTTTTGGTGATGAGGTTGTACTATTGCTTGTAAATTCAATTGCAGCATTCTTTACTGTTTTGGATGAAGGTGTAAAGCGCAATGTGATTGTATGTTTTTCATTTGGAGCAAGTGTAAATGTGTTGCCCCCACTTACAATTGAGTAGTCTGCCATGTCTGCACCTGAAATTGTAACAGCTGTTACATTCAAGGGTTGCCCACCACCATTAAATACAACATTCGTAAGTATGGAATCTTTTGTTGATTTTACTTTATTACATCCAAAATCTACAGTACCCGTGCTAAGAGCAAGTGCTGCTCCTGCCGGAGGGGCTGTTACCGTCAATTTTGCAACTGAGCTTTCTATGATACCGCAAAGATTCCTCACTACACATTTATAATTGCCTGAATCAGATAGCTTTACATTCGCAATAGTTAATGTAGGGAGAGTATCACCCGGTCGATTTATGTTGTTTTTCATCCATTGATACCTTACATCTGTTCCGGTTGCTCTTACATTGAAAGTAGCAGTTAGGTTGGTTTGGACTGCAGTGTCTCTGGGTTCTTCTGTAATTGCCACCGATTCGCGAGCATTGAGTATTGCTGCTGTGCTTGTTGCAGTAAGGTTACATGAGTTTTTAATTATCGCAGTATAGCTGCCAAGATTCCCAGCACTTACAGAAGGAATAACCAAATTGCTTGATTGTGCTCCGTCAATGTTTGTCCCGTTTTTCTGCCATTGATATGTAAGCCCGTTGCCTGTTCCTACAACAGAGAATTGTACAGCCTCGCCCAAACATACAGTTGTGTCACGTGGTTGTTTGTTAATTGCAGGAGGAGGAGTAAAGTGTAGAAATGCTGCATTTGTTGGTTGTGCCGGGTTACACTTCCCGCTTACTACCAATATATAGCTTCCCGTATCTGCTGTCGTAGTTGTCGGAAGTACCAATGTTGCATTTGTTGCTCCGCTGATACTTGTGTTATTATGCTTCCATTGATATGTCAGATTTGTACCTGTTGCGCTTGCTGAAAATGTAACTGCACTTCCCGGGCAAACAGTCGTATCATTTGGGTTGGAGGTTATAGCCGGTGCTGTGTTCATTATTATGGTCGCAGCATTGCTTGTCAGAGGGGAACATCCCGTAATAATAACATCATAACTTCCTGCATCGGCGGCTGTAGCCGATGTAATGGAATATGCCGTTTCTGTAGCTCCTGTAATGATATTCCCATTTTTACGCCACTGATAAGTATAGCCTGTTGGATTATCAGTTGTAATGCTAAGTGCAATCGGACTTCCTGTACAAATACTGTCTGACTTCGGCTGAGTAACGATTGAAGGAGTTGACAGAATTGAGAAGTTAGCATTAGACATATCGTTTACAGTAGCATTTGTAGCATCGGAAATCCTTATTTTATACGTGGAGCCTGTTGCTTGAGTTGTAGGAATTGTCCACGCATAGCTTGCAGGAGAGGCGGGAACAGTAGTGATTTCTGTAAAGTTTGTACCGTCGGTCGTAAATTCAATCTTTACATTTCCGCTAATAGAAGATGTCCACGTAATATTTGTTTGCGACCCTCTGCATAGTGTTTCCCCTCCATTAGGTGCATTCAAAGTTACTGATGAGGCTGCAACAGTAATTGTAACTGTATTCATGAAATTCCAAAAATCACCGTCCTCATTCCCATTATTATTAATTGCATTGCCTGATGCTCGTAGTAAATAATCCCCCTGTGCAGCCGGAGCTGTCCATGTAAACGTAAAGGGAGCCCCTGCACCTGTAATATTGGGATGAGCAGTTGTATGGGTTAATTCTCCTGCCTGTAATCTCAACGATGCTACCGGTGCAAGTGTACCCACATTGCTTCCGCCTGAATTCTTAACCGAAATATCTATCCCTGCTTTCGGCTGTGTAGCATGAGCTACCAAAATTGTAAATGTACGCGTCTCATTTGGAGACATTGTTATGGAAGTACCGCTCAAGCCCTGAACACTTACAGTTGTAGCTGTATTTTGGGCACTATGACAACCATTTCCACTGCATCCGCTTATTGTTCTCCCTGTAATTCCGCCTTCTGAAGCAAGTACACTTGTTGCACTTGCAATAATCATCAACATGGCAGTGATTGCTATGCTGAAATATACCTTTTGCCTGTTCATTAAGAACCTCATAAATAGTAAAAAAAGTAAAATGGTTAGAATATTTCACTCCGCTGAACAGTTCAAAAGTAAGTAATTAATAATTATGGAAAAATGACTTATGTCATAGGAAAATAAGATTTTTAGACATGTTTAACGATACATTTATTCATACTTAATCTGAATAAGTTTTTCTACTATTTTTTGAACCAATATGTACATAGTTGGTGTATTTCACTTGTTGTTGTATCTTGCATATCGTGAAGTTGATTAGGTAGGTTTGCAATCAATAATCGGGATATAATTTTCTCAAAACTCAATCAATATCCGCAAGGTGAGAATATGAAGAAGATGTTTCTGCTTTTAATTTTTATTATTTCTTTCTTCGGTGAAAGTTTGGGCCAAAATGCTGAAAAATATTTTCAGAAAGGGTTTGCTAAGCAAAATCTGAAAGATTATCAAGGGGCTATTAAGGAGTATGATAAGGCTATAAAAAGTAATATGAATAATGTAGAAGCATATAGAAATCGGGGTCTTGTAAAAAATTTGCAATACAATTATAGTGGTGCTATTTTAGATTTCACTAAAGCAATAGATCTTAATCCCAATTTGTATGATGTATATGCTGAGAGAGCATTTTCAAAGAATATGCTTAATGATACGGAAGGTTCTATTTCCGATTTAAATAAAGCAATAGAAATTAACCCTCAATATAAAGAGGGATATTTTGCTCGAGGTGGCCTTAAATATTTTATTGGTAACTTTCAGGATGCAAACAAAGATTTTGAAAAAGCTATTCAGCTTGACTCAAATTATGCAGATGCATATTATCTCAGAGGAAATGTAGAGGTTCAGCAGGGAGATTACCGAAGTGCAGTTGCAGATATTAGCAAAGGGATAGAACTTAATCCCAACAACGAAGAGACAGAGGCTTTTAATAACAGAGGGTATGCTAAATTTATGATGGAAAACGATTCAGGTGCCATTACAGATTACAATAAAGCAATTGAACTTAACCCAAATATTGCTTTAATTTATTTAAGAAGAGGTTTGGCAAAAGGTAATATTGGTGATAACACCGGAGCCATACAAGATTTCACTAAAGTACTCGAGCTTGATCCAAAAGATGCCTGGGCATATAATAATCGAGGATATGATAAATATCTACTCAAAGATTATCACGGAGCACTTGCAGATTTGGATAGTGCTATTAATCTTAACCGTAAACAATCAAAGATGTATGTCAACAGATCAAATACAAAAAGTATGCTTGAGGATTATCAAGGTGCTATTGATGATATAAATCAAGCTATCGAACTTAATCCTAAAGATGAAAAAAATTTTTGTAACAGAGGTTTGATAAAATTCCGGCTGAAAGATTATAAAGGTTCTGTTGATGATAATACTAAAGCAATCGAACTGAAGCCAAATTATTCAAGAGCATTTAGCAGCAGAGGTGTTGCAAAATATTGGCTTGAAGATAAGGACGGTGCTTGCACAGATTGGTTAAAAGCAAGTAGCTTAGGATTCCCTGAAGCAGATGAATTCATAGCGAAATATTGCGAATAACACAATGTACTCACCACTCCCACGATAGCAGCAATGCAGGCGAACCATTAAGCATTGTCAAGCCTGTTTTGGGAATCAACAAATTTGAAGATTGAGATTGCAGTTGTCTGGGTTCATCAAACTGATGAGCAATCAACATCCCGAAACTATACCCCAAAGCAAGACCGAGAGGGAAATCACTCACCCAATGAATACTTGTAGTAGTTAATCCCACTCCAACCATCGCCACTGCCGGATAACCTATATATTTTATCCATTTCTGCTCAGGGTAATTTTCTGATATAACAATCATAGTTGCCATTGCAGTAGCAATATGTCCCGATGGAAAAGCATCATAATGGGGGGTATGCCTGGCGTATTCAATCTGATTAGGAAACAATCTCCATTGCCCTGTTCGCGTTGTTGCCGTAAATGGACTTTCACGTCCGGTTACGTGTTTTAATAACTGCACCACCCCTCCACACGCTAAGATTACCTCCGTTACTTGGCTCGCAGTTTTCAGTGCTTTAGAATCACCGAAGATAGC